>JBCDEB010000014.1:0-70121 GCA_039180005.1 Cyanobacteria bacterium P01_G01_bin.54 | reverse complement strand
TCGTAGGGTGGGCATTGCCCACCAAAACCCATTGATTCCCCAAAAGCGATCGCGTCTTTCCTGTTGTCAATTATCTTATGATGATGTCATGAATCCCTGAAATCCTGGATCTTGTGGGCAATGCCCACCCTACATTTTTTACATTGTTGCTCACCAAGATAAAACCATGACCCTCAAAGAAAGACTCATCAATGAACTCGATCAGTGTTGGAGTAGGTTGGGTTGAACGGAGTGAAACCCAACACCGCCAATGCCATGAAGGATTCGATCCTTGTTAATCCAATGCATCAATCAAAACAATAATAAACCAATACAAAGAATCACCTAATGCACCCTAATATCCTGACATATATTAAATCCTTTCTTAGATAAAGAAATGGTAGATTTTTCAAAATATTTTCGGTATTGGGTTTCGTGCCTCAAACCAACCTACTCCCTGAAAACTATTTTTAGATGTAGGGTGCGTTAGCAGGAATAATAATCATAAAAAACGGTTCAACCTTCGCTCCTGCGTAACGCACCAAAACCCATTATCTATACCTCGGATCGGTGCGTTACGGCGGGGATGCAGAGAGTTCAGAGTTGGAAGTATTGGAATAAATGGAGGTGAAATGCCGAAGAAAATCAGGGAACTGAAGAAAATGCTGCGTCAGGCAGGTTTTGATTGTAAACGAATTCGGGGCAGTCATGAGCGCTGGATTCACAGTGCATTGCCAGAGTTGCCGATCACACTTGCAGGCAAAGATAGTCAAGATGCAAAGCCCTATCTCGAAAAACTGGTCAATACCGCTTTACAGAAACTCAAGGAGAAAGAATAATCATGAATCAGCTCAAGTATCGTGTTAACATCATTTGGTCAGACGAAGATAATTGCTACCTTGTCGAATTGCCTGAATTTGCCACCGAAATCCAACGCTATTTCACCCACGGTGAAACCTATGAAGAGGCGTCAAAAAATGCAAAAGAAGTTCTGGAACTATTGATCGAGAGCTATAAAGACGAGGGGCGAGACTTACCTCAACCCAAAACCTTGCAAGCTGCGTAACACCCAAGGGGCAAAGGCTCATGAACTTAGCTGATATCAAAGACTTTCTGAAACACCATCAAAACGAAATCCAAGCCCATGGCATCCTCTCTCTCGCTGTGTTCGGTTCCGTTGCTCGTAACGAAGCCACACTGACTAGCGATATTGACTTTTTGGTTGAATTTTCTGGGAAGGTCACGTTCGATCGCTACATGGACTTCAAATTCTACCTTGAAGACAACCTCGGTCGAAACGTCGATCTGGTTAATCCACAAATGCTCAAACCTCAAATTCGCCAAGCCATTCTCGAAGAGGCTATCCATGTCGCGTAATATTATTAACCCATAACCGTAAGGTGGGCAAAATTAGCGGACTAAAAATAAAGGCAGCAATTTTTGAATATTTACTCACTCTAAAAATTCGGCGATCGCAACTCCATAAAACTGGCTGTGTTGGGTTTTGCTCCGCGCAACCCAACCTACACCCGAAAACCTTTTTTCTATACCACAACATGACAACATCGCCGATTAAACCCGCTGTAAATATTGCCAACTCGAATCTTTAACACAGCCCAACAACTCCAACAACTTTTTCATTCGATATTGTCGAGGGGCTAAGCTCTCTCGTGAAACGCCTGAATCGAGATCGAGCAGCATCTGCTTCGTTTCGCTCAAAACCAGATCATTAAAATAAGCGATGAGCATTCCTCGTGTTGGATTTTCCAACCACACCAAAGGCAACTCTTCCTCTTCACCATCGAGGATTATTTTGGTCGAACGAGAACGACCGACCAAGCCAAAATCTGCTTGAATCAACCATTCATAAAATTGTTCGGAAACTTGAATACAGTAGGCAGATTGATTGGATTTTGCGTAGAAGTTAAAATTTAGCATTTATCTGTATATCCCAAAGTGAAAATCAATTTAATGAAACTCCGATCGCGGTACATTGGCAATAAATATAATGCCTGCTTCAATAAGCCTTTTCTGACTGGGGCGCGAAATCTTGCTTGCACTCACCACTGCGATAATTGTTTCCTTCATCACAATCCATTCTGCCTCCTTTCCACAGAGATAACTCGTTTTGATCTCAAGATGGGGATTCTGGGACATTCGTGAAGACTTGAGTTGAACATTCGACTCTCTCGGGTTGAAGAGCTGATGCTGACTCAGCGCCCATGCCTGAACATTGGTCACATCCGCTCCATCTAGCAACTGAATATCTCCATTTGCATCATTTCCATAGGTCTCTTGACAAGTCAAGCCTTGGGCTCTGAGCTGCTTCATTACCCAATATTTTAAATCTCGATGATCTTGGAGGCTATGGATCAGTTTATCCTCGTCTGACGGTTGGGACATTGCAATAACAGTGTGAGTTGACACCTATTACGTTACATCAAGATTGTGGAGGTACTGACTTTTAAACCGTAAGGCAGCGATTTATGAATATTTGCCCACCTTACAGGCTCCATAGCATTCCCCAATACACCTTTTTAGCGGTGCCGCAACACGGCACCCGAAAACCCCCTTTTTAGAACATTCCCTAGGCACAATCCCCCCGTAGTTGCCCCGGTGTATAGCGTGGCGGGGAATTTTGGCTGGGCGGCTGAGACCGGAATCACAGGGCTCTCAGCCCTCTCTCAGACAGACACCTTACATCAGGAATATAGATTTTCTATATAGCGATCGCTAATCCGTCAGGTTAGGCTAGACGGCAGAGAAAATCGATTCACATTTACCACATCACAGCAACCAATAAGGAGAGGGGCTTTATGAAACTCGCAGGCAAAGTGGCGGTGGTCACAGGCAGCAGTCAGGGGATCGGTCAAGCGATCGCCATGCGTCTGGCCGCAGCGGGCGCAAAGGTGATCATCAACTATCGATCGCACCCCGAGAGTGCCCAAGCCACCGTTGAGGAAATTAATACCGCAGCCGGCGAGAGCGATCGCGCCTTTGCCATCCAAGCCGACCTCGGTGCCGTGGAAAATGTGCAGCGCCTGATCACAGAAAGTATCGAACACTTTGGGCAAATCGATGTGCTGGTCAACAACGCCGGGATTGAGAAACACGCCGCCTTTTGGGAGGTGACCGAGAAAGACTTTGACGCCGTGCTTAACGTCAACCTCAAGGGCGTGTTCTTTGCCACCCAAGCCGCAACTCAGCATTGGATGGCGACCCAGCGCCCCGGCAAGGTGGTCAATATCAGCTCCGTTCACGAAGATCTGCCCTTCCCGAATTTCGCCGCCTACTGCGCCAGCAAAGGTGGCTTAAAAATGCTCACCCGCAATCTTTCGGTCGAACTCGCCCCCCACAAGATCACCATCAATAACGTCGCACCGGGGGCGATCGAAACGCCGATCAATACCAAACTCCTCAATGACCCCGAAAAATTGGGCGCATTGCTCAAAAATATTCCCCTCGGTCGTCTCGGCCAGCCGGGTGATGTAGCCAGCTTGGTCGAGTTCCTCGCCTCGGACGATGCGGGCTATATCACGGGGAGTACCTTCTTTGTGGATGGGGGGTTGACCTGGAATTATCAGGAGCAGTAAAGGAGCAATTGCTATGGAGAACTTCTTTATTCCCGTCATCTTGGGCACGGTACGCCAGGGTCGCCTGAGTGAGCCCGTTGCCCGGTTTATTCTGGAGCAAGTCCAGGCCCAGTCAGGAGTAGACACCGAACTGATTGATATTCGAGCCCTGCCCCTACCCATGGATGATGCAGGTCCCACTGCCAAAATTCCCGAACTGTCTGAGACAATGCAGCGAGCCGATGGCTACATCATTGTGGTGCCGGAATATAACCACACCTACCCCGGCCTGCTCAAACATATGCTGGATCTCAACTACAAGGAATATCTGCATAAGTCAGTGGGTCTCTGTACCGTCTCGGTGGGTCCCTTTGGCGGCATCCGGGCGGGTGAGGCGCTACTACCAACGCTTAAAGCCTTTGGCCTCGGCACGATCGTCGCGGATCTGAATTTTGGCACTGTCAAGACCCTGGTTGATGAAGCCTCGGGCCAACTCACCGAGGACGCCCAGACTACCTACAAGCGACGGTTGGGTCGGTTTATGGCAGAGCTGCTCTGGCTGACCCAAACCTTGAAATACGGCCGAGAGAATTTTGCTCAAGAAGGTTAACGTCCAAGAGATTTAACAATCATGTGGCAAGCATTGCGATCCCATTGGCCGGAATACCTGATGGAAGGGGCGGAGCTGGGCATTTTTATGATCTTGGTGGCTGGTTTTGCCACCCTGCTCTATGCGCCGACTTCGCCCGTGCCGGAACTCATCAGCAATGGGTTTTTCCGTGGCGCGGTGATGGGGGTGATTGCCGGGATCTGTGCGATCGCCATCATCTATTCCCCCTGGGGTAAGCAGTCCGGTGCTCACTTTAACCCCGCTGTTACGCTAGCGTTCTATCGTCTGGGCAAAATTAATGCTTGGGATACCCTCTTCTATGTGCTCGCTCAGTTTATCGGCGGCGTTGCTGGGGTGCTGCTCTCTGCTCTTTTCTTTGGCGATCCCTTTACGAATGCTCCGGTGAACTACATTGTCACCGTTCCAGGGATTTGGGGACGCATGGGCGCATTGGTAACGGAGGGCTTGCTGGCCTTTGGGCTGATGATGCTGGTATTAGTCGTGTCGAATCATGCCAAGATTCATCAGTTTACGGGGGTATTTGCGGGGATTTTAGTGGCGATTTACGTGACGCTGGCCGCGCCGATCTCGGGCATGAGCATCAACCCCGCTCGCACCTTTGCCTCCGCCTTACCGGCCAATGTCTGGACGGATTTTTGGATCTACTACTTCGTGCCGCCCTTGGCGATGCTATTGGCAGCGGAGGTATACACCCAGGTTTCGGGGCGGCGATCGCGGCACATCTGCGGCAAGCTCTGCCCCAACACCGAAATGCGCTGTATTTGCCCCGAATGTCCCTGTATGAATGGGCCGGAAATGGTCGAGGAGGCGATCGGTTGCACGTTTGAAGCCTGAGTTATTTGTCTGGGACTAGGGCAAAGCCCTGCTACGAGGAAACTTGCCGATTGGCCCAACACACCCGAACCCATCCCGGTCGACGCTACGCTTGACCGCCCCTCCCAAGAGGGGATTTTGATCAAATCTCTTCTTGGGAGGAGTACTCCAGAGGGGAAGGTGGGTCGTCAGATATCTATCAAAACGTAAACTCAACATCCACCACACCCAGAAAAACCATGGCAGATCATTACGACATCATCATTATCGGCACCGGCGCAGGCGGTGGCACGATGGCCCGGGCCCTCGCCCCCACCGGCAAACGGATTTTAATCCTCGAAAAAGGTGACTTTATTCCCCGCGAAAAAGCCAATTTCGACCCCCAAAAGAACTGGGTTGAGAAACGCTATATCGCCAATGACACCTGGTATCACAAGGGTGAGCCGTTCCAGCCCTTTCATCCCCATTACTATGTGGGGGGAAACACCAAGTTTTATGGCGCGGCGCTGTTTCGGCTGCGGGAGAAAGATTTTGAAGAATTTGAACATTACGATGGCATTTCTCCGGCTTGGCCCATCAGCTACGCTGACCTAGAGCCCTATTACACTCTGGGGGAAAAGTGGTATTACGTCCATGCCCAGACCGGAGCAGATCCCACTGATCCCGCACGGAGCGAACCCTACCCTTATCCGCCACTCCAGCATGAACCCCGCATCCAACAACTGAATGATGATCTAGCGGCAACGGGTCTGCATCCCTTTCCCCTGCCCATGGGCATGCGCATGGAGCAGGAGGGCGAGGCGGGAACCAGCAGTAATTTGGATTTGTGGCCCCAATTTGATGGTTATCCGGATCCCTATGAAATCAAAGCCGATTCCCATATTGTGGGGGTGCGTCCGGCTCTACAGCATGAGAATGTCACGCTCAAAATCAATAGTCCTGTCGAGCGTTTGGCAACCGATGCCTCGGGGCGCAAGGTGGAGAAGGTAATTGTTAAAACCCCAGCGGGGGAAACGGTTGAATATGCTGCTGATGTGGTGGTCGTGGCTGCGGGGGCGTTGGGTTCGGCGTTGTTGTTTTTGCGATCGCCCCAAGACAAACACCCCAATGGCCTGGCCAATTCCACCGGCCTGGTGGGCCGCAACTTTATGGGACACAACAACGCCACCCTCATTGCGATTAGCAAAACCCCCAATGATGCCACCTTTGAAAAGACCTTGGCGCTAGCGGATTATTACTGGGGAGATGAGAAATTCAAGTACCCGATGGGTCTGATCCAGATGCTAGGTAAGCTCAATGAAGACATGATGAAGCTAGAGTCTCCAGAACCCATTCGCGGCATGACCCATGCCGAAATGGCAACCCATTCTCTCGACTTCTGGCTACAAAGCGAAGATTTACCCCGCCTTGAAAACGGCATTTCCTATAACAATGAAGGTCAGGTTGTGTTTGACTATACTGCTAATAATCTAGAGCCAGCCAACCAGCTCAAACAGCGGTTAACGGGCTTCCTGGATTGTATTAAATGTCACCCTGGCACCCATAAGGTTGATTTTTATCTTGGGGGATTTGTGGGCATTCCTCTGGGTCACACCATGGGCACCATGAAAATGGGCACGGACGCCAGCCAATCCGTTCTGGATGCCTATTGTCGTCCCCATGAATTGGACAATGTTTTTGTGACCGATGGCAGCTTCTTTGTTTCGGCCGGAGCGGTCAATCCCACCTTGACGATCATTGCTCAGACGCTTCGAGTTGCTGATCATATTAAACAGGAGGTGCTGTAAATAAAGTGTCAGTCTTGAGTTGTAGTGCCGTGGCACAACTAGGTGTATTGCTGTAGGTTGGGTTGAGCCCAGCGAAACCCAACACCGCCAATGCTTTGAAGGATTTACCCTTTATTGATCTAACCCACCATTTAAGGTGTGTCATGGTAGTCGGTTGGGTTAGCGACAGCGTAACCCAACACAGACCAATTCATCCTGAGATTTCCTGCATTGACTCAACCTACAGAATTGGTGTTAGGAGTTATTGAATGAAAGAGAGGGTGCTAAATTACCTTAAGGGATTTTTTAGAGCCTTTGAGTGGATCAATCATAGATCTCATGAGTACTATCGGTGGTATTCCTATGAAATTGATTTATATCCACCTTTTTTGGATCTGCAAGACGCGATCGACCATTTGGTTGACTTGCATTTCTATTGGGGAGGTGAGGGAGGTATATCCCTGATCAAGGAAGAGGATGAATGGAAAGCTGTTTTAGCACGATGCTTGATTCGATGGTTATTTGAGTTTCAATCTTATTTTGATATACAGATGGATGAGCTTATCTCCAAAAAACACAACAAAGAAAATAAACTCTCATTAAGCAAGGATTTTGAAAAAGAGATCCTAACCGAGGAATTACTCGAAGAGTTTGATAAGCTCGGTGACTTTGAAACCTGTTACACCATTCACTTTTATGATGCTCGACCCTTCGGTGACATCGTCTCTGACGACCTTTTGTTCCTCGCTCAAGACTGCTCTGTATTTGTCCATTTCGGCGTATCCGATTAAATCCATACCCCTCCAACTCTGCTCATGATCCGCAAAAAACACCTCACCTTCGCCGCTCTCGCCGTTAGCCTCACAGTTGCGCTTCCGGCCCTAGAGACCACTGCCCTATTGCATTGGCAATCCGGCCGATTCCCGACAACACCCGCTGCCCTTGCCCAAAACTTGGCGGTTGACGCCAATGTCCGGGTTCAAGATGTCCCGGTCATTGGCATCACCGTCTCTGATCTAGACGAAGCGATCCGCTTCTATTCCGAAGTACTCACCTTTGAAAAAATTTCCGATGTGGAGGTTTTGGGCGCAGAAATGGAAGCGCTTCAGGGGGTGTTTGGCGTGCGCATGCGGGTGGTACAGATGCAATTAGGAGATGAGGTGATTGAGTTAACCGAATATCTTGCGCCCCCCGGTGGGCGACCGATCCCGATTGACTCGCGTAGCAATGATCTCTGGTTTCAACATATTGCGATCGTCGTCAGTGATATGGACGCCGCCTATGCTCGATTGCGTGAGTTTGATGTCCAGCATGTGTCTACTGGGCCCCAAACCCTACCCGAATCCATTCCCGCCGCTGCTGGGATCAAAGCCTTTTACTTCCAAGATCCCGATGGACACAATCTAGAGGTGATCTTTTTTCCCGAAGACAAAGGTGATCCGCGCTGGCAGGAACACGACGGGGAACTCTTTTTAGGGATTGACCATACGGCGATCGGCATCTCGAATACCGAAGCCAGTCTGGAATTTTATCGAGATCTCCTCGGCTTTGAAGTGGCGGGAGAAAGCTTCAATTTTGGCACCGAGCAAGAACATTTAAATAACGTCCAGGGGGCACGGTTGCATATTAGTGGCCTCACGGTTGGCAAGGGCATGGCGGTGGAGTTTTTGGAATACCTCGAACCGGGCCCAGGGCGTCCCTATCCATCCGACTCCCAAGCCAATGACCGCTGGCATTGGGATATCACCCTGGTGGTCAACGATGCGGCGGCAGTCGCAGCTAGGCTTCAAGCCGCAGGTGTATCGTTCATCTCTTCAGGGGTCATTGAATTGCCGAATAATGACTTAGGATTTCGTCAGGGCTTCCTGGTGCGTGATCCGGATGGTCATGCAATTCGGATCATTGAACCCTAATGAATGCCTCCTTGATGTACTTATTGGCAGCGACCCCAACCCAAGGCTTATGACCGTACGATTTGAGAACTACACTTGCAGTGACCTGTCCCATAGTGAGCCGCGCGAATGGTTGGTCACGAACGGCATTGGTGGCTATGCCTGCGGCACGATCGCCGGCATCCTAACCCGCCATTACCACGGTTTGCTGGTGGCCGCCCTCAAGCCGCCCCTAGAGCGCACGCTCCTGCTCACTAAATTGGATGAACAGGTTGAGTATGATAACCAGACCTATGGGCTCAGTAGCGATCGCTGGGCCGATGGCGCAATCACCGGGGGGGGTCATGAACGCATTGAGCAATTTTGCCTGGAAGGGACGGTTCCGGTTTGGACGTTTGCCTGTGGTAGCGCTCGGATTGAGAAACGGGTTTGGCTAGAGCAGGGCGCAAACACGACCTACGTTCGCTATACCGTCGTTGAAGCGGCGCAACCCTTAGCGTTAACCCTCAAGGCCCTAGTCAACTACCGCAATCATCATGGCAATACCCAGGGCGAGGGCTGGCAGATGCAGGTTGAGCCACAACCCCAGAGCCTCAAAATGCTCGCCTTTGACGGGGCAACGCCGCTCTATCTTTTTGCGCCCAACGCCACCCTTACTCCCCATCACACCTGGTATCAGGGCTATAACCTGGCGGTTGAAGCCTATCGCGGGATTCATCCCTACGATGATCATCTCCATGTCGCCACCATTGAGAGCTGTTTAGGGGTGGGTGAATCCTTTACGCTGATTGCCAGTACGACCCAGACCCCAGATCTGGACGGCTTTGCGGCATGGCAACGGCACCAGGCCCACGAGCAGACCTTAACCAACGCCTGGCAGACGGCGATTCAACCGCCCGAGCCGCCCCCGATCCGCCAGCCCCAACCCCGACCCGTCGCCCCAACCCCGACTGTTACACCGCCCGCACCCCGAGCAACGCCCCCAGACCCCTCCTTCTTTAAATGGTTGTGCTCACTATTCGGCCTCGGTCGCCCAGAACCCCAGCCTAAACCCGTAGCTTCCACTCCCCCCCCGGCTCCGCCCCAGCCTGAGCCCCAGCCTGAACCGACACCTGCGCCCCAGCCTCTGGAGATCCCGGACTGGGTGGAACAGTTGGTGCTCGTGGCTGATCAGTTTGTGGTCGATCGCACGATTGCCGGCCCGTCGGGTGAGGGTCAAGCGGGTAAAACCGTGATTGCCGGTTATCCCTGGTTTGGCGACTGGGGTCGAGATACGATGATCGCGCTGCCGGGTCTCGCCATTACCACCGGCCGCCCCGATATTGCCAAGCCGATCCTCCAGACCTTTGCCAAGTATCTCGACCAGGGCATGCTGCCCAATCTCTTTCCTGAAGCCGGGGCCTCACCCGAATACAACACCGTAGATGCAATCCTCTGGTACTTTGAGGCGGTGCGGGCCTATTGGGCTGCCACCAAAGATCAGGACTTTGTCATTGAGCTGTTCCCGGTGTTGGCGAGCGTGATCGATTGGCATCAACGGGGAACGCGCTACAACATCCATCTAGCCGAAGATGGCCTGATCTACGCCGGAGAAACGGGCGTACAGCTCACCTGGATGGATGCCAAAATTGACGATTGGGTTGTTACACCACGGACGGGTAAGCCAGTAGAAATCAACGCCCTTTGGTACAATGCGCTGCTCGTCATGGTGGAGTTTGCCAAAACCCTACGCCGTTCCGTCGATCCTTATCAGTCGCTGGCCCAGAAGGCGAAAGCCAGCTTCCAAACCTTCTGGAATGCAGAATTGGGCTATTGCTACGACGTGATCGATGGGCCCCAAGGGCATGATGCCGCGCTGCGGCCGAATCAAATCTTCGCCGTCGGTTTACCCCTGCTGGCGAAGGCTGACCTGCTGACCCCTGAGCAACAACAAGCCGTCGTCAAGATCGTGCAGGAACACTTGCTAACACCTTACGGGTTGCGATCGCTCGCCCCCGGCCAACTCAAATATCAGGGGCAATACGGCGGCGATCCCTGGCAGCGAGACAGCAGCTATCACCAAGGTCCCGTCTGGGGCTGGCTGATCGGACCCTTCATCCAAGCCCATCTCAACGTCCACCACGATCCCCAAGCCGCCCTCGGCTTCCTCACTCCCCTGGGTGAGCATCTTCAGACGGGCTGTGTGGGCACACTCAGCGAAATCTTCGATGGCGATGCCCCCCACACCCCACGCGGGGCTTTTGCCCAAGCCTGGACCGTGGCGGAGGTACTGCGCACCTATCGGCTGGCGGCGGAGAAAGCGGTGGGGCGATAGGTGAAGGGTTAAAAGTTAAAAGTTCAAGGTTAAAGGGGATGTTGAGGAGATGGGTGCAAAGGTGATTCAAACTCGACCTACCCCGATCGGCGTGACGCGCGATCGCCTTTCCCAAGAGGAGGTTGAGAGCGTTGAAATCTCTTCCTAGGAGGCATCTCCATCAAGGGAAGCCAATCGAGTTCCTTCGCATAAAGCAGCCCTCCCTAAAGCCCCCTTAATCTTCAACTTTTAACGTTCTAACTCTTCACTCTTTAACTTTTAACTTTCAACCTTTAACTTTTAACCTTCCCCCCCTATTAACCTCACACTCAACGGAGATCAATACCAATGACTGCTGAACACCAAAGACTCCAAGCCACCTGTGGCGAAAATCCCCTGCCTTGGAAAAAGTGGGGACCCTACTTGAGCGAACGCCAATGGGGCACGGTGCGGGAAGACTACAGCGCCACGGGCGAAGCCTGGGATTATTTTTCCCATCACCAGTCCCATTCACGGGCTTACCGCTGGGGGGAAGATGGCCTCTTGGGGATCTGCGATGCCCAGCAACTCCTCTGCTTTGGCCTGGCGCTCTGGAATGGACAAGACCCGGTGCTCAAGGAGCGGTTCTTTGGCTTGACGGGCAGCCAAGGCAACCATGGGGAGGATGTCAAGGAATATTATTTCTACCTCGATAGCACCCCGACCCATTCCTATCTCAAGGGGCTCTATAAATATCCTCAGGCGGAATATCCCTATGGGCAATTGATCACCGAAAACCAACAGCGGGGGCGTCAGGCTTCTGAGTTTGAGTTGATAGATGCAGGTGTGTTCGCGGGCGATCGCTACTTTGATGTCTTCGTCGAATACGCCAAAGGCGCACCGGAAGATATTTTGATCCAAGTCACGCTTGTCAACCGTGGTCCTGAAACAAAGACCTTGCACCTACTGCCCCAACTCTGGTTCCGCAATATCTGGTCCTGGGGTGATGGCGTCGAGACGCCCCAACTCAAAGCCACCCGTCAACAGCCCGACTTTTGCACTGTCACCGCCCAGCATCCTGAACTCGGTAACTATGCCTTCTACTGCGAGGGCAATGGCCTTGACGGCAATGCGCCCCTCTTGTTCACCGACAACGAAACCAACTACCAAGACCTCTTTGGTGCGGCTAACACCACCCCCTACGTCAAAGACGGCATCCATAAGGCTGTGATTCAGGGGCAAATGGGGGCAGTGAACCCGGCGCAAGTGGGAACCAAAGTTGCCCCCCACTATGTACTCGAGATTGGCCCGAGCCAGTCCCGTGTGGTCAAGCTCCGTTTGACACAGCAACTGAATCTCGGCAACCCCTTGGGGGCAGAATTCGCCAACACGATGGATGCTCGCATCCGTGAAGCGGACGAGTTTTATCATCAGATTGCCCCCTTCTGCGGCGGGGAGGATGTGCGCAATGTGCAGCGACAGGCCTTTGCCGGGCTGCTCTGGACCAAGCAGGCGTACTTCTTTGATGTCACCCGTTGGCTCGACGGCGATCCTGGCCTGCCCGCCCCGCCGGAAAGTCGCAAGCGGGGGCGCAACCGCGAATGGCGACACTTGGATAGCATTGATGTTATTTCCATGCCCGACAAGTGGGAATATCCCTGGTTTGCCGCCTGGGATCTGGCCTTCCATTGCATTCCCCTGGCCATGGTTGACCCCGAGTTTGCCAAGAACCAACTGGATATCATGACGCGGGAATGGTATATGCATCCCAATGGTCAGATTCCCGCCTATGAATGGGCCTTTGGTGATGTTAATCCGCCCGTTCATGCCTGGGCCACCTGGCGAGTGTATCAGATCGAGCGCAAACTCAAAGGCAAGGGCGACCGTCAATTCCTCGAACGAGTCTTCCAAAAACTACTGCTCAACTTTACCTGGTGGGTCAACCGCAAGGATGAGGAAGGTAACAATGTCTTTGAAGGGGGCTTCCTGGGCTTGGATAATATCGGGGTCTTCGATCGCAGTTCCGAACTGCCTACGGGGGGCTATATTGAGCAGTCCGATGGCACCAGTTGGATGGCGATGTATTGCCTAAATATGCTGACGATCGCCCTGGAGCTGGCCCTAGAGAACTCGGTCTATGAAGATATGGCCACCAAGTTCTTTGAGCATTTCGTCTATATTGCCGATGCCATGAATCGGATTGGCGAAGATGCGGTAGAACTCTGGGACGAAGAGGATGGCTTCTTCTACGATGTGCTGCACCTGCCCCATGGTGAACGTCTCAAGTTAAAGGTGCGATCGATGGTGGGCCTCATTCCCCTCTTTGCCGTGCAAACCCTAGAGCGCGATCTGCTGAGCAAACTCCCCGGTTTCACCGAGCGCCTAGAATGGTTTGAGAAGAATCGCCCCAGCCTCAACCGCAACATCGCCTGTTTGGGTGAAACCTGTGATATTTCCCGGCGGATGCTCGCCCTCGTCAACCCGGACAAGCTCAAGCGCATCCTGGAAAAAATGCTCTCAGAAAGTGAGTTCCTCGGCGACTACGGCATCCGTGCCCTCTCCCGTTTCCACCAGGACAATCCGTATCGGTTCCACCACAATGGCCAGGAACATCGGGTGGACTACGAGCCCGCTGAATCGAGCAGTGGCCTGTTTGGCGGCAACTCCAACTGGCGCGGCCCGGTCTGGTTCCCGGTGAATTATCTCCTGATTGAGTCACTCCAGAAGTTCCACCATTATTTTGGCAATGACTTTAAGGTGGAATGTCCAGCGGGCTCAGGCAACGAGAAAACCCTCTGGGAGGTCTCACTCGATCTTGAGGAGCGCCTGATGCGAATCTTTCTCAAAGATGAGCAGGGACGACGGCCGGTTTATGGCGGTACGGAGGTGTTCCAAACCAATCCCCATTGGCAGGATTACATCCTGTTCCATGAATATTTCCATGGCGACAATGGGGCGGGCATCGGTGCCAGTCACCAGACGGGTTGGACGGGTTTGGTAGCGAAGTTGATCCAGCAATATGGTCAATATTCGAGATAAGTGAGTTGGGTTAACATGAGTTTCGGTTAAGCGAAGCTATCGTATTCCTCAAAGCCTTGAAATCTCGTTGTCAAACCCGGTTGTCAGGGGACCCGCCCCCCGACACCTCCCGCTGAGGGGGAAATTGCCCCCTCAGACTCCGGCAATATCGGAGCCAGTATTGTTGATTCTGCTGAGTTTCAGTATCTTAAGTAATGTCGGTTTATCCAGAACTCACGTTAGGTTAATGGGGTTTGAGGGGCGTGGCAAGGTGCTGCGTCCCTTTTGGGTTTGAAGAATTATTAGAGTGCAACGTCAGAGGTTGCAAATCCTCTGCAATTGATGTAGACTTTTTGTATTGCAGGGAGCTTCAGCTTGCCAACTTACAAACAACTCTTCAATGCAGTGAGCTACTGCCAGTTGCTCTCTAACTGCTACCAGCCCATTCAGTTATTTCGCTATGATGAAAACTTCAAGATGCTCTATATACAGGCTGGCGACGGTAATAATGTTGATATTGCCCTTGTGATTAATCAAAACGGATTGTTGGAGTTTATTAAATGACACCGAACTTAAATGAAATGACAAATACGGAGCTGAAACGCTACATCTCCAAGCATCGTAATGATACAGAAGCTTTCAGCGCAGGACTAGGGGTCATCCTCAGTCGTCTAGAGCCTGCCAACTTTAAACCTCCAGAACAGGCCGAGGCTGAGCTTAAGGCTTTGTTGGCAGAGCAGCAGCAGAAATGGGAGGAGGGCGATCGCTGATTCCTAATGTCACGATACACCTGACTTGATAAAAATACGAAAATCTCTTAAACCCTGATTGGATGAGCAATCCCCATCTTAAACCTGCAACCATTTGAGGCAGAAGAGTTTACGCAAGACATCTGTCAAAGGATTGAAAATTGGCTCCAGAGTAATATCTCGGATTTTCTCGATACGCTTCAGCCCGGTGCTTCTGAATCTCAAATTCAGTCATTGGAGACCGCATTGAATATTCAACTTCCTGAAGCTGTGCAGTCTTCATACCGTATCCATAATGGTCAAGTCGAGCATAGTTCGGGATTGCTCGATAATGAGGAGTTTTTATCACTTGAGCGCATCAAAGATGAGTGGACAATTTGGAAAGAGCTTTTAGAGTCTGGAACGTTCAATGATGAGAACGGCGAGGATTTTGGCTGTGAGCCAGATTCAGGTATACGAAATATTTGGTGGAGCGATAAATAGATACCAATAACCTATGATGGTTCTGGTAACCACGTCTGTTTAGATCTAAATCCTGCTGAAGGTGGGGCAAGGGGACAGATTATTACGATGTGTCATGATGAGCCATATAGAGAGCTGCTCGCACCCAATTTTCGTACTTGGCTAGAGCAATATGCTGAAGGCTTGGAAGCGAATCGGTTTTTCTATTCGGCGGACTATGGTGGAATTGTTGATGTTAATTATTTATAAAGTGGTCGGTGTAGGATGTGTTAGGCAAAGCCATAACACACCGATGTGGTATTGCGTTTACGATGTCAATAGATGGTTTTCGAGTAAGGTTTGTTGTGGGTTGTGGTGCGTTACACAGGAGCAAATATTGTGCAATGTGTAATGAAAAATTTCCCCTGCTAACACACCCGACGAAAACTCTCGAATCTTCCTGGGCATGGCGATATTTTACGCTTTCACTCCTTATCTTCCAGGAGCGGTCTGCATTCCATACAATGGAAAGGTGCTCAGGCAGCATGAGCTGAATCATGATGGTACAAGCCCCACCCCAGCCTCAACCGCTCTCTCTACAACTTCCAGATAAACTAGCGCTGCAGGTGACGCCGGAGCAGTTTGTGGCTCTTGCTGTGGCGAATCGGGATCTAAGACTGGAGCGCACTGCAACTGGAGAACTGGTTGTGAACCCACCGACTGGCGGTATAACTGGTTTTCGTAACCAAAGCATTAGTACTCAATTAGGGAATTGGTTTGAAGCCAACGATACCCTGGGTAGAGCATTTGACTCTTCGACTGGGTTTGAGCTACCCAATGGTGCGACGCGATCGCCCGATGCGTCTTGGGTCCGTCAAGATCGCTGGGATGCGCTGACACCGGAGCAGCAAGAGGGCTTTATCCCGTTGTGTCCAGATTTTGCCGTTGAGCTGCGCTCTAAGACCGATACGCTCAAAGAACTCCGAGCTAAGCTGCAGGAATATATCGACAATGGCACACAACTGGGTTGGTTGATTGACCCGAAAAATAAGCAGGTGGAGATTTATCGTCCGGATGAGGCAGTGGAGGTGTTGGAGAGCCCGATTTCGCTGTCTGGGGAAGGGATTTTATTGGGTTTTACGTTGAGCCTGAAGCGGGTTTGGGCTTGAGGGGCAACCGTCTGTGATGCCGCTGTATGAGTTACAGCCAAGGGAATGGGGGGCATCCGAGATGTTTTCATCACCAACGCCGCCCAACCCATTAGAATGAGGGAATCGCTACGCACAAACCAACCATGTTTGTTGAAACGATTGAGGCAGTTGGCACTGCTGTGGGTGTCATTGAGATTTCAAAGGGCGTATTTCCCACGTTTAGAAAGATTTTTAATCGCCTGAAAAACGGGGAGTTGACAATTGCCATTTTTGGCGCAGGTGGGACGGGGAAGACAACGCTCGGTAAGTTACTCTCTGGTGAATTTGAGTTGGGCGGATTATTCCAGTCTTATCAAGAGTCCATTTCGATCGAACAATACAAGCTCGACAGTGATGCAATTGGGTCAGTAATAGTCGCTCCTGGTCAATCGCGTCGAGAAGATACCTGGGATGATCTTTTGAGATCTTTAGCAAATGGAAAGATTAAGCTGGTTATCCATGTGGTTTCATGGGGATATCACTCGTTTGGAGAGTTTGGCTATACTGAGCATCGGCTATATCGGAATGGCATGAGCTTAGAGGAATTTCTCATTGAATATACAGAAGATCACCGAAATCGAGAGTTAGCGGTTTTAAAGAAAATAGAGCCGCACTTGTCGATCGCTGATCAAAAGAAAACGATCATGATTACCTTGGTCACCAAACAGGATTTATGGTGGAAAAGCAGAGCAGAAGTAAGTCAACACTACGTTGATGGGGAATACGAAAGATTAATACAAGACATTCGAGATAAGCGAGGAGCCTACAACTTTATCCACGAGTATCGATCTACCTCACTCGTCATGGAAAATTTCCTGTCTGGAGTAAACGAGCTACTTGTGCCAACTACGCAAGGTTATGATCAAAGATTGAAGTTTGCGAATTTTAGATATTTCTTGAATGCCATAGAGGAGCTATTTGAAATCTCATTGAGTGTTCAGGAGAATTGAGCTGATGACGATAGACAAAGAGCGATCGAGTGAAGGAATTTATAGTGAAGAAGACAGAAAGATAATTGTCTCGCTGCTCAATGAGTATTCCGAGAAGCTACTAGACATGTGCAATCGGTTAGATGTCCAGCAAAGAAGATCCGGACTATTTGCCTTTTCATTTATAGGATTATGTTTTGCTACAGTGCTCTTATTCGTCGTACTTCCAATCTATGATTCTTCTCTCATGAATTCGCAAAGCACAGAGTACACAACACTCGTTTATCTATTTTTTTTATTGGCTTTTTGGTTTATAATAGTTACTATTTATGATAGCGAGAGAAAGTTGACTTTTCTAGAGTGGAATGCCAAGATGCTGAGTATAAAACTCAAGAAAGTCATACGTGTCGTTTCACAATCACAGGAACATATCATAACCAATTTTGCAAGTCGTATTGAAGCAGACTTGCGTTTAGCCGATGCAGAATCGGCTGTACATCACTACGAGATCTTAATGAGCAGTAGACGTCCAGTTGGAAAATTATTTTCATTTTTACGTTTTTTCTAAAGTCTTAGAGTGGGCATTGCCTACCATCAAGTTTTCACTAAAGCACTTTTTTGCCGATCGCCCCTCCTATCTCCCTTACTCTTTATTAAAGCAATAACCCCAGAGCGAAATGGGTTGTGTTGGGTTACGCTATCGCTAACCCAACCTACAGCATCGAAATTAAACTGTATTACTGAATAATTTGATTGGGCAAATATTTGCTGACCCGACGCTTGAGCAGCGCAATCAATTCCGGAGCCATGTAAGCGTAGCGATCGCCAATCCCCAACACCGCCACTTTTTTGTCTTTCAAGAGTGTTGAATATTGTTGATTGAGCTTCTGTTGATGCGATCGCTCCATTACCAAAATCAGATCGGCCCATTCAAGCAAATCACCACTCACCGGTGTTGCTGAATCGGCATTCGTTCCGGCACCAATGGCTACAATTCCTGGATACTCCGAAAACACCACTTCAGCGGTGGGGCTGCGGAGACGATTCTTACTACAAATGAAGAGCAGATTCATGGTTGGCATAGTGAACGAATGCTTGTCCGATTATCTGCCCCAAGCAAAGAGGTAATTAAACTTATACTTTTGACAAATTTCCTGGAGCCACAGGGGAACATAAATGCCGATCAGCAGACCCAGGATCGTATGAACATAAACATCGGTGTAGCCAAAGAGCTTGAGCACCAGGATGCGACCGGCTGCGATAATCAGCACATGCGCCAGATAAATTTGTAGGGAATATTTGCCAAAGATAACCAATCGTCCCAGACGATCTAATCTTACTAGCATCATGGCAATGCTAATCGCCATCAAGACACCACAAGCCGCGAGCGGGTAGCTCATGAGTTGATTTTCACTGAAGCCGAAACCTACTCCAATAGTCAGAATGGCACCCGTCAGTAATGCGATCGCCAGCAATAATGGTGATTTAAGGGATTGTAAATGCGACATCTTTTGAACGCCGAGATAAACACCCGCAGCAAAGGACAAAATGTAACGTGCCAAAATATAAAAAACGCCCCAATCCCCAAACGGAAGCTGGTTAACATAAATCACGGTCAGCAAAGCCGTTATGCCGAGGAATAGGGTATTCGGTATTATGAATTTATTGCAGACGGTATGGATCGCCAAGAGCAGAAAGAGCACATATAAAAACCAGAATTGATCCAATGGTGTATGAAAAATATCCAATAAATTAGAGATAGTCACACTATCATTAGACTGTTGGGGTAGGATAATTTTCAATGTCCCTTGCATCAATGACCAGAGAAAGTAGGGGTAGACCATCCGTTTGAGTCGTTGCACCATCAGACTCCGAGTCGATTTGCGGAGTGAAGACTGAACAAATAACCCCGACAAGAAGAAAAAGAGAGACATATGAAACGCATAAATCCACTGGTCAAGCCCCAGCAGCCAATGGTGCTCTGTGAGTAGATTGGAGCGAGAGAGTCCTCGAATGACGTGACCCAACACCATGAACGTGATCCCGATGCCTTTGGCATAGTCTACCCAAAAAAAATATTTACCCTGATGCTGATCCGGTAATGGAGCGATTGAAGCGAGCAGTCGTTTCTTTAGGGCACGAGTTGATGTAAACATCAGGTCTAATAGTAAGGGTTAATAGTGCTCACTACAAGATAAAACTTGTCCAGTTTAAAAGGTGCAATTTTCAGGCTATGGATTGAGGATTGAGTTAGCTCGTTTCTTCCCCCACTGCAAGCGGTTTACGCTGAAAAATGATCATCTTGTCGCCAATTACTGGACTGCGCGCCAACGTTACCGCGTCTTCATCAATCATTTCCACCTTGGTGAAGTCTAAGCGCCGGGCCCGTGCTAACACCTCTGCCGCCACTTGATCTTGGCGATCGGCATTTAAGTCATACCAATCCGCACCGATCATCACCCGCAACCGCCCGGCTAAAAAGTCCACTTGCAGGGATTGGATCAAACCTTCAGCGTATTGATCAGTAATCTGGGCGACCTGCTCTTGAATTGCCGCGATCAGGTTTTGTTCGGGCGTCAAGCGTTGGGGGGATCGGGCTGGGGGTAATACGGCAGGGGGCTGGGGGACAGTCGGTTGGGTTTGAACGGCTGGGGGTGGCGTCGTTTCGGGTACGGCTGTTGTTGTTGCGACGGGTTCAGGGGTGGGGACGATCGCCGCTGGTTCTGGCGTTGATTCACCGGTCAATGCCCCCGGCAACCATAGCGCAAGCACAATCACGCCCCCCACGATCGCCGTCAAAATTGGGTCAGAGAGCTGTTCACTTAGGTTCCCTGGCAACAGTGACCGGATGGACTGGAGCACCCTGGCCCAGACCGCTTGGAGTTGTGCCAAGCGATGGGGGCTAGAGGATGGCGTCGAGGGCTGTGGCGCAGAGGACTTTGGCGCAGGCGGTTCCGGTTTAATGTCGTCGAGCCAGTCTGATGTTTCTGCTTCGGGGGGCAGTGAACCAGGCGGCTCAATCACCGTTGCTTCTTCAGGCTGGGCGGTTGCGCCCCAGGCGTTGGTTGCTGGCACAGCTGTCACGCTCGGCTCGTCCGCTGCGGTTCTCTCCTGTGCCGCCTCGTCTAGGGTATCCACCAAATCTGCCACAGCGCTGGTTAGGGCCGTTAGGGTGGGGATGGGGGTAGTTGTCGCGCTGGACTCGTCTTCAGCCAAGCGACTGGCCAGAACTTCAAGGTCTTGAATGACCGCCTTGATTTGGGCTAGGGTTTCCGCGGTGGAGAGGGGCGCGGGCTGCTGAGTCTCGTCTGGCATAGCCGTTTTTGAGTGCGATCGCTGACTGGGTCGGGTAAAGTTAGGCCAAATCTATCACTTCTCGCTCGGGTTATTGCGTCAGTTATTGAGTAAAGTTGAGCAAATTTCATGAAACGTCGTAACTTTTTCCATCGGGTCTGGGGCTGTGTGGGTTTTGCCGTTGCCGCCTGTCTCCGACGCCCTCGTCCGGCAACGCCAGAATCGGCAGCAGGTTTAGAGATTCAGCACTTCTCCGCCGAGGATCTCCAATTGCCTAGCGGCGAGCCCCTGTTGCGATTTGGGGTGATCGCCGACACCGGGACGGGGGCAGCGGGTCAATACGCCGTCGCCGAGGCGATGGCCGCCTATCACCAAGCGCATCCCTTCCCCCTGGTCGTCATGGCCGGGGACAATATTTACAACAATGGCGAGATGAGCAAGATTAGTCAGGTCTTTGAGCAGCCCTACCAAACCCTGCGCAATCGTGGTGTGCGCTTCCAGGCGGCGCTCGGCAACCACGATATTCGCACCCGTAATGGCACGGCTCAGGTGGCTTATCCTGAATTCCATATGGCGGGGCAGCGCTACTACACCTTTAGCCAAGGCCCAGTGCAGTTTTTTGTGTTAGATACCAATTCCAATGCGGATTGGCTGCGCCAGTTGCCCTGGCTCGATCAAGAACTCGCTAATGCGTCCGCGACCTGGAAAGTGGTGTTGGGTCATCATCAGGTCTATGCCTCGGGAATCTATGGTGTCAATGAAGCCCAATGGGCGGTACGACTGCGAGAATTGCTCCAGACCCATAATGTGCCCCTTTACATCAATGGCCATGAGCACCATTATGAGCGCACCGCTGCGATCGCAGGTACCACTTATCTCATCTGTGGGGCCGGCGCAATGACGCGACCCGTCGGGCGATCGCCCTGGACGGCTCATGCCGTCTCCCAACTCAGTTTTGCCGTTGTCGAGGTCTTTGAGACGCAACTGCTCATTCGCGGTATCGATACCAACGGCCGGGTCTTTGATCAAGGTGTGATTCCGGCCTGATTGGCCGAATATCGTTCTGAAGGTAGACGAGATTGATGTAATGGCAGCGAAGCGAGCGAGATCCCCCCGGCTACGCCGACCCCCTACCCTGCGGGAAGCCGCAAAGCGTCTAGGTAAGGGGGTTCTATTGTCAAACCCTGCTAATCTGAGTTCTAAATGACGCAAGTTCTGAATAAGCAGACATTGCGCAAGACTTTAAAACTCAGCACAATCAACCATACTGGCTCCGGTATTGCCGGAGTCTGAGGGGGCAATCTCCCCCTCAGCGGGAGGTGTCGGGGGGCTGGCCCCCTGACAACCGGGTTTGACAACGAGATTTTAGTGTTTTGAGGAATGCGATCGCTTCGCTTAACCGAAACTCACATGTCCTTAACTCACATGTCCTTACTCCTGGGTCGGTCGCACATAGCTCAAACCCGAGCCCAGCGTCAGCACCACCGCTAGCCAAAAGCCGACCTGGGCGATCGCCATCCCCGTCTCCCCCCAAAAAACATCGAGCGGCGCAATCAGCAGGGCGATCGCCCCGATCTGCACCACCGTCTTCAGCTTGCCCCAAAGGTTGGCTCCCGTAACGGTGGCTTGATTTACCCGCCAGCCCGCGATCGCCAACTCCCGCCCCAAAATCAAAAACACGCCCCAAGCGGGAATCACCTGCCAGCCCACCAAACAGAGCAAGGAAGCAAACACCAGGAGCTTATCCACCAGCGGGTCGAGAAACTTGCCCAATTCAGTCACTTGGTTTAAACGCCGGGCGAGATAACCATCCAGCCAATCCGTGCCCGCCGCCAGCAAAAAGATCCCCAAAGCCCACCAGCGCTGTGTTGGCTCGGGTGTGGCCAGCAAGCCCAGCAGCAGCGGCACACCTAGCAGGCGCGAGAGCGTGATCCAGGTGGGGAGGTTGAGTTTCACAATTCAGTTCGCAGTTTTCAGTTCGCAGTTCGCAATTGGTTGAGAGCCCAAGCTGTGGGGATGAACCACACCCCTCTCAATCTGTTGTCTCATACCCAGTCCGAGTGGCATCCTCCGAAAATCAAATCCGCTGCAGGGGAGGGTTTCATGGAGCCCAAGAAAATAAATCGAGGATCCCGTAGCGCAGGCGTCCCGCCTGCCAAGGGTTTTGAGTATTTTGCAATTACCGGATTAATTCCTTCACTTTCATCAAACCCTCCCGGATGGGGTAATTCTTGGCGTTGACGATGCGGATTCAGTCTCAGCTATTATCTTGGCGCAGGGCCGTGACAATTTTACTCAGACCCACCGAGTTCGAGGCCTTAAAGAGCAGGCGATCGCCCGGTTGCATCACATCCTGCACAGCCGCCAATAACTCGGTGTGATTCTGGCAGGTGAGCGTGGGAACCGTGCGCACCCCTTCCAGAATGGCGGCGGCTTCAGGATCATCGACCAACACCACCAGTTGATCGAGTCCTAACGCCTCGACCTGTTCGCCCACCTGGCGGTGTAAGGGTGCTGAGGCCACCCCAAGTTCCTTCATTGCGCCCAGCACTGCAATCTGTCGCTGGCCGGGTGTGGCTTTAAGTAACTTTAGCGCTGCCACCATCGACTCATAGCCCGCATTGTAGGTCTCGTCCAAAAGCAGAATGTCGCCCGTGAGGGGCCATTGCTGCGATCGCCCCCCCGGTAAATCAACCCTCAGCGTTTGACCGGCCAATTGGCTAATATCGATGCCAACGGTTTGGGCCACCGCTAAGGCCGCTAAATAGTTTGAGGCATTGTGCTCCCCCGGTAGTGGCAGCGGATAGTCCAAGCCCGCCACCTGAAGGGTCTGGGCATCGATCAGTTCACCGCGTAAATCGCCCTGAGTCAGACCATAGGTTAAGGTTTTGCCCGACCAAACGGTGGTGGCGGTTTGCATCAGACGCTCATTGTCAGCATTGAGAATTGCCACACTGGTGGTGGGCATTTGGGCCAGGAGTTCACACTTGGCTGCGGCGATCGCCTGTTCCGAGCCCAGACGTCCAATATGGGCCGTTCCCACATTGGTAATCAAGCCAATCGTCGGCTGGGTAATGTCAGCCAGCAGCGCGATCTCGCCCCGTGCTCGCATCGCCATTTCGATCACGGCATAGTCATGGCGCTCATCGATTTGCAGGAGCGTCTTGGGCACACCAATTTCGTTGTTGAAGTTCTTTTGGGTCTTATGCACCGAGCCCTGGGTCGCCAGCACCGCAGCAATCAATTCTTTCGTGGTGGTTTTACCCACCGACCCAGTGATACCAATGATCGGAATCGACCATTGCTTACGCCAAGCATGGGCCAGGCGTTGGTAAGCGTCTAGCGTATCCGGAACCGGGAACAGCGGAATCTCCAGTCCGACCGGGGGCGGATCACTAATCACGGCACCTGCCGCCCCCGCTGTAGCCACTTGCGTCAGGAAATCATGACCATCAAAGCGATCGCCCTTGAGGGCAAGGAATATATCACCTTTTTGCAATTCACGGCTGTCGGTTGTCACCCCTCGCACTGGCGTTGTATCGTTAGATTCACAGTCGAGTGCCTGGGCAATTCGAGCCAGGGAAAACCTAAAAGCGGTCATGCAAGTAGCCCCAACGTTTTACATTAAGCCGCCTCAAGGGTTAGAGGTCGGCCGGAATTCCCTCTCATTATGAAGCTTTTCCGTAAGATTGCGGAATTCGGAGGCTGATTTCCGAAGTTACCCTAGAGAATAGGCAGGGCGCTGAATACTAACATCTGGATACCTTTTCGGTTTAGTTTCAATTGCCTGAGTGGTTACATAAAATACCCTGTCTTTGCATAGAAAAGACGGTGCGGGGCTATCCCGATCGACCTAGCTAGGGTTGCCGAGGGTTGGTATAACAGACAGGGAGGAACGTATCGAGTGATCACATTGATTGAGTCCTACGCCAAAGAGAATTACGCAGACGAGCAAGCGGTCTGCAACCATCTTCTGTACATGGTGCAGTCGGAGTCTCCCGAGGAGATGCTCGATCGGTTTCGCCGCTTGTTTATTGGCGGGCGGGACTATGACCCCATTGAAGTGCGCACGGCCCTAGAACGCATTGCCGTGCAAAAGTCCGCCGATGCGGACTTTCCCCTGCTGATCAACCGCTGCTGTCATATTCTCGTCAACCGCTGGCAAATGCAACCCACCACCCGCTGGGCGATCCCAGAGCTAGTGGAGTTGCTTGCACATATTCCACCAGTGGGCAGTGTGTTTGCCCGAGGCGCACGTCGTCTGCGCCAGCTCATGCGCCAGTTCCAAGACACCGAACAGTACACCACCTTGCAACGCCTGGCCACGGTAGTGCGCCATACTCAAGAGTCTCAGGGCAAGCTCTTGCGCCCCAGTGACTATCCGAGCAGTGACCCTCCAGATATCATTCTGCCCCAAGGGTCGGACGGTAGGCGGTTGGTGGGCCGTTTGATCAATCGTTATCCCTACCTCCATGAGCATTGCTTGCTCAGCCGAGACAGTAGCTATGAGCATCAGCAGACCGTTCGCCATATTCGCGACAAACTCCAGCAACAATTCGAGCTAGATCTGTCCCACTACGTCACCTATCAGGTGAGGCTAGCAGAGGCCCAGCGGAGCGGTCGTAAAATTCACCCCATTCCCAATCCAACGCTGCTAAGTGATTTGGAGTTGAGCACTGCTCTACAACAATTTGTGGGCAAGGTTCAAGGCCAGGATACCCATCGGGATTTGGCCAAGAGTTTTTTGACCCATGGTTTGCAAGCCCGCTCCTTTCGCACCTTCAAGGACGATCTATATGAATATCTCACGGGGGCGATCGACTCACGCTATGGTCGCAAAACCTTTAACGACAAGCTCTACGATAAGCTTAGAAATACCCTAACTCGTTACGATCGCCACAAACCCGATGCTCGCCTTCTGTTGCGCACCTCCAGCCATCTGCTCAATTTTCTGGTGGTCGAGAGCAGCCAACGACCGAACCATTACATCTTTGTTGACTTAGTGACCAATTTGGGGGCGACACCAACGATTGTGCTGCTGCTTAAGATTACGCTCCTCTGTCAACAGGTCAAACCCTCTTTGGAGCGTCGTTTTGCCATACTCTTCAACCATTATGAGGCGGTGGATGAAGATGGCGTTCCCTGGTTGGTTCAATCGATGGAAAATATGCACGTCGCCTTTAGTATCCATTTTGGCGCGGTTGACCTGTCCTATCTCAATCGCCTGTGAGTCCTCAATGATTCAGAGTTCAGAGAGGAGAGCGAAGACAAGTGAGCGGTATTCTGTGAGTCGATTCCCCCCTTGTTTGCCCCAAATCCAGGGGCAAGAATTGCGCTTTCCCCTATCGGTGGTTCACACAAGGTGGGTGAGATCTAAAATCAATTGTGAGGAACTCGGTAAATTTAACCTATCTGCATAACAATGGAGGAAAGTCATGGGGAGAGATTGTTCTGATCGACGCTTACCGGAGCACGATCGGAAAAATTCTCCTGAAATTGAGAAGGCGATCGTGATCTTAAGAGATAAGCGTCGTTAACAGGAGCCACTTGTGGGGACATAATGGTTGTCGAGAGTGAAATGCCAGAAAGCCAGTTTAAGGTTCAGTTTGTGGACAGCGCTGCTGCAGTTATGCAAATCCCTGCCCGTCTGACAGTTGTCGAGGCTTTGGCCTTCAAACAGTGCTACCATGAGCTGCTGCAGCAGCAGACGCTGCCCACTCAGGTTGTCCTGGATTTCACCGAAACTCACTTTATCGACAGTAGCGGCGTTGGGGCACTTGTGAATAACTTTAAGGTTTCTCAATCCCAGGGCTTGAAGTTGGTGTTGCGCAATGTTCAGTCTCCCGTGATGGCGGCGCTGGCGATGACGGGACTCGATCAAGTCTTCACCATTGAGCAACTGAAGTTTCCCTCCACCCATCCCCAACCGCCGACGCCGCCTTCTACCCTGCCACCCGAAACCCATCCCTCCGTCTCCTCCTGGGTCAAGCGAGCAATTGACATCGTAGGGAGTCTGGTGGGGCTCGGAATTACGGGGGCTTTGTTGCTCCCGATTGCGATCGCGATCAAGCTCGATAGCCCCGGGCCCATTTTCTTTGGCCAAGTGCGGTGTGGTTGGCTGGGACGTCGCTTTCGAATTTGGAAGTTTCGCTCCATGTGCAATGACGCTGAAAAACTCAAGGCCAGCATCCCCAACCAAGCCAAAGGCGCATTCTTCAAAAATTCGTCCGACCCACGTGTTACTCAGGTGGGTCGGTTTTTGCGGCGCACCAGTCTGGATGAGTTGCCCCAGTTCTGGAATGTGCTCAAGGGAGAAATGAGCCTCGTGGGAACTCGCCCCCCCACTCCAGCAGAAGTTGAAAAGTATATAATTCCGCAATGGCAGCGTTTGGATGTCAAACCGGGGATGACGGGAGAATGGCAAGTCAATGGCCGCTCGAAGGTCAAAGATTTTGAAGATGTGATTAAACTGGATTTGATCTACCAAGAGAATTGGAGTCTGTGGTACGACATCAAGCTGATCCTCAAAACGGTATGGATCGTCTTCCACAAAGACAGTGGTGCGGTGTAAGGGGGACATCATTTTGAAATTTGTAACCCAAGAGCAACCCAATCAAAGGTATGAGCTTTGCCTCGATAGTCGGATTCAGGAGGTCGATCGCGTTATCGATTTTGTGGCAGGCTGCCTGCCAAAGACGGTGCTATGGAACTGTCAAACCGCCATGGTAGAAGGCTTTGTCAATGCAGTGAAGCACGCCCACAAAGGATTCCCACCCACCACGCCGATCCGCTTGGAGGTTTTGCTTTTTGCGCAATGGGTTGAATGCCGGGTGTGGGATCAAGGCCAGCCCTTTGACTGGGCTGGGGCATTGAAAGCTAAGCTTGCTAATCCCCCTGGCCCCAATGACACCAGTGGTCGGGGAATGATTTGGATTTATAAGTTAACCGATCACGTCGAATATGTCCGGGTTGACGATCGCTACAATTGCTTAAAAATGTACAAACAATTGTCCTGAAGGATTCACCCCTGCCTATTTTGAAACCTGTAGGGGCAATCTATCTTTGGTGTGGTTATCCCAAACCCCATCAGGGTGGCAATACCGACAATCACAATCAGAGAATGAGGAATTAGGACATGACAAAATGTTGGGTGCGATCGCTGGCAATCAGCAGTATGGTGTTCACCTTGACCAGCGTAATAGTGGCGAGTGAAATTGCGTTGGAGGGCCGAATCCGAGATGTCCAGTCCGCGTTTGCCCAAGACGCGCCCAGCCGGATTCTGACCGTCACAGGAACGGCGATCGTGGCTGTGCCCACAACCATTACCCGTGTCCGGCTTGCCATTGAAGTCCAGGATGAGAATGCAGCAACCGTGCAAGCTCAGGTGGCCCAGCGGACTCAAGCCGTGGTCAATCTGTTGCGATCGCGCGGGGTGCAGCGGATGCAAACCACGGGCATTCGGCTTCAGCCCCTCTATGAACGCAACACCGATGAACGTCGGTTAATTGGCTATCGCGGCTCCAATAACGTGGCGTTCCGGATTACGACCGAGCAAGCGGGCACCGTCATTGATGCGGCTATCCAAGCCGGGGCAACCCGTATCGATGGCGTCGAGTTCCTGGCCACTGAAGCTGAACTCGAACAAGCCTATCTCGATGCCCTCCGGCTGGCTACCCAAAACGCCCAGCAGCAAGCTGACGCGGTGCTCGACGCCCTCGGCCTCGATCGCCAGGAGATTATCTCAATTCAGTTGGGACAAACCCGAGCCCTGAGTCCAATCCAAAGCAATGCCCTGGTCGTTGGCGATGCAACCAGCCCCATTGTGGGAGGGGATTCCACCGTACAGGGAACCGTTACCTTAGAAATTCGTTACTAATCCGGCTGTGAGCGCTGGCCGCGCTGCGGTCATTTCGGGCTAGACTGTAGAAGAATTTTTTCAGACCCTGCTGTGATGCGCCATACGCTGCAAACTCTAGGATTCGGTCTCCTCACAGCCCTGGGAACCCAGCTTGCCCAGGGGCTCTCCACTGTAATCCAGCCTGCTCAGGCTCAGTACATTATCACCCTGCCCAACAATGTAGTCTGTGAGGGTCAATTCACAGGCTATACGGGCAATGGCATCTGCCAATATCCCGATGGCTATTATCGGGGTGATATTCTCAATGGCATCCGTCAAGGCCAGGGCGTGTTTTACTACTACAATAGTGGCGAAGGCGATGATGAGGGGGGGGAATCTAGTGAGGAGGACGGTGCTACTTCAGGCATTGCAACCGTCTATGAAGGAGAATTCCGCGATGATCGTCCCAATGGTCGTGGCCGCTTTGTCTATGCGAATGATTACCGTTATGAGGGCGAGGTTCGCAATGGGCTTCCCCACGGTACTGGCTTGTTTGTCTTTCTCACAACCCCCCCCTCCCTTGAGACAGAAGAAATTGAAGGGGAGCCCTATCTGGTGGATATCCGCTGGAAACAGGAAGAATATCTTAGTCGCTATTATGGGCAATTTGCCAATGGTCTCTTTTCTGGCCAGGGAAGCTTGATTTTTGGTGTTTGTCGTGAATACTTTGTCAATGGCCAAGTCGATCTGCGCTGTTCCCGCTACGACGGCCAATTTCGCAATGGCCTACCCCATGGGCGGGGAACCTATAGCGATGATATCTGTGTCATCCGGGGCGGAGAATATGACTGTATTCGCTTCTCAGGTAATTTCTGGGGAGGACAACCGAATGGACAGGGAACCTTGAGCTTTCCCGACCATGGACGTTGTGATGGCCAATTCAACGATTCTACAATGCGGGGACGTGCCACTTGTCGATATAACAATGGCGATCGCTACACAGGCGATCTACGCCATGGTTTTCCCCACGGAGCCGGGACAGTCGTTTATGCCGATGGCACAAGCTACAGTGGTGAGTTTCGACTGGGCCACCCGTTTACCCAGATCGGACTACCATTAGACGAGATCACAGGTCCTGTAGTTGGTGGGGGTTTTCCTCGTTATCCAGGTCGCCCCTAGTATCGCAGGGCGGACGTTCAACGCGTCGGAGTCCGCCAAAAAAAAACGAATGAATCGAACATTTATTCTTTCTGATCATCCATCGAGTGAAGCTGGTAGAAATCCAGAATTGCCTGCACTTGTAACCCTACGGTTGTTGACAGTGTTGCGCCGATCCTAGAACTCCACTGGATGACGATACTTTCAATTTGGCTATCAGCATAGCAAAAGGGACGCTGGGCATCGGTAGCGGCAATCAGCTCTACTTCAACCCCAACCAGTTGCTTAAGATGGGACTGAACCTCCCGATAGGTTGCTAGGGATAAGGGGTCATGGCGGCGTATAGCAGTGATTTTCATGCTCTCTCTGGCTAGGCATCTGATGTGAGTTCATCAGCGCCTTCACCCACACCTTTGACGATTTCAATCCCCAGTTCTTCAAAGACCACTAACGCCGGGCCACCTTTGCTGGCTTCAATCCGCTTAACTAAAACCTGGCCATTGGCAATATAGTCCCCTTCGCGGACATAAGTGCTCTTGAGGTCAGGTCCCTCCACAATTGCATGGGTGACACCTTTGAGGGTAATCACACCCGTAACAATTAATTCGTTGGCGATCGTCGGCTCGGGTAGAGGGGGCAGATCAGGAAAAAAGGGAACTTCCCCTTGGGGCAGGTTGGTGGGCAGCGCGGGGGGCGGTTCCGGTGCAAAGGGGCCAATTGCGGGAACCTGTAGGTTGGGAATCGCTGGCAGTTTGGGCAGCTTGGGCAGGAGCGTTGTGACTGACTCTCCGCCAAGAATGTCCTCTGAGTCGATCGCCAGCGTTGAAAAGGGGTCTTTCCGTCCCGACTGCGCTAACTTTGCGGCTGCCTCTTCACTGACAAGGGGAATAAGACCTGCTGCGGCTTCAGGATCGTCCGGTTTTTGGTCACTTTCAACCAGCGGATCGTCAAAGGCGGCATCCCCACCTGCCGGGTCGCTGGCTTGAGCAGGGGCAGCCGGAACGGGCTGAGCCGGTGGCGTTGCTGCGGGGTCGTTCGCTTCGCCCCCGCCCAGAAACGGCAAGTTCCCACAGCCTGTGATCAGCAATGGGGTCAAGACAAGGGCAAAAGTCAAGGAACGCTTAAGCATGGCGGGGTTGAAAGAGAGCAATGCAGATAGGCTGATGGGCAAGGATTGAGTCGGCGGCATCAGCGCCAGAGAGCAATGCCAAGATTATTTTACTGTGAATCTGACTGTGTCTCGGCGTCGGATGATATGCCTTAATGTTCTTCTCCTTTGAGCATCAGATTTCGCAGGGCCGTGATGCCCTTTTTCAGACGACGAGAGACAGTGATGACGCTGATATTGAGCTGCTCTGCTACTTCTTTCTGCGTCAGCTCATGCAGAAACACAAATTCCAAAATGTCGCGGGTTTTTTGTTCGAGTTGTACCAGGGCCTGCTGCAGTCGCAGGCGATCTTCCTGGGCGAGCTGAAAGCTACGGTATTTGGGATCGGCAACGAGATCAACGAGATTGAGCTGACCCTCATCGGTCTCTCTAATCGGCACATCCAGGCTCACGGGTTTTCGATTAGAATAGGCAAGCTTAATAAGCTGCCATTGTTCGGTAGGGAGATTAAGAGCGATCGCAAGTTCGGCATCTGTAGGGGGGCGATGCAGCTCTTGAGTCAACTGATGAGACAGCCTGCGGGCTTGCTGACGCAGCGTCAGCCAGCTCCGAGGAATGCGGATAGACGGGCTTTTGTCCCGGAGATAATGCTGAATCTCGCCCCGAATATAAGCAATGGCAAAGGAACTGAAGGCACAACCGCGTTGCAGATCAAACCGTTCGATCGCCCGGATCAACCCCAAAACTCCCACTTGAACCAAATCATCCCAGCCTTCTGAACATTGCTGCGTCCAGCGGTGGGCTTCTTTCTGCACCAGACTGAGGTTAAGCTGGACAATCTGATTTCGCAGTTGTGGGCTTGGCATCTGGCGATACTGAGCCAAGAGATCTGCTGTGGTACGTGGGCAATAATGGGTAGACGCAGAGGATGGGGGCATGGGCTTACAGTCAGTCATAGAACCTACTTGCGCTGAGCAGCATTGCGGCTGATAAAATGCCAACAACGCTGGGTGGGAACCAATAGGGCGCTTAAGCATGGGAAAGCTGATGTTGCTTCCCAACTCTAGTGTATTTCTTGGCTCCGACACGTGCCAACCGTATTTTCCTTGAAGGAAGGAAAACTTTCAACCCCAAGAGCAAGAATGCGATCGCTCCCGATGTCGTTATCGGTGGAGCGATCGCATTCTTGTATTGGCCTATCCCCTGGTTGGGAATAAAATCGTGGGGACGCTCTACTCTAAGCCGGGAGCGATCCGAGCATAAAACACGCCTTTGATTTTGACGTCTTCAGGATCCGTCGCACCCAAGTCAGTATCCGAAGGCTGGGTGCTCACAAACGTGCCGCCAAACTCACCCGTTTCCGCATCCACTTGCGTCACTTGGAGACTCAGCTCACCCCGGCCGGTTTCATAGCGCTTTAGGTTAGCCCGTGCGAGTTCACTGTTGTCAGCGCTAGCTGGCAAGGCAACCGCATTGTCATAGCCGCTGGCTACGCCACGAGCCTTGGGGTCGAGGAAGACCGCGCCCCGATAGGAGGGGACGTAGAATTCACCTTTAAAATCGGTACGAGTGTTGATCGAATCAAACCCCTTATCGGTTGTGGCATCCCACTGCTTAATCGTGAACATAAAGGGAACCTCCTCCCCACCGGGTAAGAGCACCGTAATCGGTTGAAAATCAATCCCGGCTTCCTCCTTCAAGGAGAAAACCCCTTCGTCATTGGCAATCAACGTACCGCTGATTTGCTCTAAGCTGGATGTATAGCGGGTCAGGGGCTTTGCTGCCACAAACTCAGCTTCGCGCCGTTTGTTGGTCGGCTCCTCTTTGACAAAAAATTCCTGCGGTTCCAGGCACAGCCCAGACACCTCGTAGGGTTGACCGGCTGTAATGGGAATGGAGCCCCGGGCTTCATCACTCAAGGTTGGGCAAGAATTAGCCAAACCAGTGTTGACAATGTCATCGTAGGTGAACTGCCCAACATTCGCCTTGGCAGGTGCATCACTACAGGCGGTTAAAAAGCCCAAGCAGAGGGCAAAAAATGCCACCAGTAGTCCGCGATAATACTTCATAATTAACCTCTGTTCATCATTCTCTAGCTTCTATTAATGGGGGTGGATAGAGTCTTTCCGTAGCCTGCAATGAAGGCATCACTCACTCGCTCAGTACCCTCCCAGATCGCAAGCTCATTTCATCCGAGAAGGGTGAGCCCCTGTGACGATCGTCGAGTTGACGATCGCCTGGTTAGAGAACCATTGACCGACAGGAGCACTCTACCCAATTGAGTTGTTGATAGCGGATTTTTATAAAGTCGCTATTGCATATCGCCCATTGTACACGGCGACTGTCGCCTGCATGAGCCCACCTGATTGTCTGCAATCCTCTGGGGATTCAGCGTAAGATTGAGGCAAAAGTTTTGCCAAACCGTCCAGTCGGTTGAAAACATGGAACAGGCGCAACCCTCAAATCCTTCTACTCTTCTAAAGCAACTCGATTCCCTAGAACATCAGGTCTTAGGCATTGCCCAGAAACACCCTCATGATTGCCTTGCCCTCCTAGAGCTGCTGCGCTTGCTCAACCAACTTCATCAACAAGTCCGAGATGAGTTTTTCTATACCGCCTTACCTGATAATCGTCATGGTTTAGCCCAAGTCCTACGGAATATTGAAGAGACGGGCGGCTGGCCTGCCATTGAGCGAGTTCGTCTCCAGGCCTTTCTGGCCAATCTGGAATGGCAGATACCCACGACACCTGAGCAGCATTCGTCCTAGGTTTGCTGGGAATCTTCGTCCCCTGTGCACGCTTTGTTCATTTCTATCTTTTGATCAATCCTGATGGTCTTCTCTCCGAATCCGATTAAATTTGGTACCGATGGTTGGCGGGGCCGCATTGCCGCCGATTTTACCTTCGAGCGCGTGGCTCAGGTTGCGCCGATCGCCGCCCAAGTCTTGGCTGACAACTACGCTCAGGTGACAAATAATCGCCTAGTCATTGTGGGCTACGATCGCCGCTTTATGGCGGAGGCATTTGCCCAAACCACAGCCGAAGCGGTGCAGGCAGCCGGGTTTGATGTGCTACTGGCCCAAGACTATGCCCCCACCCCCGCTTTTTCTTGGGCGGCCCATGAGCAGGGGGCAATCGGGGCGTTGGTATTGACCGCCAGCCATAATCCCGCCCAATACCTGGGGCTCAAGATCAAGGGCTTCTTTGGTGGCTCGGTAACGCAGGTGATCACCCAACAGGTTGAAGCCCGCCTGAACGAAACACTGCCTGAGCGCTCCCCTGGAACCCTGACTCAGTTTGATCCCTGGCAGCGCTATTGCGCGGCCCTACGCCAAAAGGTGGATGTGGCAAAAATTTGCCAAGCCATTACCTCAGGACAACTCCATGTTTTTGCCGATGTGATGCATGGCGCAGCCGCCACCGGACTTGAGCGCCTCTTGGGCATGCCCATTCAAGAAATTAATAGCGATCGCGATCCCCTCTTTGGGGGTGGAGCGCCGGAACCGTTGCCCAAATACCTTGCCGAAATTTTCCGAGCGATCCGGCAATCCGCCCAAGAGCATCCCGCAGGACTGCGGGTGGGTTTGGTTTTTGACGGGGATAGCGATCGCATTGCTGCTGTGGATGCTGCCGGTCACTTCCGCAGCTCACAGGTGCTGATTCCGATCCTGATTGAGCATCTCTACGAGCGCAAAGGTCTCACTGGGGAGATTGTCAAAACTGTCAGTGGCTCGGATCTGATTCCCCGCTTGGCGGCGGCCTATGGTCTGGAACTCTATGAAACGCCAATTGGTTATAAGTACATTGCCGATCGGATGCTCAATGCCCCTGTCCTTGTGGGCGGAGAAGAGTCCGGCGGTGTGGGTTATGGCAGTCATATCCCGGAGCGGGATGCCCTTTTGGCGGCGCTCTATGTGCTCGAAGCGGTGGTAGAGTCCGGCAAGGATGTGGGCGAGTTGTACGGGCAGCTCCAGGACAAAGTGGACTTCCATTCCGTCTATGACCGGATCGATCTGCCCCTGGCCAGCATGGACGTGCGCCAGCAATTGATTGAGCGCCTCCAGACTAATGCCCCCCAGGAAATCGCTGGCAAAGCGGTGCTCGACTGCCTGGATGTGGATGGCTACAAGTTCCGCTTGGCGGATCAAAGCTGGCTTTTGATTCGTTTTAGCGGCACGGAGCCTGTGTTGCGTCTCTATTGTGAAGGGTTTGAAATGAGTGAGGTTAAGAAAACGCTGCATTGGGCGCGGGATTGGGCGAGTACCTGATAGGCAGTCTGGAAAGTAAGTAACGTGAGTTTCGGTTAAGCGAAGCTATCGTATTCTTCAAAGCGTTGAAATCTCGATGTCAAACCCGGTTGTCAGGGGTCCAGCCCCCCGACACCTCCCGCTGAGGGGGAGAGGGCTCCCGATCAACTCCGGCAATATCGGAGCCAGTATTGTTGACTTTGCTGAGCTTCTACCGTCTTGCGCAATGTCTGCTTATCCAGAACTCAGGTTAAGTAGAGCTACAGAGCAGAAAGTGAGGGTTTATTTGAAGTCGTCTACTTGGGGGTTTTCATTGCTGGAGGTGACAGCCTGTCATGACTGATTGGTATGAAGCGTTGACCTCGACCAGCCATTGAACGGAGAACCGTAGCGCAACCGTCTCGGTTGCCAACCATTGAATCATACTAGCGACTGAAAGGCGGCTCTAATGTTCTCGGTTCGACCTGGAGGCGCTTGCGGCTCCACAACCGAATGACAAGGCAGATCACCAGCAGGACGGTTGCGGGAATGGGGGGATAGGGAAGGAAACCACTCAGGGCAATAATCGTGGCAAAAAACAACAGCATCAACCCATGGGGTTCATGCAGGGCATAGCGATCGCGGACAATCCACAAGCCGACAATGTAGAGGGCGATCGCCATCGCCACCGTAAAACCTGCGATCGCTAAACTGCCGTGCTGCTCGGCGACAGCTTCCACCATCGCATCCAAGCCAGCCCCCACGGCGGCCCCGGCCCCAAAGACCAAAAAGTGACCGTAGCCCCAGATAAAGGCCCGCTTGACCTCAATGGTTGCCAGATGTTCTTCTTCACAGAAGTAGAGCCACCACATGGAGAAGGCCGTCACAGCGGCACAAACCGCGATGCTGAAGAGTTCCCCATTGAGCCCCTGCTCAAACTCGGTCTGCAGGGCATTCGCGCTCCCCAGAATTACCTCCCCCAAAACAATAATATTGAGCAAGCCAAACCGTTCAATCACATGATGACGATGCCAGGGGGTATTGGCGGCTTGCTCGGCATACCAAGGCAACCAGAGTTCGGCCAAGATGGAGAGTGCATAGAGGGCAAAGAACAGGGGACTATTGGGCACCAGCACAAAAATAACGATTGCCCAAGCCCCTTGCAGGACAATTTGCCCCAGGGCATAGCGGGCGGCAGTGACACGGTATCCTGCGTTGGCAATGCCCACCCGCAGCCAGAGTACAGCAAAGGCCAGCCGCATAATCACATAGCCGACAAAGGTATAGGTCAGCTCATCTTTTTCAAAAAATACGGGGAGATTTGCAGCCACAAACAAGGCCCCAAACATCATTACCATTACGTTGATGCGATAGATGGCATCGTCATTGTCAAAACTGGTGGCAAACCAGGTAAACAGGTTCCAGGGCCACCAAATAGCGAGAAAGGCCATGACAAACTTAACCAGTCCTGCCCCGAGGTGATCAGCGGCAATCTCATGGGCCAGACCATGGGCAGCTGCGGCGATCGCAATCACAATCACCAAATCAAACAGCAACTCAAGCTGGGTCGCCGCCCGATGGGGCTCGTGGCGATCGCGAGCAATCAGCGGTCGAATGTGTCGTTTAAGTTTCTCGGTCATTGGGCTGGCCAAAAGCAGTAATCAATTTCCCGCTAACAAAAACCAAGGTAGTGTGAGCTCTGGATCAGCAAACATCGCGAAAGACGCTGAGACTCAGCAGAATCCAACAATACTGGCTCCGATATTGCCGGAGTCTGAGGGGGCAATCTCCCCCTCAGCGGGAGGTGTCGGAAAGCTGGACCCCTGACAACCGGGTTTGACAACGAGATTTCAAGGTTTTGGGGAATGCGATAATTTCGCTTAACCGAAACTCACGTTAAAGTGGACCCTTCCTTGAGTCAAAGTTAATCAGGGTTTGGGCAGGGCAGCAAGTGCTCCGTGGTCTGCTCCGACGAGTAAAAAGGATTGTGTTAAAAGCTGAGTTCTGGGTAAACAAACAGTACGAAAGCGGATGGAACTCAACGACATCAACAATACTGGCTCCGATATTGCCGGAGTTGATCGGGAGCCCTCTCCCCCTCAGCGGGAGGTGTCGGGGGGCTGGACCCCTGACAACCGGGTTTGAAAACGAGATTTCCAGGCTTTGAGGAATGCGAGCGTTTCGCTTATCCCGAATTCAGGTTGTTAAAGATTCATCCCGCCGGACACTTCAATGCGTTGCGCAGTGATCCATTGATTCTCACCGGTTAGTAAGCTGGCGATCGCCCCGCCAATATCATCGGGCAGTCCAGCTCGGCCCATCGCCGTAGAAGCAGCAACAAACTGATTTATCTCAGCATCTAGCGCTGGTCTTAGAACTGGACATGGGGATGATACGGAGTCTCGATGACGAGGTGAGCGCAGTCGAGATTGAAACGGAGCAGGCTCGACTGCTTAATGTGGGCAAGACCGATGACGCCTTGATCGATGCCATGGGACGGCTGGTAGATTTGCTCGATCGACCGTTGGAAGCCAAGGTCATGCTCCCCCTGGTGCTGCGCGAAATCCATTTTCAATTGCTCCTGGCCCAGCACGGCGGGATGCTGCGCCAGTTGCTGCGGCCGGGCAGCCATGCGGATCGGATTGCCAAGGCGATCGCACATATCAACAAGCATTACGTCACCGCTCTCACGGTGGCAGAGCTAGCAACAGTTGCAGGGTTCAGTCCATCTTCTTTTCATGTGCATTTCAAGGCGCTGACCGCCACAGCGCCCCTGCAATATCAAAAAGAACTCAGGCTCCTTGAAGCTCGCCGATTATTGATGAATGAAACGTATAGTGTTTCTAGGGCTGCGTTTGCCGTCGGTTATGAAAGCCCCACTCAGTTCAGTCGTGAATATTCCCGCAAGTTTGGCAACTCGCCGCGCCAAGATTTGGCTCAATCGCTATAGCCGTGCAAACATTCGGCTGAATCCAAACGAGGGGCTGTCATCATTTAGATTTCAAACTATTGCTGCGTCTAGCTTACAGCCCCTTTTCCTGTTTTTTGGGGTCGGGCGCTCTATCGCTTGTCCCGTCAGGCTTCTGAGATTAATTGATGACGCGCCCTAGATTGATGGATATACGAGAAGAGGTTTTACAAAGAGCCATAGACTTGGCGACCGCTCCAGAACCCGAGCCCTTCGAAGCGGCTACGATACTGGTGGAGCGGTGGTTTGATGCCGAAAGCAATGCTGAAGTGTTGAGAGAACTATTGTATGATTTGAGCAAACCATCGCTGATTCCAATCAGCAAATTCCAAATCTTACGTGGATATCTGGCCCTTGAAGCGATCAATCAGTCAGGGGATCAGCAAATGTTTTCTTATTTGATTGAAGTCTGTGCCAATTGGGGAGCCCCCGATGATGTTGACTATGGGGAATGGTTAAAAGAAAAAATAACTGAGTTATTAGACGTCGTCAGATCGGCGCTTAAGACTCAATCTTCTCTGCTTGTAGAGCGATGCGCAATGATAGCGCAGTTGGAGCCAACTTCACCCATCACTGCCATAAAAGTCCTAGAATCTGAGCTGATTAATCGAACACTGACGGAACTTGAATTGCATTAAACGCGATGGCATGTACAACTCTCGAATCCAGTATTACAACCGATGGATCACTTTACGCTAGGATTCTTAGCGCGCTGGAGCTTACCGCGTGAGGTGCAAATAATTGATGGATGACTTGTTTTTTCTGCCTGCCCATCGGCTTGCTCAACAGATTCGCGATCGCCAAGTCTCGGCGGTGGAGGTTCTCAAGGCTCATCTGGCTCAGATTGAGAAGCATAACCCGCAGCTCAATGCCATCTGCACGTTAGATGCGGATAACGCCTATGCTAAGGCAACTCAAGCGGACGCAGCGTTAGCACGAGGAGAAAATTGGGGTGCTCTCCACGGCGTTCCCATTACGATTAAGGACGTATTTGAGACAGCAGGACTACGCACCACTGCAGGCTCAATATCGCTGCAAAATTATCAACCCCAAGCGGATGCGGTTGCAGTTCGTCGCCTCCGGGCCGCAGGCGCAGTTATCCTCGGCAAAACCAATGTTGGTGATTTAGCCGGTGGGTATCAAGGGCTCAATGATATCTTCCCTCGGGTGAATAATCCTTGGCAGTTGGACTACACCCCTGGCGGAACTTCGAGTGGCAGTGCAGCGGCGATCGCAGCAGGACTCTCACCACTCGATCTCTGCTCTGACTTTGGCGGGTCAATCCGCCAGCCCGCTCACTTTTGTGGGATCTATGGACTCAAGCCGACCGATCGCCGAGTCCCCACGATTGGGCATATTCCTGAAGTTCCCCATTCACCCCGCTGTATGCGCCAAATGCTAACCGTGGGTGGGTTAGCCCGTTCCATTCAGGATTTAGTGATTTGTTTGCAAACAATTGCAGGGGCAGATGCCGCTCAACCCGATATTTCTACTGCCCCACTCGATGAGCCAACCGATCGCCCACTGCAAACACGACGAATTGCTTGGGTTGATGAATGGTCATCCTATCCGGTTGCAGCGGATATTAAATTAGCAATGCAGTCGGTTGCAACAAGATTGACTGAAGCTGGTGTCACGGTTGAAAAATGGGTTCCCGATTTTGATTTTCAAGTTGCTTGGCGAACCTATTACAAACTTGCCACCTATAATCTGCTTTACGCTCAGTCTTTGACCATGGGCGATGTTCAGAAAAATCTGGCTTTTCTCTTTCGTGATGCAACTCAAGGCGATCGCACTTTCCGCCAGCTCGGGAATCTGGCCAGTATTGGCATCCCCATTTCATTCAATCCCAGCTTAAAAGGCTATTTTGAAACGTTAACAGATCGGGATCAGTTAACCGCTCAAATGGAGCGAGAGCTGGCTCAGTGGGATGCTTGGCTCTGTCCTGTGGCAATGACGCCAGCCTTTCCCCATTGTCAGCGGGGGGCTGCGATTCAGGTAGATGACTCTCGTGTACCCTACTCAATGGCATCGGGGGCCTATGTTGTGCCCTTTAACCTGACTGGACATCCGGTGGTGGTGATCCCGATTAGCCAAACCCAAGATGGCTTACCCATTGGGATGCAAATTATTGGTCAGCGCTGGCGAGAAATGGAGTTGTTGGCGATCGCCCAGGAAATTGACAAGATGGTGGAAACTTTCTATCATCCTCGCTGAGATTTCATGGGACAGAAGAGGGGCTATTGATCAGGATTTGATTAGGGCGGCAAGCACAATCTAGACTATCGACGTTAGAGGGTTTCTGTTTTGAGAAATACACCGCAATTTTTGCTCGACTTCTTCTAAGAATAAAGGGTGGCTATAGAGATAGCCTTGGGCTTCGTAACACCCTTTCATCTTCAGAAAGTTAGCCTGTTTCTCATTCTCAACGCCTTCAGCGATGATCTGGATATTTAATGCTTTCCCCAGAGCAATGATGGCTTCAGCAATTGCCATGTCATTGGGATCTTTAGGAATATCTCGCACAAAGGATTGATCGATTTTGAGCTTATCGATGGGCAGACGCTTGAGATAGCTTAGGGATGAATAGCCCGTGCCAAAATCATCGATTGACAGTTGAACGCCAAGTTGACGGAGCTGATTCAAGAGCTGAATTTTTTCCTCGGCATATTCCATTACAAGACTTTCTGTGACCTCTAGTTCTAAACAATTGGGTGGAAGGCCGCTGACTTCCAGTGCGGACTGAACCACATGAATAAAATTTTTGTCTTTGATCTGTGAGGCAGCAACATTAACCGCGATACGACCAAAATTCAGCCCTTGCTCAAACCAGACTCTGCCTTGAAGACAAACCGTTCTCAACACCCAGGCACCAATGGCTTGAATCAAGCCGCTCTGTTCGGCAATCGGGATGAATTGGGCTGGAGAGATCGGCCCAAACTCTGGATGCTGCCAGCGGAGAAAAACCTCTAACCCGATCAACGCTTGGGATCGCATATTAATTTGAGGTTGATAGACTAAGCTCAATTCTTCCTGTTTCAGCGCGATTCGTAAGGCATTTTCTAGCGAAACCTGCTGGATAGCAGCAAGGGTCATTGCTTCGTTATAGAAACAGTAAGTGTTACGTTCTTCTTTCGCGTTGTACATGGCTGTATCAGCATTCCGCAGCAGCACATCCGCATCGGTACCGTCATTGGGAAACAGACAAACCCCTAAGCTTGCAGTGGCGTATATCATCTGTTTGCCAAGGGTAAAGGGACATTCAAAACAGTCCATGAGTCGATGCAGGGCATTGACAACTTGTTGGTGCGCTTGAATATCGGTAAGCAACACCACAAACTCATCACCGCTAATGCGGGCAATGGTGTCATTGGCCCGTATCGCTTGGTGCAAGCGATGGGCAACCTGCTGCAACAGTTCATCTCCCAGGCGGTGACCCAAACTATCGTTAATTTGTTTGAAACGATCGAGATCAATAAAAACAACCGCTAACTGGGTTTGGTCTTGAGTTGCTTGTTGCAGACCTTGTTCTAGCCGGACGTGAAACAACAGGCGATTGGGCAAACCGGTTAAAGAATCATGGTGGGCTTGATGGTGTAGCTGTTCTTTAGAGGCTTCTAGGTCGCTCAGGCTCTTGACCAAGTCAGCGGTACGTTTGACGACCTGTATCTCTAATTCTTCGTTGTAGCGTTGCAGAGACGCTTCCGCTTGCTTGCTGCGGGTGATATCAATCGCAGTGGCATAGATCACCTGTTGCACCAGGTCGAGCTGAGATTTCCAGCGCAGCCAACGGTAAGAACCATCTTTATGACGATACCGGTTTTCAAAGGCCAAGGTTCTACCACCGGCGAAAAGCCTGTTCGCTTCTTGGGTGGTTGGGGAGACGTCGTCTGGGTGGACAAACTCAATCCAGGGCTGGGATGTCAATTCCTCCGCAGTCCAGCCGAGGAGTTGCTCGAAGGTCGGACTGACCCATTGAAAATAGCCGTTGGGGTTGGCAATTGTACGTAAATCTGAGCCAATGGCCAAAAAATGCTCCCGCTCCCCCTCAATCGATTTACGTTCAGTAATGTTGGTCAATAAAATACCAACCAAGTGATCCTGAGGCTCACCAAACGGAAAGGCATAGATGTCAAGCCAGCGCTGCATCAGTTCGGCATAGTTCTCAAACCGAATGGATTCGCGAGTTAGAGCAACCTGTCCATAGGTTTTAATCCAGAAATCTTCGATATCTGGCATTAACTCCCGTGCTGTTTTTCCCACTGGATAGTATAGGCCGGTGAGGGATTCAAAGACAGGATTGACATCCAGAAAACGATAATCCAAGGGGACACCTTGCTTATCCAAAAGGATTTTGCAAATGCAAAATCCTTCATCAATGGAGTTGAATAATGAACTATATTTTGCTTCTGATTTCCGTAGTGCATTTCTATCTTGCCACTGGGCAATTAAGTCAGCAGCTTGGCGCGTGAGTAAGTCGAGAAACTGCAGCTCGCGATCGCCCGATCGATGTTCTTCATGCCAGTAAGTCGAAATCATGCCGATCAGCTGACCTGACCGAGCAATCAGCGGTGTCGCCTGGCCCGATCGATATCCTGCTTCTAGTACCAATCGCCAGGCATCATGTGACTCTTCTCGAAAGGCAACCGCATAGTTAACACGAACTTGTTTCTTGGCGGCTAACGCTCGACCACAAACGGTTCTAGAGTTCACATCAACACGGGAAAAACCATCCGTCAGGCTGTGATGAAACCCTCTAGCAACGAGGAACACTAACTCCTCAGTCGCAGTATCAAAAAATTGGATTGCGCCGCCATCGGCCCGCATCAGCGCGATCGTCGTATCTAGAATATCTTCATACAGGGTTTGAATATCATCTTCTGCAACCAGCCGTGCACTCAACTTACGGAGTCGCTCGGTATCTCGAAGATTTGCGGCCAAAGCGGCTTTAGCTTGGGCATGTTCTGTATCAGTCCAAACCTGTTTAGCGTTTTTTTGTATCAGAGCCACTTCTGCCACTGTCTAGTTTCGAGGATGTGAGAGTTGCCACTTGGGAGCAACCAGGGATTGGCATCATTATAGAGAATCAAATTTTGTTAGTGCAACGACTACAGCCCCAGCCAACTTTTGACTGGGTTAAGCGTACTATCACTTGTCTCGTTAGATTTTTGGGGTTATTGATAGCGATGCTCTCTCAAACCACCCTCGAAGCCCAAGGCTATTCATCAAACCGCTGGCAATGCCAATGCTGCAATCTGCTCATAGGGTTATGGCTAGCAGAGTCATGTCCTTAAGATTTCAAGATTTAAGGTTAAGATTTAACATCACTTCTGAAACGTTCGGCATTTTCCGCTTCTTGAGCGGTAATATCCCCTTTACCGAAAAAGGCCCAATAGGGTTTAGGAATTTCCAGGGCATGTTGAGTTGCGGGTCGGGCATCGATGCGATCGAACCAAGCTTGCAAGTTATCCAAACCCTCAACAGAGACCTTGGCCCAGTAATACGATCGCGCCCAGGGATAGGTGGCAATATCAGCAATGGTAAATTCATCTCCCACAAGATAGTTTTGGCCCGCGAGTTGGGTATTTAAAACCTCCAATAAGCGGCGAGATTCGGTCACGTAGCGATTAATCGAAAATGGTTCTTCATGACCCTGCGGTGCAGCAATCCGCTGAAAATACATCGCTTGGCCCATCATCGGGCCAATACTCGCCATTTGAAACATCAGCCATTGCAAGGTCTGCGATCGCGCCTTCTCGCCCTGAGGCAAAAACTTGCCATATTTCTCGGCGAGATACCAAAGAATTGCACCCGATTCAAAGACCACAAAGTCATTATTGCTGCGATCGACAATCGTGGGAATTCGTCCGTTGGGATTGAGCTTAAGGTACCAGTCTGATTTTTGTTCTTTCTTACTGAAGTCGATATAGGTCAATTTATAATCAATCCCCGCTTCTTCGAGAAAGATCGTGGGTTTCCAGCCGTTCATGGTACTGGCAGTGTAGAGATGAATATCGGGTTGGGGAACCATGGGTGAAATGAGGGGTGTTGCTGTTGCTACAGTACAAACTCCAAGTTACGATAGTCAACTAGTATACTTTTTGTAACCTAGTGCAGCGTCAACTCTAAATTGTAGATTGGTGTTGAGGGTCACGAAACCCAACACAACCACTGCTAATCCTGGGTTTCATAATTCAATCTGCGCAACAGCCCCTCATTTCACTCTTGACAAAGCACGAGTAACAGACGCCCCCATGAGCACCACAGTTGAGATCCAAACAGATAATGAAGGGCGGAAAAGCGCAGTAGAACCCTGTCTTGGCCCCTGTCCCATTGAACGGGGCATGCGGATTATCGGCGGTAAGTGGAAGGGCTCGATCCTCTGGCATCTCAAGGATGGCCCGGTGCGGTTTAATGATCTGGCACGACAGTTGGGTGGAGCCAGCAAGAAGATGGTGACCCAGCGCCTTAAGGAGATGGAGGCTGCCGGGTTGATTCAACGAGAGGTGTTGAGTACGCGGCCGATCGCGGTGACCTATGAAATTACCGAGTTTGGGCGGACAGCTTTGGGGGTTTTAGAGCAGATGAAGGTTTAGGCAGAAGAGTATGGTCTATAGGCATGTCGGTAAACTCGTGACGAACAGTGGCTCATCTTACTCGACGCTCATTGCTTATTCAAAATAAGATGAACGCCAAATTCCCTCCTGCCAGTTTGTCCATACATTTTTGACTTCATTGATTAACCAATGCCCTCCAAGAGTTATTGAACTTTCATGGGACGCATACACAAGCCAGTCATAGTCTTCTGAAAACCAATAGCCTTCTCCTCTGCTACTATATATTGGCTCGAAGGTTGCGACTTCTAGTTCATGCCCTAGCTGGGATTCAAACAAACCAATGATTCTATTGACCTCATGCAACCTTAATATGTTTCGCAGATCATCAAAGCCAAATTCATCTTCAAAGAAAACATCCCAAAAAGCCAATACTGGTTGCTCTGTAATAACAAGATCTAAAGGATAATAGCATCCATTCTCTAAATTCCAAATATCTTTTAGCCGTTGCCAATGATAATCATTTTCTTTTTGAGTTAAGACACGACGGTAAAATAATGGCTTAACTCGGAATAAATCATCTTCTGGGAAATTCTCAATAAAATGGATGAACTTTTCTCGCTCTTCTAACATTGCTTGATCGGCGATCATTTCATTAGGAGGTTCAGTAAATACATTTTTAGCTGTAGATCCCACTTCAGCTAATATAGCCTTAGCTTCTTCAAGTCCACTAAAATCTGCTGGTATAAACGCTTCAACTCCGTCCAAAATAGCCTTAAGGACATGGTAACGTGGAAACGTATCTAGTTCTTTGTCTGAATATTGATATGGAAACTTCAATATCTGATGAATTCGTGAATATTCTTTGACCCAAAAATCATATTCCTCAAGACAGTATCGTCTTGCAGTAATGTGTAAGTTCTCAACCCTAATATCAATATCTTCCATTAGATTGAAATCGTTTTTTGAGGTTTCTAGCCCATCGTAAAGATATCGCTCTTTTTATCCAGTTAGTTGAGTCGTTGTGTCTTGTAGCGTGAGCATTGAACACTACATCAAGATTTGAGACATTCCAGTTAAGTCCGAGTGTGGCTTACTGCCCATTCTGGTAGCGCATTCCACACTTGTTCCACCAGATCTGTGGCATTGGCATCAAACCAGTGAATCTCCGGATTGGCGCGAAACCAAGTGCGCTGGCGCTTGGCGCACTGGCGGGTGTGGGTGGCGATTTGGGTAATGGTTTCTTCTAAACCCCAGTCACCTCGCAAATATCGCTGCATCTCCGCATAGCCGAGGGTTTTCAGTAGTGGCAAGTCTGCACCGTATTTCTGGAGCAACTGGCTGACCTCTTGGGCAAAGCTCTGCTCCATCATTATTTGAGTCCGTTGGAGAATGCGATCGCCCAACGCTTCCGTATCCAACCCCACATAAAAAACTGGATAAGGCGGCGGCACCTCCCCCTGTTGCGCAGAAATGGGGATGCCCGTCACATAAAACACCTCCAATGCCCGTAGCGTTCGGGTGGCATCGTTGGGGTGAATTTTGCGGGTCGCGGCTGGGTCAACCTGCTGGAGCATCGCGTAGCATTGTGCCTGACCCAGCTCGCTTAAACTCTTGCGCAGGCTGGGTTGGGGGGGCACACGAGGAATTTTGAGACCGCGAGCGATCGCCCGAATATAAAGCCCGGTTCCCCCGACGAGCAAGGGAATTGTGGTTGTGCTGGTGAGAATCTGCTGGGCTCGGGTCTGATAATCTGCCAAGGTCAGCGTTTCGGTCGGATCACAAATGTCAATCAGGTAATGGGGAGCCTGACGCTGCTCCTCAGCAGTGGGCTTAGCCGTACCAATATCCAACTCTCGGTAAACCTGCCGCGAATCCGCACTGAGGATCGCCGTCTCCAATCGCTGCGCCAGAGCCAGGCTAAGCCCCGTCTTACCACTGGCCGTCGGACCGCAGATCACAATTAAACCAGGGGGATGGGTCGCAGGGTTCACTAAATGCCAATTTTTTTAATGACCGTGTCGATCCACTTTATCTCACTGGCAGGATGGTATTAAAGGTTGCACGGGGCTCCCGAAACCCAGCCCCTACAGCGGACTCAGACACTTGTAACCTTTAACTTTTAACTTTTAACCCCCAGCGGTAGCTCAATTACAAACGTTGTCCCCTGTCCAACCTCAGAGTGAAAATCTAACCGACCCTGGTGACGTTCGGTGATGATTTGGTAGCTGATCGCGAGGCCCATCCCCGTGCCCTTGCCCACGGGTTTGGTGGTAAAAAAGGGTTCAAAGAGGCGCGATCGCGCCGTTTCTGGAATACCCATGCCATTGTCGGTAATGGTAATTTGAATACAGTGGTTGTTGATATTTTGGGTGTGAATCTGAATCTGGTGCGGCTGGTCGCCCCTCGCATTCGCTGTAGAATTTGGCTCAGTTTCTTCGCAGGCATCAATGGCATTGACCAGTAAATTCATAAACACTTGATTAAGTTGGCCAGGGTAGCAGTTAATCAAGGGTAGGTCAGCATAATTCTTAATGACTTGAATCTCGGGACGTTTTTTATTCCCCTTGAGGCGATGGGTGAGAATTTGCAAGGTGCTATTAATCCCTTCATGAATATCTACCACTTTCTGAGCAGCTTCGTCCAAACGGGCAAAGTTGCGCAATGATACAACAATCTCTCGAATGCGCTTAGCTCCCGATTTTACGGATGTAATCACATCCGTAAAATCGGTTAGCAAAAACTCAAGCTCAACCGCTTCAAGATAGGTTTGTAAATCGGGTGGAATAGTTGGAAACGCCTGTTGATATCGCTGAACAATTTGCATCAATTCCTGAGCATATTCCTCGACATAGTCCATGTTACCCGAGATGAAATTGACCGGGTTATTCATTTCATGGGCAATCCCTGCCACTAGCTGCCCCAGGCTGGACATTTTTTCGGTTTGAACCAACTGTGCTTGGGCGGCTTGGAGCGCTTGGAGTCGTTGCTCTCGCTCTTCGACTGAGGCTTGAGACTCGCGCAGTTCTTGGATGATCCGGCGGAGCAGGGCCTCTTTTTTGTCGTTGGTGTCTTCAAGTTCCTCACACATCCGCTCGGAGCGTGCTAACTTCCGCTTTAGGAGGCGGTTTTCCTTCTCCAGTTGACGGAGTTTAGCTTCGAGCTCGGTTGCCGTTTCTAGGTTTGCAACCCCTTGGGTTGCCGCCACGTTGGTCATGACGCTTCACCCATCAAGAGCGTAATAAAGGTTTCATTGTGAAAATGGGTCGGGCCCTGCTGCTGGAGGGGGGCAATTTCACCATTGGTATAGAAGCCACAACTGGGTAGAGCCTGAGTTAAGCAGCTCTGGGCCAGTTGATATTCTTCTTGGGTGCGCCGCCCGAGGATTTGCCGCCGACTGGCGCAGGAGAAAAAGAATGCTGCGCTCGGTTGCTGACCGACTGGATAGTGATCGAGGGCCTGTTGCATTGAGTTCTGGGAGGCTTGCAGAATTTCATCGCGCGTTGTTTCGGTGATTTGTACCGTTGCCCCTTCTGGCACATCACCAAATAATGTCACTGAACCCACCGCAGCATCATATTGACCGCTCGGGGCTCGCATATAGTAGCGATCGCCCTCGAACACGGCCAATGGATATTCTGAGGAGGGAGTGCGATCGCCAATGTAATATTGATAAAACTTAAGGGCGGGCTTCTGGTCAATTTCGTAAACCACATTGGCCTCGACCTTCGTCACAATGCCCGTTTTACCAATCGGTTGCCAACCACTGGCCACACCATGGCTAAACACCACCGGCCCAGCAACAGTCAGGATGGGAATGGCATCACTGTAGACGTTCGTGTCATGGAATTGGTAAGTCTGTTTAAAGCGCCATTGGTCGGCAGTCAGACCGCCAAAAATGGGAATCTCGGAACCCAAGGCGGCTTTTAGCGCCGCTAGAATCGTTACTGCGTTGGCGGTCAAGCTCTCGGGCAGCGTCAGACAGAGGCGGATCGGTTCGCTCTGGCGCTGGGTGGCATGGGTGACGGCCATCTGCACTGCTGCATCTAGATCCTGAGAGAGCTGTGTGCCAATGCCAGCCCGCAACGTGATGCGATCGCTGCAAAAGAGCATCAAGGTAAGAGAATCTTCCTCAAAGCCCAGTACCGAGGAGATTTCGCCATCGGTTGTACCGCCAATCAGTTCGAGATCAGGAAAGGCGGCTTTGATCGCGTGCAGAACCTGCCCATGGTCAAAGTCGATGGCACTGAGCACAATCCCCGCTTGGGGGGTTTGCTCACCTAGTTCAGCCTGACATTGGGCCAGGACTTGGGCGATCGCATCTTGGGTATCGAGGTCATTACTATGACCAACAACGACTTTAAACATGACTCGAGTAGCAGTTTACATATTACATGGACTAATACTATCGGGTGATTTCTTGATTTTCTGGGTAATTACCCGCAAAAACGATCATTTTTTACCAATTCTTTATCCTTTCTTGATGGGAATTAAACAAAAACTAAGCATTTTGCTAGATCTGTGGATTTAATGTATAAATTGATACAAAACTCGACGAGAATTAGACCTTTTTCGCTGTGCCACGGCATTACGCAGCTACTGGTATTAATCGTCAGACGGGTTACGATGTGAGAGGTACTTCCCCACCAAGACGCCGAAAAAAATAGTGGGGTAGAGTTGGCCGACTAAGGCTTCTAAGACGGTTAAGATTGAGGCCATGGGGCTTAAGGGGATAATATCGCCAAACCCCAGCGTGGTCAGGGTGACAAAGCTGTAATAAATCATTTTTGTGTCAGCATTATTCGTCAACAAGGTGCTAGAGAAAGCATGAGGGTCAAAGGTTTCAACAATGACATAGAGAACTGCCCAGAAATAGCCCAGCAGGAGATAAACACAAATACCGCCACGTACCGTATCCATTGTCACCCGGGGAGTGCGGAGAATGTCCCGTAGAATCAATAGCGTGGCGGAGCCAAAAAACAAGGCATAGATCAGACCAATGGAGAGCAGGGTGGCTGTGATGACAGACGTCGAAATCCACTCCAGCGTCAATGCTGTATCTAGAAAAAAAACCAAGACAGCGATCGCCACAAAGAGGATGAACAGGAACCGCTTCAAACGATAGGACTGAACAATTAAAAAAATAATATAAGAGAAAGAGAAAGATGCGATGATCTCGCCAGGTCCCCCTTGCAACAGCGGATTGGCCAACAGTCGCAATACCATCACAGCCAGAAGTTGAGTGTAGTGAGGGGGACGAGTAGACAATGTAATACCAGTTTGCAGTTCGCAGTTCGCCGTTATAAAATCATGACAATCTCTAGAGTCGGGCAAGTTGATCTGTCGTCAGATTTTTGGGTTCGGGGATAAACGCTAACTCAGCGTCGATCGGGCGTAAATTGCAGATACAGCCCCGGAATCACAAACAGGGCAATGATCGTGGCAGACATCAAACCAAAGACGATCGCCATACAGAGCGGATACCAAATGGCATCGCTGAGGGCCAGGGGAACCAAACCGACAACAGTGGTGATGGTGGTGGTGAGGATGGGGCGGATGCGATCGCTCACCCCCCGCGCCGCAGCCTCGCGCACGGGCATTCCGCCTCGGTAATAGCTATTCATCGTCTCGACCATGACGATCGCATCATTCACCACAATGCCAATCAGGGAAATAATGCCAATCATGGTTGGGAACGAGAAGGGCAGATTGCCCAGAAAGGAGCCAAAGAAAGTGCCAATCATACCAAAGGGAATCGTTAGCATAATGATGATCGGCTGGGTATAGGAGCCAAACTGCAAGACCAGGACGGCAAAGACCAAGAAGATCGCCACCACCAGCATTTGCAAGGCCGAACCGAAGGTTTCACCTTGGGTTTCCGCATCGCCACCAAAGCGATAACCATAGCCAGCGGGCCAATTTTTTTGCAACGCATCTAATTTGGGGGTGAGTTCGGCCAAAATCTGGCTATCGTACACGCCGATGCCCGGTATATTTTTGGCAAAAATCGTCACCGTGCGTTGAGAGTCGCGATGGGTAATCGAGAGGGGGACTTCGCCCTGAACGGGCTCCAAAATTGCGTCAGCAGGAACCGTGTCTCCGTCTGCGGTAATAAACTCAATCGTGGCAAATTCGTCCTGTCGAGAGGGTCCCCCCACCGCCCCATCCTGGGAGGGCCAAGCGGTGCTGAGGTGAATTTCTAGGTCATCTTCGCCACTGCCGATCGGGAAATCCCCAATCTTATTGTCAATCATCAGCAGCCGGCCCTGATCCGCGAGATCACCTTGATCAATCCCATAGAAGTCGAGGGCTTCTCGCCGGGGTACCATCTTGTAGTCACTGCGCAGGTTGCCCAGGTCATCCCGCACATCCATCGTGCCGGGGATAGCTCGTAGTTGGGCTTGTACTTGGGTGGAAATATCGCGCAGCGTCGCCATATCCGGACCACTCAGCTCAATCTGGATGGGGTCTTCTGAGCCGCCTGAGCGGGCGTATTGTACGGCGAGGGTTGCCCCCGGATATTGCCGCAGCAGGGTATCGAGATCTTGGCGCATCTCCCGTGCATAGTTAAACGAGTCATCCCGGCGCTCGGAACGGGGTCGAAAAATGGCGGAGAGCCCCACAAAATAATCTGCATTGCCGGGTTTAAGTTCCCCGGAGCTGACCAGACTACTGCGTGACCCCGTCAACTTGGTGACACTTTCTAGAACCCGATTGCCCCGTTCGTCAGTATAACTGCGCAGATATTCTCCCAAAATATCCGCAACCTCTTGGGAGCGCTCCAGGGTTGCCGAGGGAGAGAGCTCGATATTAACGCTCAGCTTGAGGCCGTCGTCATTGGGGAAGAGACTGGCGGGCAGGGAGCCAAAGAGCAGCAAGGCGCAGACAAAGGCAGCGATCGCCCCCAATGTCCAAATTCGAGCGACCCCCCGATTGCGAACCGTATTGTTGAGGCTCCAAGCCGTAAATTGGACCGAGACCTGTTTGGTGAGGCGATCGATAAACGTCGGTTCACTACTCCCCTTGTTGGCACCATCGAGTAAGAACTTAGAGAGCGGTACGACCACCAGCAGCGCTAGCCCGTAACTCATCAGCAGACAGGTGATCGCACTAATCGGAATCAACCGGACAAACTTGCCCATCGTCCCGGAGATCGCCATTAGTGGTGCCATGGCAAAAATCGTGGTGAGCTGACCCGTAAAAGCCGGTGCAGCGTAGGTCTTGACCGTTTCCAGTGCTGCCTCCGGGAAGCTCAATCCCTCGCCAAAGATGCCCTCATGTAACCCTTCGAGCATCAGGATAAATACATCCACCAAGAGCCCCAAAGACAAGATCATCCCCACCAGCACCATCGTGTTGAGGGTCTGACCGCCCAGCCAGAGGGCAAAGATCGCCCCCATAAACGTGACCGGGATCGCTAAACCGGCAATGATCGCTTCGCGCCAGGTCAGGGCAAAGAAGAGCACCGCAAAGACCCCCAGAGAGGCTTGCACCACATTGCTGCCCAGGTCTAACAGATCGTCTTGGATCGTCTCGGCATCGGTACTTAGCACCTGGTATTCCATGCCAAAGGGCCAGAGTTTTGGGTCTTGGGTTGCCGCCTCCAAGGCCGCCAGCGTATCATCAACGACCTGAATCGAGTCCGTGCCTGCGACCTTGACGATATCGAGGTTGATCGTGGGCTGAAATGCACCGCCCTCCCAGCTCAGTTCGGCTCGGCTCTCTTCTCGCTCGAGATCGCGTCGCACATCGGCCACTTCTTCGAGGCGTACCACCCGGTTGGTATTCAAACGAGCCACCGGCAGCAGACGTAGATCTTCAAGGGTACGAAAGCGACCGTAGAGCCGGACTTGGGAGCCGATCGCGTCATCTCGAACCAAATCCCAGGAACTATCGGAGTTGCCCGTTTGAATCGCATTTCGAACGGTTGTCGCCGAAATCCCGAGGGTACGCAGACGGTTGGGAATCATCTGGACATGGATGACCTCTTCTCGCTCCCCGGCCAGATTCACTTCGCGGACATTTTTCACCGATTCCAAGACATCTTGGAGATCCAGGGCGGCACGACTGAGCGTTGCCACATCCAACCCCGTACCCACTAGCGCAACGGTCAAAATGGGTTGATCTTGGGACGAAACCTGCTCAAACTCCGGCTGCTCACGCCCTTCCGACTCGGGCGGCAATTCCGGTTCGGCATCATCAATTTTGCCCCGCAACAGTTGAATCGACTCTGCGACCGGGGCTTCGGCCCGAAATTCCACATCAATGAGGGAAAAGGAATTAAACGTGGCACTCTTGACGCTCTTGAGACCCTGTACCGATTTGATCTCGTCTTCAATTTCATTTGTGACCCGATTCTCAATGGTTTCGGCATCGGTGCCGGGCCATTCTGTCGTGATCACCGCTTGAGCAATTTTGATATCTGGGTCAGACTCTTTGACCATCGAGAGGTAGCCCATAAACCCACCCATGACAAAGAGGAAGGTGAGAAGAATGCCAAAGATCTGTTTGGTAAAAAAGAACTCCGCCAGCGGATTGACGGGTGTTGGCGATTGAGCGGATTCCGGTTCGGGTGGGTGGTGCTGCGTCATGGAAGTTTAGGGATAATTAGCTGGATTTCACGGATTCCCTTCGACAATCTCAACTGCTGCGCCATCGACCAGACGGTTGCGACCTTCCGTCACCACCAGTTCACCGGGGTTGATGCCAGAGATGACCTCGACTGATTGCAGACCTTCAATGCCGGTCTCAACGACACGTTGCTCCACTCGGTTGGTTCTGGGGTTAACCACAAAGACATAGGGGATGCGATCGCGGAAAATAAACGCCCCAAAGGGCAGCACCGTTGCCGTATTCACATTTTCCGCCTCAATCCACACCGAAACTTTCGCGCCGACCCGGACATTGGCGATGCCCGACGTCAGGTCGATGCGCACCTCGGTGGCACGACCGCCGGGTGTGACGGCGGGGTTGACAGCAAAAACATTGCCCTGAGCAGTGGAGAGATCCACCAGCATCTGATTCGTCAGCCCCGTCACCGTGGCTTGGCTCATCCGCTCGTCGGGCACGACATAGGCCCGCTGCCCCCGCTTGAGCCGTGACCCCTGAAACGCCGGTAGCTCAACCGTGACTTCCAAATCATTCGGATCAACCACGATAATCGGCACCGACTCAACGATGCTTTGGTAGTCACCACTGGCCTGCAACCGCTGCGTCGTCCAATAGTCCCCTTCGCGAATATTCAAGAACGAAACCACACCATTGATTGGGGAGATTAACTGGGTGTCTTCACGGGCAATCCGTGCATTCGTAAACTGTGACCCGGCGGAGACAATTTCTGCCTCCTGGGTGGCAACATCATCTTGGGCAACTTTTACCCCTTGCTGAGCGGACTCTACCGCAAATTGGGCGGATTCAACCGAGGCTTGGGCTTGGGCGACATCGTTCCGACGCACATCCACATCACTCTCTGTAACGACCCAGGCTTCGCGATTTTCCCCGAGGAGCATTTCATAGCGCTCCAGTTCAGATTGGGCTAAGGCAAGGTTCGCTTGGGCGGCTTTGAGCTCACTTTGAGCCGTTTTTAGCTCAGACCTCGCTTGCAACAGGCGGGATTGGGATTGATCGCGGGCCCGCTGGGCAACGGCGACATTGGCTCGGGTGGAGCGAATATCAGAGCGGTAGGTGCGATCGTCGATCGCCGCGAGCAGTTGGCCCGCCTGCACGGTATCCCCCTCACGGAGAAAACGTCCCCCGATCCGCATCAGGTAGGTAATCTCACCGTTAGCCTCAAAGGTGAGGTGCTTGCCCCGAGTGGCTTCGACTTGGCCGTCACTCGTAATCCAGCCCTGGATCGCGGCAGTTTCCGCTGCCACGACTCGTACGGGGAGCTGAGCGAGCTGTTCATCCGTGTCTTCTGAAGCCAGTTGGGACTGGGTGGTTTGTCGCCAGGCTCGCCAGCCGACAAAGCCAACGACGACGACCATGCCGAGAATTAAGACCGGCCAGATGGGGCGCTTGGGTCGAGCGAGCGATCGCAGCGGCGGCAATGGGTTGTCCGGCTGAGCCTCGGGTACAGCCATGAACTTTGAGTTGGGTGGGTTAGGGGATGGGGCGTCTGGGATATTTGATGGGATATCTGATTCAGGCGTTGGAGAATTTTGTGGTTCCATCTCCCTCGTCAGCTCATGCTGGATTGGTTCATGGTGGGTATCGTACCCCATACTCTCAACAAGGTAAGCCCAGTTTTCCCAGCACTTTAAGATTCGTATTTTTCTTTCCAAGCAATTTCAACGATCGGGTAATCCTGACTATGGGATTGGCGAGTATCAAAGCAGAAAAGATCGATCGCGCTACCATGAAATCACTTGTATGCCGAGGCGAGCCATGACCGCGACCCAAACTTTTACCGCCCTACTGGATCATACCCAGCTTCCCTGTGAGGACGGTACATTCGTGAAAAACTTCCAGGAACATCCCCAGAGTCTCCTCCTCACTGACTCGATTCGACCGGTGCTTGACCAGATTCACCCTGACGCGCAATATTGCATCGGACAAGATAGCGGCATCTACTGGCGCAACACGCATCCTCCCCAAAACGGCGCGGAAGCCCCCGACTGGTTCTATGTGCCCAATGTGCCCCCGACGCTCGATGGACAGCTACGCCGCTCCTATGTGCTCTGGCAGGAGGCAATTCCGCCTCAGGTGGTGATTGAATTTGTCTCGGGTACGGGGGCAGAAGAACGGGACACGACTCCCTGGAAAGGCAAGTTTTGGATTTACGAAGCGGTGATTCGCCCCGCGTACTATGCCATCTATGAGGTGCAGAAAGCCCAGGTCGAAGTCTACAGCTTTCATAAAAATCAGTATCAAATCATGACGCCCAACCAGCGGGGTCATTTCTTCCTTGAAGAGCTGGGTGTTGAACTGGGGATCTGGCAGGGACGATATCAAAATGCCGAATTGCCCTGGTTGCGCTGGTGGGACAGCAACGGAATTTTGCTCCCCACCGGCGAAGAACGAGCAGCTCAGGCAGATGCCAGGGTTAAACAAGCAGATGCTCGCGCCGCCCAAGCCAACGAACGGGCTGCACAAGCGAATGAACGAGTTGAGAAACTTGCAGCCCAGCTCCGAGCACTCGGGGTTGACCCAGAATAACCTGCAATAACCCCAATAAAAAGTTGGTCAGCGATGAGTTTATCGCTGACCTGCTGGCAAGACGATCGCCGCCGCGTAATTGCACTGGCGCAGAACGGCAGAAATGAGCCATCCCTTCAAAAAACGAATGAGTTCAGTGTCGTATTAGCATTTTGAATTGTGAGGCTTGAGCTTTGAACTGCTGCCTTGCGGCACTAGCGTATCAACAATTGCGCCAAACGCCCACCATAATACCTTGTACCTGTACATCTGCCGCATCGGCGACAATTGGGGGGTAGTTGGGATTGGAGGCAATCAGCTTGACCTTCTCGCCGTCGACATGGAAATGCTTGAGGGTGGTTTCTTGCTCTTTCACCAAGGCGGCAACAATCTCACCTTCATGGGGGGTTTCGGCCGCTTTGGGCTCACGCAGCACCACAAAGTCCCCGGCCATGATCATGTCCCCCTCCATGCTGTCTCCATTGACCCGCAGGGCAAAAAAGTTGGGAGACTCAAAAACGCTGCGCAGATCGAGATGCTCCCGATCTTCCGGGGGTTGATTTTGGATATCGAGGAAAGGCCCATCCAGCTTACCGGCTTGAATCGCACCGAGCACCGGAATGCCGGGTTGATCAGGCGGATAAATGATGCGGATGGTTCGCGCTTTGCCCTCTGTCCAAGTGATATAGCCCTTATTCCGCAGCCGTTCTAGGCGACTTTGAATCGGGGCAGGGGACTTGAGCCCCATCGCCTTCATCATCTGGCGAATCGAGGGAGCATGCTGGGCATTGCGGATATAGTCCACGAGCCAGTCATAGAGTTCCTGTTGGGCCTTGGTTAAACTTTCCATTTCCATGAGCTGTACCTCTGCAATATTAAATTGATGGTTGGGTGGTGTTTTTTTTGATGGGTAACGGCGATCGCAGTTCGTTTGAATTTAGGAACAGTCCCACTCCCGAACGCGTGTACGCAAACGATACTTAAAGTTTAGCCCAAAACACATCAAATGTATTGCTTTAGGGAAGTTTTTTGGGCAATTACATAGTTGTTTAATTTATTTGTACTAATCAGCGCAAGTTCAACCCTAAATCTTTAGTCTAATCACGCCAGCCAACGCTGTATCTGGCGTTAAGTTCTTATGAACTATTTCGATATCTTGTTACTCGACATCACGTCAATCGACCCCTGGATCTTTATTTAGTTCTCTTGTACTTGCTGAATAAAGAATTCTTCAAGGGACGGTTGGTGGGGTGTGAGTTGTTCGAGAATGGCATTGCTGTGCTGGAGGTGCTTCAGAAAGGGTTGTTGTTGGTCGGCAGGGAGTTGACCGGACCAGCGCTCGCCCTCCTGCTCCATTGCATTGAGTAATGTCTGAGCCGCTTCGGGCAAGTCCCCCTGACCTTGCACCTGATACTGAGCGACTTCAGTGGCGAGTAGCTCATTCAATGCGCCGATGCAGAGCAGTTCGCCTCGGTTCAAGATGGCGACGCGATCGCAGATTTGCGCCACGTCCACCAGAATATGGGAATTAAAAAAAATCGTTTTGCCCTGAGCCTTGAGCGCGAGGATGATTTCCCGCAGCCGATAGCGGCCTGTGGGGTCGAGTCCGGACATGGGTTCATCCAAGAAAATTACATCGGGGTTATTAATCAGCGCTTGAGCCATACCCACCCGCTGCAGCATCCCTTTGGAATATTGCTTGAGGGGTTTGTTGCGGGCGATCGTCAAATCCAGACCCACCCATTCGAGCAGCTCAGGGATGCGCTGCTTAAGGATGCCCCCCGGTAGCTCAAAGAGCCCCCCCATAAAGCTCAAAAATTCCCAGGCCGTTAGATAGCTGTAGTAGTAGGCGTTTTCGGGGAGGTAGCCAATTTGCTGGCGCACACCGCGATCGCCGAGCGCTGCGCCCAAGAGCTTGCCCCGACCCCCTGTGCGGCGCACCAGGCCCAGGACAATTTTGAGCAGGGTGGTTTTGCCTGCCCCATTGGGCCCAAGCAAACCAAAGGTTTCCCCGGCGGCCACGCTGAGGGTGACGCCTTTGAGCGAGGGCACGGTTTTGTTCAACCAAAACCCTGTGCGGTAGGTTTTCTCAAGCTCCCAGATGTCGAGAACAGGTTCAGTAAGGATTGTGGTCATTGGCTCGGTTCAATTGTCCCAAAATCACCAGTGGTCATCCAAATTTTAACGATGATTGGCAGCCGTTTTCGCAGCATCTGGCTGGCCAATCCGCTACATTGGGGTTGGCTTTTCGCGATGGGCCAGACTGAATCCCCAAACTGATGCCCCAATCGAGCACAACCCATGTCCGTTTCTCGTCGTCGATTCCTCCAAACCAGCTTACAAACCGGTGCAGCAGCCCTCTCGGGGGCGGTCCTCTCGGGCTGTGGTTGGACGCTAGCCAGCGTTAACCCAGCACCCAGCCGCACGGCCAGCAATGAACTCTATATCTATACCTGGGCGGGCTATACCGATACGGATCTGCTCAAGCGGTTTGAGGAAAACACGGGGATCCGGGCAATCGCTGATGTCTTTGACTCGAATGAAGCCATGTTGGCCCGGCTCCAGGCCAGTGGCGGCGGCGGCTATAGCATCATTTATCCCTCAGATTATATGGTGCAAAAAATGGTCGAGCTGGATTTTGTCCAAGCCCTCGATCCCAATCGGCTTGTGGGCATGGAGCGCCTGTTTGAGCGCTTTGTCAGCCCCAGCTATGATGCGGGTAATCAGCACAGTGTGCCCCTGAGCTGGGGAACAACAGGGCTGATTTACAACACCCAATTGCTGGAGCCCGAGGAATACCCGACCGATTGGAATTCCCTCTGGCAATTGCGCGATCGCCTCCGCAAACGGTTTACCCTGCTCAACGATGTGCGGGAGGTTATGGGGGCAACGCTGCGCTCTCTGGGCTATTCCTACAACGCTACTGACCCCGAAGCGATTCGCCAGGCCTACGAAAAGTTACGGGTGCTCAAACCGGCGATCGCCGCCTTTAGCTCCGATGCCTGGCGCAACCAAATCCTGACGGGCGATCTACTGGTGGCCATGTGTTATTCCTCCGATGCCCATGAGGTGATGGAAGAAAATGGGGACTTGGCTTACGTGTTGCCCCTAAGTGGCTCGACGGTATTTGTGGATACCCTGGCAATCCCCAAAACCGCGCCGAACCCTGATGCTGCCTACGCCTGGATGAATTTTATGTTGCAGCCGGAGGTGGCAGCGGAAATCTGCAAGCGCCTCAGCTTTGCCGTGCCCAACGAAGTCGCCTTTAACCGCCTCACACCGGAGCTGCAGGATGACGCAAGTTTGTTTCCGCCCGATCCGGCGATCGGTCGCTGTGAGGGCTTGATGCCCCTCAATGATGCGGTGAATGAGTTGTATGACCGCTATTGGACTCAGTTAACCAGCGGGTAAAACGCTTTTTTGGGTTGACCAGAGCAAAGACAAACGGCTTTGGCGGCATGCGAATTGCTGCACCCTGGCTCAAGAGAGAGACGAATAAAAGAGAAAAGTACCGTAGCGCAGGCGTCCCGCCTGCCGTGCTTATCTGCACTATAATCAAGGGAATTTACTTTGAAAATAGACAATATTAATACTCTTGCACCAAGTCAATGAAGCTAGCGAGATCCCCCCGGCTACGCCGACCCCCTTGGTAAGGGGGTTTTCATCGTTGGGGGTGACAGTCCGTCATGACTCGTTGGTATAAACAACACACATAATAATTGGTGGTTGTTTGTCGTCGTCATCAAGCATGTCAAAAATGGAGCAAGGTTGACGGCATTGGTGATATTCATCCAAAACAATCTGGCCGTCCTCCCTATTGCGATAAACCCCTATTATTCTGCGCCTTGGTATTGCCTATGGTTGTCCATCCCCATCGACCCACCGCAGAAGACCGTGAACGACTCTTTGAATTGTCTTTAGATATGCTCTGTGTGGCCGGGCTAGATGGCTATTTTAAGCGCTTGAACCCCGCCTTTGAAACGGTTCTTGGTTTTACCACCCAGGAGTTGCTCTCCCTGCCATTTCTCGCATTTGTGCATCCGGATGACCAAGAGGCAACCTTGGCTGAAGTCGCCAAACTCTCAACGGGTTCCCAAACCATTGCCTTTGAAAACCGCTACCGTTGTCAGGATGGCTCCTACAAATGGCTACTTTGGACGGCAACGCCAGATCTCCAAACCCAACTCCTCTATGCAGCGGCGCGGGATATTACCCTACAGAAGCAGGATGCCGCCAAGATTCGTGAGCAGGCGGCATTGCTAGATGTGGCCACCGATGCCATTTTGGCTTGTGACCTGGAGGGGCGAATTGTTTTTTGGAACCGGGGGGCCGAGCAGCTCTATGGCTGGAGCGCCAGTGAGGCTCGAGACCAGACGGTGCGATCGCTCCTCTACCCCGCTGCTCAGCCCGCTCAACTCGATGCGATCCAGGCCCAGCTTTTGGCTCAGGGGGAATGGCAAGGTGAACTGCAACAGGTGACCCAGAGTCAACAACCGATTACGGTCGCCAGTCGCTGGGCGTTGGTTAAAACTGCTGAGGGTCAGCTCAAATCTGTCCTGATGGTGAATACCGATATCACCGAGAAAAAGAAACTCGAAGCGCAATTTTTACGCATCCAGCGCCTCGAAAGTATTGGCACCTTAGCCGGTGGCATCGCCCATGACCTCAACAATATTTTGTCGCCGATCCTCTCGATCGCCCAGCTTTTACCCCTCAAAATCCCCAGCGCCGATGAGCAGGTTCAAGAACTTTTTGAGCTGTTGCAAGTCAATGCCCGTCGGGGTGGGGCCTTGGTCAAGCAAATTTTAGCCTTTGCTCGGGGCACGGCCGGCAAACGCATGGTGTTGCAACTGCGCCATGTCATCCTAGAAATCCAACGCATGCTCCGAGAAACCCTGCCCCCCGAGATTGAGTTGAGAGTCAATGTTGACCCCGAGTTGCATCTCATTGAGGGAGATACTACCCAACTCTATCAAGTGCTGATGAACCTCTGTGTCAACGCTCGGGACGCGATGCCCACGGGGGGCCGACTCGAAATTACGGCTCGGAATCTGGCGATCGACTCCAGCTATGCCCGCCTAAATTTGGAAGCAGAGGTGGGGGATTATATCGAAATTACGATCGCCGATACGGGCATTGGCATTCCTCCCGCACTACTTGAACGGGTCTTTGAGCCCTTTTTCACGACCAAAGAATCCCACCAGGGCACTGGGTTGGGGCTGCCGACAGCCATGACCATCCTCAAAAAGCATGGCGGCTTCTTAAAGCTCTACAGCGAGGTGGGCCAAGGCACTCAGGTGCGGTTCTTCTTGCCCATGAGTACCGCAATGGAAACCCCCAATAATGGCACCACCGATTTGCCCTTGGGTCAGCAGGAACTGGTTTTGGTCGTGGATGATGAAGCGCCAATTCGGGAGAGTACCCAACAAACCCTAGAGACCTATAACTACCAGGTGCTAACCGCAGAGGATGGCATTGATGCGATCGCTACCTATGCCCAAAACCAAGATCACATTCGGCTGGTGCTCATGGATATGATGATGCCCCAAATGGATGGGGTGATGGCGATTAAAACCCTGTGCAAGCTCAACCCCAAGGTGATGATTATTGCCACGAGTGGTTTAAAGGTGAGTGATAAGTTGGCGATCGCCTTTGAGGCGGGGGTGAAGGGTTTCTTGTTAAAGCCTTACACGGCCCAAGAGTTGATTACGACGCTGCACAATGCCCTGCAGGAGGGTGAGGCGCTGTAGCGCTGTAAGGACAATCAAGGTTACTTATCATTCATTTTTGATCAACTGAATCTTACACTTCCGCTACCTGCACCAAGCAGCCCAACCAGGTTGTAGCGATTTGTCGGATCAACTCTCGCTCGGCTGCGGGCAGTTGCGGCTCAAGTTCAATGACCTGCTGAAGGTTGAGGCGGGCCTGATGATAAGCATCAGCACGGGAATAAGCGCCATCGCTCTCATGGGCGAGCTGGAGTTCGTGAATGGCTTGGTCAAAGTAGGCGATCGCCTGCCAACTCACTGAACGCAACCGCCGGGTCGGGTCCGGCTCAGGGCAACGCGGCAGCTTCAGGGTGTGCAGTGCAGTGAGGTTGGTTGTTTGCTGACAAGCGTCCAGCGCACGGGCCAAGGTGTAGAGTTCGAGCGCATAGTTGTTGAGAGGATAGATGCAATTAAAGGCTTTAGCTGCCGCAGCAGGCTGTTGTTGGTGCAGCAGCCAGAAGCCGGACGCTGCTGCGTGAGCCGGTGTATCTAGCTGGCAAGACTCGGGAGTGAGTTGAATCGCCGCCTTATGGGTCAGACGGGGGATGCGAGGCAATGAGAGAAAGGTCGGTCTTGGCTGGAGCGCAGCGGCTAGACCTGTGGCCGTGTATCCCGTCAGTTGCCAACCGAGGGGCTGCTCGGTCAGATGAGCAATGCGCCATACCAGATGCTCCGCCGGTCCGGCTACAAGGGTGCGATCGATCGCCTCTAGCACCGGAATAAATTGCAAGCTGTAGCGCAGCACCTCATTGCAGTCCTGCAGTCCAGCCAGCCAATCCGTTTGTAAGCGGCGTTTGAGTTGAGTCGTCAGCGCCGCGTCGGGAAAGATTGACACGTGAGACAGAACGGGACAATTCTGTTCTGTCTGAGACTGAAACACCTTGCCAAGCAACCAGGCATCCGGTCGCCAAGCCAGCCAAGGGTCTAATGTGAAGGTGAGAAAACTGACAGCCGCGCTCAAGACACCACCCGGCATGCCAATCGCAAACTTGATAAAATAATCGTGAATTTTTAGATTGAGTAAATGAACTGGAATATGGTTTTTCAGGCTAACACCGATCGTCTGAGAAAGACCGAGTAAGAGTCCGCTGAATAGGCCGACGGAGACCCCAAAAACGACTGAAACGGGCACATTTGTCCAGATCGCTCGCCGAGCTTCATCGGGAATACCGCTGATTGGCACAAGTAGAATGGTGAAGCACAATGTCAATATGCAAGCCGCAACGAGGGATGCAGGGAATGAAATAATGAGCCCCAGCGTAAGGGCCAAACTGATCAAAACAGGTATCAAGAGCATTAGCCCGTCCGGCAACGAAGCCCCCAGCTGAATTGCGCTACCCAGCACTCCACCACTCACTGCCACGGTCATCAGACTCATCTGGAGCCAGAGCTGCCGTTGAATGCGATCGCCCCACACCCTTGCAAACCGTTGACGCCAGGGAAGAGAATCCTGCGAACCCTTCGAATCCCTCGGCGTGCCAAACGTCTCCCCATACCAGCGAAACGCCTGGGGAAAATAGCAAACCCAATAGAACAGCCGCAGATAGTCCAGCGGGTTCCACAGGGATAAGGGACGTTTTAATTGGGGCGCAAGGTTGAGGTGAGGGGGATGGTTTGCAGATCCTTGCATAGTGGCTTAGAGCAAATACAGCTTATCTATTCAACACGCTCTGCCGCCCATTTTCCCTTACAAAAGGCTTGAATTGCCCGATCGCCCCCATTCTCTGGATCAGCCTGAAGCCGCTGACGCAGGTAATCTTCAATCCATTCGCAAGCATAGGCCCAAGGGTCAAGATTAAGGACTTGATCGAGATCCCAAACCATCAGGGCAAAGTCATCGCCGCCAGAGATCAGCGATCGCCCTTCCGGGGTCAGCAGCAGCGATCGCACCCCCGCCCCATGGCCCTGCAACGTGCGCAGCAGACTTCCTTCCAAGGTCCAGAGCTTGATCGTGCCATCCAACGCCGCCGAGATCACGAGCTCCCGTTCTGGGTCAAACAACACATCGGTAATTGCCCCTTGGTGGGCCACCGGAGCCCCATTGGCAATGCTCGGATCGGTAAATTGCTGCAATACTGCCCCCGTCTGGACATCCCAAAGGAGGAGCCGATTATCATCCGCGCCCGAAACGAGAGATTGCCCATCCGGACTGTAGGCCAACGCACCGATGCTAGCCTCCTGTGCCGCCAGCGTCTGGAGTAAGGTGCCATCGGTTTGCCAGAGCTTGATCGTGCGATCGCGCGAACTGCTAGCCAGTTGTGTCCCCTCCGGATGCAACGCCAGACGGTTCACCGGGGCTTTATGCCCCCGCAAGATCTGGGTGGGTTGTGCCTGCCACAGCGCCCCCTGCCGCTGCCAGCGGCGAATATGGCCATCGCCTGAGGCGGTAAACAGGGATTGTTCATCTGGGCTGAGGGCCAGATCGTGGACAAAGCCCCCTTGGGTATCAAGCGCATCCGGAGCTTGACTCTCGTCTTGCCAATAGAGTACTGCTCCCCCGCCATTGCCCACCAGAATGTCCTGCCGCTGGGGGCTGACCATCACCCGATGTAATGGCGACTGCTCAACCGGAGAGGTGCGAATCAACCGATCCGGTGTGGGTCGCTGCCATGGTCCGGGTTGCCAGTGCCAATGGCGCAGTTCCCGGTTTGGCGCGATGGAAAGCAGTTCTGAGCGGGTGGGATGCCAAGCCAGATCCACCACATTGGTCGTATGACCCATCAGCCGCTGTTGCAGGGGGTTACGGCGCTGCCATTGGTGAATGGTGCCATCATCTGAAGCGGTGAGCAACAGCAGGGACTGGGGATGAATGCTACTGCCGAGCACTGTGGCCTGGTGGCCCCGTAACGCAGTGACGGGATGCAGGGTGAGGCCCTCGTTATCCTCATCGGGGCGATCGCTCATGTCTAGCGTTTGGCGCGGGGGGGCGATCGCCCACCAATAGCCCAGACCATCCGCCGCCACCGACAAGAGATATTGCCCATCGGCACTAAAATCCAGGTCAGTTACCCCCGCTTGATGGGCATCCAGGGCATAGTGAACCGTGCCCTGCCAATCCAGAAGCCAGATCGCGCCGTTGAGCACCCCAGCGGCGATCGTCTCCCCATTCGGACTCACCTGGAGCCGATTGATCGGGCCCTTGGGCTTGGGAATCTCTTGGAGCAATGCCCCGGTCAGGTCATAGTGGCGAATCGGGTCAGCACGAAAGCTAGCCAGCAGGCTTTGACTATCGGGCGCAAAGGCAAGGGCAAAGGCCGGCGCGATCATGCCCATGGGTTGGCCCGTTGCGGTCCAAAGCTGTGCTCTTTGATCTTCGTAAACGGCGGCGAGCACCTGACCATTGGGGCTAACGTGAACTTCACGCACGGCGATCGCCCTGGCGTTTGCCCTGTTATTCAGGGTTTTAACCAGCCGACCCTGACGATCCCAGAGTTTGACGCTGCCATCCAGCGCCCCGGAGAGGAGGCGATCGCCCCGGGGGCTAAATGCTAGACGGGTCAACGGGGCGTCGTGAGCAGAGAGGGTGTGTAGCAGCTCTCCGGGACGATTCCAGATCTGGATCGTGCCATCGGCTAAGCCCGCTGCAAACTGTGTCCCGTTGGGATGCCAGACCACATCCTTAACGGCGGTACCCAGGTGGATTTGGTTGGCGACCTGGAGTGTGTAGAGCATCTGCCGCAACGTCTGCTCTAGCCGTTGGTTGAGCTGGATCTTTTTTTTTGAGGGGGTCAAGCTAGTCAACGTCACCTTGGCCTGGAGCGCATTTCGCAGGGCTCTGAGTTCATTGGCCGATTCAAAATTGCCCTGTGCGGCGGAAATCAACGCTTCTACATTGCTCTGGCGGGCTTTGAGATATTGCCAATAGGTGATGAGACCCAGACCCACGGAAACGATAAATGCTGCACCGATCGCCCATAAAAAACGCAACTGAAAGCGCTTGGCTCGCTGCTCCTGGGCTAATTGAGCCGTGATGATTTGGGCCCGCTCGGCTTCGAGCGCCTGCTGCACCTGGGCGCGATCGCTCGCCACCGATGCCGCCAAAAACTGGTAGTCCTCATCACTCAAGCGTTTGCCCTGAGCCCAGGTCTGGGCCTCCACCAGGGCCTGCCCCCGCAGCAAGCGCGAGCCATCTGCCTGTCCTGAAGCCAGCCAACCCTGCAACATTTGGGAATAGGGTCGCAGGCGCTGCAGTTGCTCAGCAACCCAGGTCAGGTTGAATATTTCGCCATAGAGGCGATTCTTGAGCTGCAAACCGCCCGCCGCTGGAACCACCAGACCCGAGAGCACCAATTCAAACCATTCCTGGCTCTCGTCACGGGTTTGGGGTTGACCCTGCAAGATCTGTTGATAGCGCCCCAGCAGCCGTCCAGCGGTGTTGGGGTTGTTGAGCAGTCGGTTGCGAATCGTGCGCAGGTGTTCCGGCTCGTCTTGAACCTCCCAGTTATGGATCACCTGCTGCCGTACCCGTTGCTCGACCCAATCGGCTTCATTCCCGGTGGGGATCACACGTTGTCCCTCCACCGCCCCCTGAGCCGTCGCAACCGCCAGCTTACAGAGCTTTTGGGTCAAAAAGGGCTGCCCACCCGTCCAACTCAGGATCGCCTGGAGCACCGCAGCCGCATTGATATTGGCAATTTGGAGACCCCGGGCCAGGGGCTGGGCTTCGCTGAGGGTAAAGCCATTGAGGACGATCGGTGTGCCGATGTTGAAGGGGGTGCGCTGGCGATCGCGGATCAGGTCTCCCGGTGTGGCCACCCCAAAAATGGCAAAGTTCAAGCGGGCGTAAGCTGGGTCGATCGCCCGTTGGTTATGACAAAAACGAATCATCGCAAAGAAATCATCCACACCAAAGGGCAAACTCAGCACGGTGTCGATTTCATCCAAAAAGATCACCAGGTTCTCGTCGGGGAACTGCTCCAAGATCACATCCCGCAAAAACTGGCTCAACCGCTGCACCAGGGAGAGCTCGGCGTGCTCCGCCCACCAGGCTTTAAACTGGACCCGACGCATCAGCTTAAAAGCCCGCCAAAGGTCTTTCGCCAGACCCGTATACCATTGCTGAGGCGTGATTGGGTCACTACCCACATTGGTGAGATCTAGGGTGGCGCAGCGATAGCCCTCGCCTTGGAGCCGCTGACGGGTTTGTACCAGCAGGGACGACTTGCCCATCTGTCGGGCGTTGAGCACATAGCAAAATTCGCCGGCCTCAAGGGCTTGGTAGAGGTGCTGATCGGCTTGGCGGGGAATATAGCTGCTGGCATCGGCGGCGAGACTGCCGCCCACTTGGTATTGCATGGCCGTGAAGTGAGACGGGATGCTATGTACTCTACGCAGTTCATCCGGTAGCGTAAATATAGAAAACCTGAGAAAAAGTGATCGCAATCACTGAGGGGGTGGGGGTGAGCGAACACACCGATGCCCCAATCGGCAAGTCCATGTTCTATAGCCCACTACAGCCCCGGAGCCGAGAAGATTTTCTCGCGGAACCCCAAACCTAGCCCGTTCGTGTAATATGTCATCATCTTGCCAAAAACTTGGACTGCACCTTAAACGCCCCTGTTTATTGGTGGCGGATCTGGAGCGATCGCTCCAACTCTATCGAGACATCTTAGGCTTCCGGCTCGACTATCGGAGTGAAGCCTCAGCAGAGTCCTATCTCTATTCAGTATTTAAACTCCCCCCCGCCGCAAAGCTGACGTTTGCGGCCCTCAGTACGGAGCATGAACTACGGGCGCTCGCGCTCACTGAAGTCAAAGCTATTTCCCTCCCACCGCCATCCTTGCCCCACTCAATGCTGCTGGTTATACAGGTGAATCAGATTGCACCTGTGATTGAGCAGATCGAGCAACTGGGTTTGAGGGCGATCGCCCCGAATCATTTCACGACGCCACCCAATTTGGCGTTCACGGAACAGGGTTTTTGTGATTTTGATGGTCATATGATTATGCTTTATGAAACACGCATTGAGTCGGAAACTTGACCCTGTTCTATGGGCGATTGATTCAGAAGAGCGGGAGCTTTTGAGCTTTCACTCCAAACCAGCGTTAACGCTCTATCGAGTATCGAGCCGATGATGAGGGCACTTTTAGAGAGAGTGGAGAGAATCATGCAGACTGAAGCAACAGGTTGGGCAATATTGCCATTATTAATGCTGACGGTTAGCTGGGGCACAGGAACGCTGCTGCCCAGTCGTGCCATCGCCCAATCCCTCCACAAGGGCAAAAAAATCGCTGAGCCCAGCGCCCAACCGGTTCAACACCAGGTGGTTCAGCAACAGGCTCAGGTGATTGAGAATATTAACCCTGGTCTTTGGCTAGACCCTCGTTGGGGGGTGCAATTCACCACGGGGCCCGGCGCGGGCTACGAGAGTTCCTTTGGCAGCTTCTACGGCTGGATCCCCGTTGCCCAAGATGGCTTTGAGACGCTCTTCTATACTGAAGCCCAGACCCGCATCGATACCCACAGTGGGCGTTGGGGCGGCAACTTAGCCGTGGGCTACCGTAACTTTGGCCAAGCCGCGTTTATCTTCGGGGGCTATGCCAGCTATGATGTGCAAGACGTGGGCTCCTTTACAGCTCATCAGTTGGGGCTTGGCGTTGAAGCGTTGCATCCCCGTTGGCAGGCTCGGTTGAATGGCTATTTACCGATCGGCGATCGCAGCACCACCGTCGGCGAAAGCTCAACCACCGTTAGTCAAACCTTCACCAATGCGCGGTTTACGGGTGACCAGCTCTTCGTTACGCCCCAGAGCACCGTCCGCAATGATGTCACCTCGGATAGTTCCCTGGCCGGTTTTGATCTCGAAGGCGGCCTGACCCTGACCACTTGGCCCGGCGGCCAACTCCAGGGCTTTTTCGGCTCCTATCTCTACGGTGGGCCCGGTACAAACTCCTTTGTGGGGGTGCGATCGCGTCTACAGGCCGAGCTAGAGCATTTTAATGCCGGGCTAGCCCTCCAGAGCGATCGCATCTTTGGCACCAATGTCACCTTTACAATCGGGGCTAGCTTGGGCGGTCGGGCCCGCTCGGCCAGTGAGGCAGCGACGGAAGCGGCGATCGTGGCGCTCCTGAGCAAACCCACCCAGCGCCAGAAGAATGTCACCATTCGGCGTCACACCGAATCGACCTTTAGCACCACCACCGAAGCGGAAGGCATCGCGCTCAATCCCGATACGGGCGATCCCTGGCAATTCATCCATGTAGATTTGAACACCGGTAGTGCAGTTGGCAGTGGTGCGGAGGGCGATCCGTTCGATACGATTGCCGGGGGCATTGCCCAGGCGACCAGTGCTTCAGGCAATGAGGTCGTCTATGTAGAAGGCACAGGCACAGAAGCGGGCTTCACCATTCCAGCGAAAGTCAAAGTCCTCTCCAGTGGCCCCGAGCAACTCCTGAATGTCACCACCGCCAGCAGTACCTTGTCCGGAACCACAACCCTGCCGCGATCGGGCACGGGCAACACCCCTCAACTCACCAGCACCGTGAGTTTTAGTGATGGCGGTGGTGAACTGGATGGTTTTGCCATCACCACATCAAGCGGCAATGGGGTTGATCTCGCCAATATCACGGGCACAGTCGCCATCGAAAATAATCAGATTAGCAACCCATACGCCCAAGGGGTTTCGGTGACGAACACCGCCGGGACACTCGATCTCACGATTAGCAGTAATACCATTACCAACGCGGGTGATGATGCCATCCGTGGAGACATCAGCTCATCGGCTGTGCTCAATGTAACGATTTCGAATAATCAAATTAACACAGTAAGCTCTCCTGCAAGCGCAACCTTTCCGATTGCCGAAGGCATTGATCTAGAAGCCCGAGGCAATGCCCAAATTACAGCATCGATCAATGGCAATACGATTACCAACGCGGACAACTCTGGCATTGAGTTAGAAGCCTATGATTCGACGATCATCAACAGCACCATCACCAGCAATACCATTGATAGCACTGGCGGCGATGGTATTCTTTTGCTCCATGAAAGTGATCAAGCACTGACGATGACTGTGAGTAAAAATAAGATTGAAAATAGTGGTGCGACGATTCTGAGTGCAAGTAATCCCAGTGGTCTGACCCGAACGGAGGTTGCTGGAAATGCATCGATCAATATTGGTTCTGGTGGTTTTGGTATTGCCATTGTTACCTTGGGCAATGGGAGTTTAAATCTAATGGCTGAGAGCAATACCATCAGTAATAGTCAAGATGCCAAGTTTGGTATTGCGGTTAACCCCAGCTTTTTGTTTAATGCCAATACCGTAACTTCGCTTAGCGCTCTACCTGATGCCGTTGCCGCAGCGATTGTTAGTGCTCGCTTTGCGGGTAGCTCACAAGTGAATGCCACCCTGCGACTTAATACCTTCAGCGGTACGGGAATTGGTTTAAAAGACTTAAGCGGCCCTCCCCCTCTGGGTTTGAGTGACTACAATACGGGCAGCTTCGGTGCATTGGTCGGTGACGGTGGCACGCTCTGCCTTAACTTAGAAAATAATACTGCTGCAGAAGTGGGCAGTAGTACCATCAGCGGCTATCAATTTGTCCAAAATGGTTCATCTTCGACCCTGACATTGGGGACGAATTCAGGCAATAATGGCTCATTTGTAACGACCGAGGGGACAGTGGGTTCGGGAAGTTGTTAGCGTGTTCTATAAACCCGATCTAAATATTTATTCTCCCCAACTAATACCAACGAGTCATGACGGGTTATCACCCCCAACGATGAAAACCCCCTTACCAAGGGGGTCGGCGTAGCCGGGGGGATCTCGCTAGCTTCATTTACTTGGTGCAAGAGTATTAACATTGTCTATTTTCAAAGTAAATC
>JBCDEB010000013.1:0-70220 GCA_039180005.1 Cyanobacteria bacterium P01_G01_bin.54 | reverse complement strand
TTCTGCGCTCAATATCCCGTAGCGCGGGTGGTTGCTGAGCGCTTGTCCTGAGCGGAGTCGAAGGGGAGTCGAAGTACATCTTGCCCGCCACCCGGATCAGCCTTCGCTTTCTGTGTTCATACAATCCGGATTCAGTATCAGACGAGCTCCTATGGCGCAGGGGCACATTCTCCACCCAGACCATCCACGATCGCGCAGGTGTTATAAACCAACATTCCGGTATAACTCTCTCCAGGTGTCCCCTCTGCACCCAAACCGTCTGCGAGCAAGACTTGTTCAGAGATAGAAACACCGGCTTCATCCGCAACCGTTTGCAGTACACGATCATCAGCCGTGAGTTCAGCAAAAATGATCGGAATGGCTTTGTCCTGAATGGCTGTAGCCAACTCGTTAATCTGGGCGGCAGTGGGTTCATCTTCAGTGGAAACGCCCAGCAAGGTGCCCTCGACCGTTAACCCATAGGCTTTGGCGTAATACGACATCGCATCATGGGTCGTAATTAAGCGGCGCTGTTCTTCCGGAATGGTGGCAATTTGCTCGGGAATCCAGGCGTCTAGGGTTTCTAACTCAGCCGTTAGTTCTTCAGCATTTTCGATGTATGTCTCCTCATTGTCCGGATCAACAGCGATGAGGTTGTCCCGAATCAAGGCGACCATTTCGAGGCCATTGGCAACGTCATGCCAGACGTGAGGATCGGGCTCGACTTCCCCCTCTTCTTCCACTTCGATCACGTCCTGAACCGCTTCATCGTGTAAAGCAATTTTAGGAGCCTCGGATTCAGAAGCGGTGGCCATATCAATGATTGCGGGTTCAAAGTTGAGTCCGGCATAAAAGACCAGATCCGCCTCCTCGATCGCCTTGCGATCAGAGGGTGTGGCCTCGTAGGTATGGGGATCTTGATCGGGGGCGATTAAACAATTGATGTCTGCCGCGTCCGCCGCAATTTGCTCAGCTAAATCGCAAATGACGCTATAGGAGGCGACGACATCGATCTGAGATTCGTCCGTTACATCACTGGCGGCCGTGTCCGGTTCGGTGGTGCTGTCTGAATCGCTGGGGGTTGAGCTGGTACAACCCGCAAGACCGATCAGGAGGGCGATCGCGACGCCTAAAACCCCTTGGTACTGGGTAAAATATCGTTGCATTGTTCCTCTCTAGCCTAATTCTTTACTTGTTCTGGTTGGACTTTGGGCTTTAGGGGCTCTCATCATTTAGAGTTCAAACTCTTTTCCTGTTGTTTGGGTCGGGCGTTTCATCCCTTGTCCGATAAGGCTTCTGAGATTAATGGATAAAACGCCCTAGATGATGGAGCCCTGCCTAAGCTCAACGACCATTAGCACTCATCTGGGGCGTTAATGAGTTTTAGTACTATTAGCTCCCTTTCTGTGTGCTCTGATATGTTGAGACCTCTGACATTGCGCTACGCGCAGCCTGCGTTGAGACAGCGCTGTTGGGAACGCAATATCGAGTGTAGACATTTATATAGCTAACCTATACACTTGTGTCAACCTTTAATTTAGCTTATCGATAGTATTGACCCAGCAATCAACTACGGCATTCATTGGATTGCACCCTCAAGTCACTTATTGCAAAGTTATCGCGATTGATTGCCTCTCCTGAAGCGCGCTGCCACTGTGTAGGCCAAATGGAAGAATGCCGGTCGCCCACGCCCGAGGTTTATGCCTGATGTTAGACGTTCAGAATTTGTCAATCGACTATCGTGGCATCCGTGCGCTCCACGACGTTAGTTTTTTTATCCCCTCGGGTCAGTTGGTGGGCATCATTGGCCCCAATGGTGCCGGGAAAAGCACGCTGGTCGAAGCCATGTTGAACTTGATACCGATGACAGAAGGGGTCGTTCGCTTTAATGGCATGGCCCTGAAGCGTCAGCTTCTCAAAACGGCCTATGTGCCCCAACGCTCCCGCATTGACTGGGATTATCCGGCAACTATCTGGAATGTGGTGATGATGGCTCAGACGGTTCAAGCTGGGCTCTTTCGTGGGTTTAGTCGTCAGGCTCGACATCTGGCCCGCACGGCCCTTGAGCGGGTGGAAATGTATAGTTTGCGCGATCGCCCGATTGGCGAACTCTCGGGCGGGCAACAACAACGGGTTTTCTTGGCCCGGGCGCTCGCGAAAGAAGCTGAGCTAGTCATTTTTGATGAGCCCTTCACGGCGGTCGATCGCAAGACCGAAGATATTATTTTTGAAATTTTTCAGGAGCTGCGGGCGGCGGGTAAAACGGTACTGGTCATTAGCCATGATTTGGGTGAGTCTCTGGCGATTTACGATCAGCTCCTCCTGCTCAACAAGCGGCTGATCGCCCAAGGGACGCGCCATGAGGTGATGACCGCCGAAAATTTAGAACGGGCTTACGGTCGGGGGCTTACCCGTGTCTTTGCTCAAACTGCGCTAACTTAAACAAAATCAATGTCAAAGGAGGCAAAACCGCTTCATGTTGGATTGGATCATGGAACCGTTATCGCTGGCCTTTATGCAACGGGCATTAATGCTGGGGATTTTGCTGGGTGTTCTCTGTGCAGTTGTGGGGAGCTACATGATTGTGCAACGGATGGGCATGCTGGCCCATGCCATTTCTCACTCGGTGATGGCCGGGTTGCCGATCGCCTACGTGGTTGGCCTGGCCCTATCGTTGGGGGCGTTGGTCTCGGGAGTAGCGAGTGCGTTGGTGCTCTATTTAATTGAATCGCGATCGCGTGTGAAAACCGACGCAGCGATGGCCTTGATTTTAACTTCATTTGTTGCGATTGGCGTCACCCTAGTCAGTACCCTTCCAGGAGCAAATCGGATTGATCTCGTTCATATCCTGTTCGGGAATATTCTCGGGGTCACCATGAAAGAGGTCTGGTGGACCCTGGCGATTACGGTCACTGGGATTGTCCTGACACGCCTATTTTTCAAAGAGCTTTTGTTTTATACCTTTGATCCCAAGGGGGCCCAGGCCAGTGGTTTGCCCGTGCGTTGGTACAATGCGGCGCTCATTGTCGCGATGACCGTGACCATTGTCGTCTGTTTACCCACCGTTGGCGCGCTGTTGGTGGTTGCCCTGCTGGTTGCCCCCGCTGTGACTGCCTATTTGCTGGTCAAGGAACTCCACCAAATGATGTGGGTTGGGTCCGTCATTGGTGCCCTTTCCAGTGTGATGGGCATGTACCTGAGCTACTATTTGGATTCACCCTCCGGAGCCGCGATTGTTCTTGTCTCCTTCTGCTTTTTCTGTTTGGCCTTTTTATTCAGTCCGTCGGATGGCTTATTGAGCCAATTGTGGACCCAGCGCCAGCGATCGAAGTTGACGGATGCTGATGAAATCGATCAGACCCTAGTGGTTTAGGGCTCAATCTATCCTCCGCGCCCGAATCCCCAAATGATTCGCCACCGGACGCTCCAACATGGGAATCTTGGCATGAACCGGCGAATTGAGCAGTTGGGGCTGGCCATCTTTTGCCTGTACCAATGTTGTTGAGCCTCCACCATCGAGGTTCAACGCTGTATCAGCTCCCAGATCTTGGGCCAATGCCGTAACCTCCGGCAGCGTCATCCCCTCACTGTAGAACGGTTGCTTGCCATCCACCGCAATCAGCCAGAGCCGCGTTCCCGACTGGTCAAGGGCAACCACCAGGCGAGCATAGGGCTTGTCCTCACTACTCACCGGATCGCGGCGAGCGGGCTGCCCCCGCTCCAAGAGTAGCGGCCCCCCCGAGAGGGCGAATTGCGTACCCACGGGACAGGTCATCTGGGGTGAAATAACCAATTTTTGGGCGGGGAGCACACAGACCGGATGCCAAGGCTCACGTCGCGCGGCGTAGATATTGCCGTTGGCAATGGCTTGACCGAGTACCTTAGCACGATCGCCCACGCGGGGGGCATAGTCCCAGGGGGTCTTTTCTCGAAAGGGATAAAAAAAGCTGCCGTTGGTGGCAATTTTGACCTGAGCCGCTTGGAGAAAGCCAGATGTTGTGTTGGCGACGGTTTCATTCGCGACGATTTTAGGGGCGGATCGTTCATTGGGGTCTAGGGATGGGGTCGCCCCTGCTGAAACCACCACTTCAACCCCCGGCGCAGTGAGATCAACGCTCACAATATGAATCATGAGCGGGCGGGGCTGATCCCGCACCTGGCGCTGGTAGGTGATACCCTGAAACAGCTCAGTCTCCAGCGGCGTGCGGGGTGGCCGCCGCCCCAGGAAGCTGGCATAGACCATCAGCGGTAGCAGGGTGATGACGAGCACCAGCCCCCTAAGCCAACCCCTGAGCCAAACTTGCTGCCTGGGCCAAGCTGACGGCTCCTGCTCCGATTGCCCCAACTGTTTCATGTTTCTCTTCTCCTCCTCTCCACAGGCGCATGGGCCTCGTTCTACTTTACAAAACCAGCCCATCAACCCCTATTTTCGCCTGCTCCATCAGGGGCTGGTACTTGCGATCGCCATCGGTATCACAGGCAACGCCGTCTGGCGACTGATCTTTTCGGCCTTGGGCCAGCCCCTGGCGGGCACAACCGGCATTCTGGTGCTGGTGCTCCATGGGGTGCTCATGACCACGGGTTTAGCCGCCCTCTGGCTGGGGCGATTGCCCCGCGTTGCCTATGGTCTGGGCAGCAGCCTTGCTGGAGCGGTCATCGGCTTTTTCTATGGCGGCAGTTGGTTCGATGAATCCCTCTTGCCTGCGGTCATGGGTGCGTTGCTCTTGGCTCTGGTAGGGGATTTTCTGAGTTGGTATGGGCGTCAGGGACGGGTGGCGATCGCGCTTCTTGGGGCGATCGTGACAGTTTCAAGCGCGACGGTATTTTTGCTGGGCACAACAGCGATCGCGGCGATCGATGCCCACCATGGATTTGGGATGATATTTAGCGTCCTCACCCTGCTCTACCTCTGGCTCACCTGGCGTTGGGCAGTTGTGCTAGAGACTCATCTTAGGGGATGATACTGAATCCGCAAAGTATAGGGAGAGATAAACTACTGATTATTCCTCGGGCAGGCGGGACACAGATTCGACAAGCTCACTGACCACCTGCGCTACGGTTTCTGCTCTCAATATCCCGTAGCGCGGGTGGTTGCTGAGCGCTTGTCCTGAGCGGAGTCGAAGTACATCTTGCCCGCCACCCGGATCAGCCTTCGCTTTCTGTGTTCATACAATCCGGATTCAGTATGACTCCAGTAAGGTGAGCAAAATTGATACGCCCAAAAGCAAAACCCCAACTTTCAATGTTTGCCCACCCTACAATCAACTATCGACAACCCGGCCTAACCCAACGTCAATCCCTTCGTCGCCAACCACTCCGGGTTAAATAACTTTGACTGATAGCGCGAGCCGCCATCACAGAGCACCGTCACGATTGTATGGCCCGGGCCCAGCTGCTTGGCTAGGGCGTAGGCCGCGCCCACATTAATCCCCACGGACCCCCCCATAAACAAGCCATCTTTCTTGAGCAACTGACTGACAACGCGCAAGCATTCAACATCATCAATTTGAATCGCATCATCGATCGGTGCGCCGGCCATATTGGCCGTGATCCGGCTATTGCCAATCCCTTCGGTAATTGAGCTACCCTCAGGTTTGATTTCCCCCGTCTTCACATAACTGTAGAGTCCACTACCCATTGGATCCGCCACCACACAGCGTACCGCAGCACTTCGCTCTTTCAAGAAGAGAGAGACCCCTGCATAGGTTCCCCCTGTCCCGGTTGCCGCCACCCAGGCATCCACCTTGCCCTCCGTTTGTTGCCAGATCTCAGGGCCGGTTGTTTCATAATGGGCCTGGCGATTGGCCAGATTATCAAACTGGTTGGCCCAAATGGCATTCTCCATTTCCTCAGCCAGACGACCCGAGAGTTTGACGTAGTTGTTGGGGTCGCGGTAGGGCACAGCGGGCACTGGCCGCACTTCGGCCCCCAGCATCCGCAGCAGATCCATTTTTTCTTGGGATTGGGTCTCGGGAATCACAATCAGGCATTTATAGCCCTTGGCATTGCAAATATGCGCCAGGCCAATCCCCGTATTGCCAGCCGTGCCTTCCACCACGGTTCCCCCCGGCTTGAGGTCTCCAGCGGCTTCTGCGGTCTGGATAATATACAGAGCTGCCCGGTCTTTGACCGAGCCGCCGGGGTTGAGAAATTCGGCTTTGCCCAGAATTTCGCAGCCGGTTTCGTCGCTGAAGCTATTGAGGCGAATCAGGGGGGTGTTGCCCACTGTATCGACAAAACCATGCTTGATGTCCATAACGCTTGTGCCAGGGGGTGATTAATTCAGAGGCTATTGTACCGCTTTGGGTTGCCTGAGTTCAGCGTTGTTTCAACCCCACTCAACCCTGAACATCTAAGAAACAAATCTTGGATTAGCCCATAACACCTCGAACCCACCCCGGTCGTCGCTGCGCGAGACCGCCCCTCCCGAGAGGGGATTTCTGGATTAAAATCTCCGACCGGGAGGAGCACCCCGGAGGGGGGAGGTGGGTCGGCCCACTTCGCTTCTTGGCAGCGAACTCAGAAGCTCTGAACCCTGAACTCTAAACTCTGCCTAGGGAGACTCGCTGTGGGTCTCCGGCACAAATTCCGCTGCGGGCTCCATGCTCGCGCCAATATCGACAAATTCAGCCCCATTCTCAATCGCCGTCTGATAAATCACCGTTCGATTGCGCCCATTCTGTTTGGCATGGTAGAGCGCTTGATCCGCGCGCTTCAGCAAAGATTCAGGTGAATCCTGGGAGCTGGGCCGCAGGGCAGCAACCCCCAAGCTGACGGTGATGTAGGGGCTAACCGACGAACTGCGATGTTCACGGCCAAGGGCTTCAACGGCTGTGCGAATCAACTCCGCAACCTGTACCGCCCAGTTCTCATCTGCATTAGGCAAGATCGCCAAAAACTCCTCGCCACCATACCGCAAGAGGAGATCATTGGGCCGGCCGAGAAACCCCTTCATCGTGTCGGCGATCGTGCGCAGACAATCATCCCCGGCCTGGTGACCATGGGTGTCGTTATATTGCTTAAAGCAGTCCACATCACAGAGGATCAGCGCTAGCGAGGATTGGGTTCGACTTAAACTTTCCCACTGCTGTTGCAGATAGGCATCGCCGTAGCGCCGATTGGCAATTTCAGTCAGCCCATCGATGGTGGAGAGCTGGGCTAACTCTTGATTTTCATCTTGAAGCGAGAGAATCGCCCGTTGCTGACGCGTAATATCGTGGATTGTAACAGCAAAGCCGTCACCGAGTTTAACCGCAGTAAAGCCGTACCAGATTTCTTTGTCACTCTGTTTGGGATGGCGCAATTGTTGTTCGAGCGGTTCGCCGTCTTCCACCACCGAGACAAAGGCATTAAAGAGTTGCGGATCGACGCGATTCAAGAATTTCCGCACCATCAACTTGCCAATCATATCTTCCTTGCGCTGACCCACCAAATGGGCAATGACGGGATTGGCAACGACACAACGGAAGTCCCGAATTTCACCACTCATGGAATCCCGTACCGCCTGCATGGCAGCAATGCCGTCATGAGAGGAGTTGAGCACACTCGAGAGCAGGGCACGGGACTGGTGCAACACCTCTTCGGCCTCGCGCCGTTGGGCAATTTCATGCTGAAGTTGGATCTTCTGAGACTGGAGTGTGAGTTGCGTGGCGATGCGGGCGATCACCTCTTCGGCATGAAAGGGCTTGGTGACATAGTCCACGCCCCCGACCTGGAAGGCTCGCACCTTGTCGAGGACATCGTCGAGGGCGCTGATAAAGATAATCGGGATCTCTTGGGTGCGCACATCGGCTTTGAGGTCACGGCAGACTTCGTAGCCATCCATTTCCGGCATCTTGATATCGAGCAAGATCAAGTCGGGGGGCGTGGACTGGGCCGAACGAATCGCAGTCTTACCATTGATCGCCTTGCGCACTTTGTAAGTCTGACCTTCAAGAATTTCTGAGAGTACGCGCAGATTATCCGGGAGATCATCAACAATCAAGATATTTCCAGAGAGGGGATGCGGGTCGCTCATGAGAGGAGGTCTTCGAGAATAGCAGTAATTTGATCGGTGCGGTAGCTGTTCACCCGGCTGGTTAACACCGTTTTGAAGGCCTCGTGGGGGGCCGGAATTTCGTCAATCAGTTCATGGAGGCGCTCTTCATCAAGATCGATGGCGGCTTGATAAAGGGCTTGCTGCCAGGTTTGGGACATCAATTGGAACTGTTCAGGGGAGAGGGACTGGGCCGTTCCATTGGCTGAGTTGGCAATATCGATATCTTCATAAATGTACTCAACTCCCAGATGTTTCGCCATAGTGTCAAAAATCGTTGCCTCACGGAAGGGTTTGCGGACAAAGTCATCACAGCCCGCATCCAAGACAATGGCCTTCTCCTCTTCTAACACACTGGCGGTGAGGGCAATCACGGCCGTAGCATTACCCTTAACACTGCCTTTGATGCGTTGGGTCGCTTCGTAACCATCCATGATCGGCATGCGCATATCCATCCAGATGAGATGGGGATCCCAGTCCTGCCAGATTTCCAGGGCTTCTTGACCCTGGCTGGCTTCACGGACTTCAAACCCCAAGGGGGCCAGAAGCTTCATCAAGAGCAAGCGGTTACTATCTTTGTCGTCGACCACCAAAATACGATAGGTGGCTTGGCCCGCAGCCAGGCCAATCACCCGCTTACGGGTGGGGGCTTGCTCAATACTTTGTAATTCGACCAGTTGCACCTGGATACTAAAGGTGAAGATGCTGCCCACGTTGAGCCGACTGCTCACGGTCATGTCGCCCGCCATCAGGCGGACGAATTCGCGGCTAATGGGGAGGCCCAGGCCGGTGCCTTCTTGGGAATTGAGGCCGGACTGGGTTTGGCTAAAGGCTTCAAAGAGGTACTCTTGTTCTTCTGGAGCAATACCGACACCGGTATCTTCAACGGTAAAGAGCAGCTCTTGATGGCAGGGGTTGCTGGCCACTTGTTCGGAGGCGGTGACACTGACAACAATGCCACCCTCATGGGTAAATTTAAGGGCGTTGTTGAGGAGGTTGATGAGCACCTGACGAAGCTTGACTTCGTCCGTTTTGATGTAACGGGGCAGGTTATCCCAGCGGTTGAAGAGGAGCTGGAGTTGCTTGCTTTCGGCGCGGAGATGGAAGAGGTCTTCGATTTCATCGAGGAGGCGATAGAGGTCAAAACTTTTGGGGTTGAGGGTGGTTTTGCCGGCTTCAATTTTGGAGAGGTCAAGAACATGGTTGATCAAGGAGAGCAGGTATTCGCCGCTGCGGTTGATCACAGTGACATTATCAAACTGCTCAGGAGTGAGATCGTTGGAGCGGGCCATGAGTTGGGCAAAGCCCAGAATGGCGTTGAGGGGCGATCGCAGCTCGTGGCTCATGTTGGCTAGGAAGGTGCTCTTGGCCTTGTTGGCAATTTCAGCCTTTTCTTTGGCCACCGCGAGTTCAGCGGTGCGCTCCTGGACACGCAGTTCGAGCTCTTCAAAGTAAAGTTGGCGCTCGGTGATGTCAATACCAACGAGCACCATGGCCTGACCTTGGTGGTATTTCTGGGCGACGAGAAGGTAGTAACGGGGTTCGCCGCCGATTCGGATCGGGATTTCGATGGTGTCGGTGTTGCAATCGCTGGCTAAAACATCCCGGATAAACTGGGTAAAGTCCGAGCGTTGATTTAAAAAGCCCAGCTCCTGGTTAACAAAGTCACGGGGTTCCAAGCCCACAATGCTGGCGAGGTGACGGTTAACACCGATGTAATGCCCTTTGCCACTGATCCAAGCGATTGTCCCTGGCACGGCGTCTAGGACGGCTTCGAGCTGTTCTTTGGCTTCGGCCAGTTCGGCTTTGCGGGTGCTTAAGCTCTGCACCATCTGGCCAAAGGTTGTCGCCAAGAGACCAATTTCATCGGGGTCTTGGGCAATGGTTTCTAGTTGCTCCGGTTGAAGCTGGGACTCGCCCACCTGGTTAACAATTTGTGTCAACTGCTCAACCCGATGGATATAGTCCGCCATCTGCTTATTGCGGCGGTGCAGTTGGTTTTCTTGCTCAGTGGAATGGGACGTGATCGTCTCGGCTAGGAGCTCTAGCTCCTCAACTTGCTCTTGGGCAGTCTGGAGTTGTTGCTCTAGCTCGCCAATCTGCTCGAGCAGTTGCGCTTTGGTCAGGCGTTGGCGATCGCTGTGCTTCATTGCAACCAATGTCAAAGAAAGGGAAATCCACGATTGGGATTTATTGAGTTAAGCGGTGGAAATAGGAGAGAGCAAGACCTAGATTCTAACCTAGCATGACAGTCAGTGCATGACCCCAGTGGTATTAACGAGATTGCTCTGAAATATAGACAGAGCTCATACTCTTGCACTGAGTAAGCGAAGCTAGCGAGATCCCCTCGGCTGCGCCGAACCCCTTGGGTTCGGGGTTTTTGTCGTTGGGGGTGACGGCCGGTCATGACTGATTGGTATTAACGGGGAGCTATCCTACCCTGGTGGATTGAGAGGAACTTTTAACGTTTAACCTTGAACTTTTAACTCTGCCTCACTCCGCTAGCGCCATTCCCCTTGGATTGTAAACGCTGCCCAATAGTAAGGCGATCGCCATTGCTCAGAGTTTGCCAACTTTTGCTGGGCGGCCCGTAGGGCAGCGGCAGGCGCGAGGCCGCTGTGGAGCATGTCTTGGTAGAACTGCTCCATCAGTCGGGCGGTGCCCTCATCATCCACATTCCAGAGGCTCACCAACACCCGCTCGGCCCCGGCATACATAAAGCCCCGTGTCAGGCTAATGGCCCCCTCACCCTGCACCACTGGACCAACCCCCGTTTGGCAGGCACTGAGCACCACCAACTCGGCGTTGAGGTCGAGGTTAAAGATCTCATGGAAACGCAGGAAGCCATTCTGGGGGTTCCCCTGCTCATTGACCAAGGAGAGAGCTAACCCCGAGAGTTCTGGGGTGGTGCTATTGAGCAGGCCATGGGTGGCAAAATGCACGATTTGATATTGGTTCAACTCGGGGTGGGTGACGAAGCTACGGTTGGCGCGGGAACCAAGAGCTGTCAAGGTTTTCTGGGGGTCAAAGAGGGCGGTAATCGTCTCCGCTTCTTGGCGAGTGAAGGGCAGCCGCGAGAGCACCACATTGGCCTCTGCTGCCGCCCGCGCCAGACTCGCGGGGAGGGTGACACCGGTGCCGACTTGGGTCTGAACCCGTTCATCATCGAGGCCAAAGATCGGATCGGCCAGAATCGCCAGTTGCTGGGCAGCCGCTGGGCGATCGCGGTTCTCCCGCCGCAGGATACCCAAGGTGGAGGCCGAAGGCAAGGTGACAATCTCGTGGTCTTGAATCAGGGGGGCATAGGTGGGGGTATCTAGTTGATCGGGGTCTTGCAGGGCAGCAAAGGGAAGATAATGCAAGATGCCATCGGCCACAACCAGCAAACGCTTGCCTTGGATCTCCTGGGCAACTGGGGCTAGCAACAGCTCGCTTAAGGGGGTCAAGCGGCCGAGCAGACGCTCAGGGGCGATCGCCCGACCCAGTTGGCGATGGGCCCGTCGGGCTGCCCGGTTGATCTCCGCCTCGCCGGGCAGGGTATAGGTGGTGATCGTGGTCGGCGTCACCAGCCAGAGATAGCTGCGATCGCGCCCCAAAAAATACTCCAAGAGCACCGTTTCTTCGTCCAAGACCTGACGCTGAATTTGCTCGACGGTAAGGGGTTGGGGCTGGGTAAGCGCCGCATATTGGGGGCTGGTCAGGCGAATATTGCTCTGGATTTGCTCGTATTCACTCAGCAGTTGGCTAATTTCTTCGCTGATCGCCACGGCTAAAACATCTAGGCTACGGCTGCCCTCGGCTGCTGTCGCATTATCGGATCTCTCCCCTGCCGCTTGGGCCGTAAACAGGGCAATGCGCCGTTTTTCGGCCGCATCGAGCTGGGCACGAATATCTTGCTCGCGCTTCAGGAGCTGGGGCGAGGCCCCCTTGCGAATATCGGCATTGGCGGCCACCAACACATCCAGGAGCGATCGCGCCTTGGCACTTTCGCTCGCTTGCAAGGCCTCCGCTTGATAGCCCTGGCCAGGGGCTTGGGACTCTAACTCCATCAGCAGGTCAATATAGAGGGCGTAATAGTCCTGCTGGGTGGCAAAGAAGCTGGTGCGCAGTTCCTGGCGCTCGATCCGGGTGCGCAATTGTTCCACCAGGGCGATCGCCGCCCGAATATCTTGCAAGGCCGCTCGGGGCTGGGCTTGGGCTCGTTTGACCCGGGCCAGACGATAGTAGGTCAGGGCTTCCTTGAGGCGATCGCCCGTTGTTTGGCGCAGTTTCAGGGCCTGCTCCTGATAGGTCTGGGCGGCGGCATAGTCCTGTTGCTCGGCAAGGAGCACCCCTAGGTTACTCAAGCTACTCGCCTCCCCGCGGGGGTCGCCCATCGCCCGCCAGAGAGCGAGAGCCTGCTCTAGTTGCTGTTGGGCTTGCTCAGGAGCGGTGCGGAGCTGGGCATAGCCCAAATTGTTGAGAGCAGCGGCCTGGTTGCGGCGATCGTCTAAGCCTTGCCACAGCTTCAGAGCGGCTTGGTATTGGGCGATCGCGTCCTCGGTCTTGCCCTGGCCATCATAGACCTGCCCCAGGTTATTCAAGGCTGCCGCCTCCCCCGGTTGGTTCTCCACCGCCCGTACGATCGCCAGGGTTGCCTCATAGTATTCAATCGCCTGGTCAGGTTCCCCCAGCACCTGGGCCAACCGTCCCAAATGATTCAGGCTCAGGGCTTCTCCCGAGCGGTAGGTTTGGGCCTGCCACAGCACCAGGGCCTGCTCTTGGGTTTGCAGAGCGGTTTCATAATCGCCCCGGATCTCATAGAGTTCGGCCAAAGTGGAAAGGGTCTGGGCTTCAGAAAAGCGATCGCCCTGCTGACGATGGATATTGAGGAGGCGATCGTAGGCTTGCTCGGCCGCATCCAGATGGCCCAGACGGCGGTGAACCAGACCCAGCCAGGTCAAGGTCTGAGCAATTTGGGCATCGTTTTCTTGATCCTCCCACCAATCCAGACTTTCTTCCCAGAGCCCGAGGGCGGTGCGCCAGGCCGCTGGCGTGCCCTCACGGTAGAGGGTCAGACCCTGGATAAAATCCGCCTGGGCTGCCCTTTCCAACTGTTCAGGGGTGACATCTTGTTCAGGGGTCACATCAGGCTCCGCCGCCAGGGGTCGGGGCATGGTTCCCCAGCAGAGGCTAGCAAGGCAGAGCGCGAGCAGGGGGTGGAGGGGCGATCGCATGGGTCTTTGAGGGAGGAGGCTTCAGCTCTCTCCAGCGTAACCAATCGGCATCAGGGTCTGAAACAGCCTATCTGCCTGTTTGTAATCCGTCTGGGTGGGGGCGATCGGGGCGGGTTTGGGCCAGGACTCTGCCAGACTGGCCGCAATCAAGTCGTCAAATTCCGGCACACGCGGCACGGTGGCTTGTTCGGCCTGGGTAAATTTAAGCTGAACCAGCTCGGCCAGGCGATCGTGCAGCGTCTCATCCAGCAAAACCGCCAGGGACGGTAAATCCATCGGCGGTGCGGTTTGCCGCTGGGCGATCCATCGCACGGCTAGGGCTAACCGTAGCCCATAACAGTAGGACTTGAGCTTGACCTGAGCTGGATCAGTCGATGTCTTCGTGACGTTAAAGAGCCAGTTTTGATAACGATGGGCCAGGGTGGGCAGATGGGTCATTTGGCGCACAAAGTCCCGCAGCGGCGTGGCTGCATCTCGCTGAATGTAATGAATGGGCGAGCAGAGCCATTCGATGAGGGTGAGGTTGGCAGTAAAGGCGATATTCAGGGCTTTGCGCAGATCCCAGCCGTTCATGTCCATCTTGCTCGCGAGCACCGCATCCTCCACAATCGGGGTCTCAATCACATCTCGATAGGGTTGGATGGAGAGATATTGGGCTGGCGATCGCACATACACAAACCGCACGTCATAGTCACTATCCGGTGAGGGAAACCCCCAAGCCCGACTCCCAGATTCGATCGCAAGAATGATCTGCATTGCATGGGTTTGCTCTAGCTGCTGCAGTTGCTGCTGAATATGGCGTTTTTTGGCGTCATCGATGGGGAAGGTGGGGAGCATTGGGGTTGGGAGAAAGGATGAGTTGATAGACTTTTGATACTGGTGCAGCGTCGATCCTAAATTGTAGGTTGGCGTTGAGTGGAACGAAACCCAACACAACCACTGCTGATACTGGGTTTCAGGATTCAATTCAATCTGCATAACAACCTCTCATTTCACGCTTGACCAAGCACTAGATCCTGATTAACAGATTTGTTTTGAACTATAGATCAGGATTCCTGCATTTGTAGCGAAGCGAGCGAGATCCTCCCGACTGCGCCGACCCCCTTGGTAAGGGGGTTCTCTTGTTAAACCCGGCTCAAATTATTAATCCCAGCCGCTTGCGGCGTCACACCCCTTACGAAGGGGGGATTTCGGGTCTAGATGGATAGTGCATCAGGATAGACGGGATTCATGCAGTTGTAGCGAAGCGAGCGAGATCCCCCCGGCTGCGCCGACCCCCTTGGTAAGGGGGTTCTCTTTTTAAATCCGGCTCAAATTATTAATCCCAGCCGCTTGCGACGTCACTCTCCTTACCAAGGGGAGAAGGGTGGATTTCGGATTTAGAAGATACATCGACCCAACCCCTCGTTACTTGTTACTCATTACTCGTTACTTCTCCCCTAAGGTGCTCCGGAACCCGCAACATCCGCTCCTCAATCGCTGCCCAGGTTTCAGGAGAGACACGAACAGCGGCGTCTTTGCATTGGATGAGGAGGTAGGTGGCGTAATAGTAATTGTCAATAGTTTTGGCTTCGTCTCTAGAAAGTTGTGCAAGTTGTTCAGGAAAGTTGTGTGCCTTAAAAATGGTTTGTTTGAGCTGGTTTACAAAGGCACTTTTGGTGTCGCGATCGGCTTCATTGTCTGGAATCTGTGTTTGAAGTTGTTGGAGATTCTCAATGAAGATTGGAATATTGAGGTTGGTAAAAATGGGCTCTTTTGTGTTTATCTCTTGATAAGATTGTATTAGACGTTTGATGGCGTTGGCGTTGGCGTTGGCGTAGGCGTAGGCGTAGGCGATGGCGTTGGCGTAGGCGATGGCGTAGGCGTAGGCGATGGCGTAGGCGTTGGCGATGGCGTAGGCGTTGGCGATGGCGTAGGCGTTGGCTACAGAACGCCGGGCCAGGAGTGACAAATTCCCCCCAGCATCCTTTGTTTCAGTTTCAGCCCATAACAAAATCGGGACAAGTTTCTCTCGATAAACGGGTTGTTCTAACAACGCTTCAACTTGCTCAATCATCTTGAGCAAAAAGCGATCAGCACCGCGCCCTTCCATAGAACTTGAGATCAGCAAGAAAACCTCTTTCCAGGTCTTATTCAGTAAATACTTCTCGATAACTTCACTGATCCGCTCATCGCCCACGATGAACTTGGCTGTGAGATATTCCTGGAGGGTTAAATGAGAAAAGGAATAAACCTCATCAGCCCGCTCCACAAAAATCCCTTGCTGAATGGCAATGGCATCTAGTACCGCCTCACCATTTAAGGTTTTAGATGCGTTGAGTGTTCCTACCAAGAAGCTGCGAATTTGCTCAACGAGTTCAGCCTTTTTGAAGAAGAGGCGATCGTTGATAAAATTGCTATAGGCAATATCAGCAAGGAGTAATTCTTCTAGCTCAATATGTAAGCCTTTGTAAATCGTCTCTCGATTGATTCGCTTCTCACCTGACCACTCTTCTAAGAGAATCCGTAGTGCTTTTCCATATAATGCACTACGGTTACTCGTAAAACTCTGATTACGATCGTAGACTAAGCAGAGAAAGGTTAAGAGTAATGGTGTATGGGCTAATTCCTTGGCGGCTTTTTGATTATCCTGTTGCAGTAATGTCCAACAATGATCTGCGGTTTTAAATTGTTGATCTTTGTCTGACTTGAACCAATTCCGTATATATTGCTCAATCTGCACATCATCAAAATCTGCCATCAACAAATCCGTGAATCGTCGGAACCGAGAGCGATAGGCTGCGGTACGGCAACTGGCAATGAAGCGGTTTTGGTCATAGGTATCAACAAAATCTTGGATCTTAGTTATCACTCCATCAACATAGATTCCTGGCACTTCATCCAGTCCATCAAATAACACTAAAAGCCTACCTTTCTTTAGTGCTTTTTTTGTGAAGCTTTCCGCATTGGGGAATTGGCAGATTTTGAACTCCGTTACGATGAGCTTAAAAATATCAATATCTTCACTATCAAATCGCTTCAGCTCTAAAAAAACTGGAATACAGCGATGCTTTTTAAGCCTCCCTTTCTTGCCTTTGAGTGCTTCTAAACCCATCTTACGTAGAAACGTCGATTTACCTGCTCCTGGTTGGCCAAGCACCATTAAAAACTGATTCTCGTTGGCAACTTCAACCCCAGATCTCTTTTTACATTCTTTCGCTTGTAACCGTCGCTGACCACTCTCGCGAAATGCTTGCTCTAGGGCATCCGTCGTTTCAAACATCCCAACGCTCTTCTCATCAAGCAGGCGTACCTGGGTATACACATCATCCAGATTTACGGGTTCCTTCATGCCCAGAACTTTCAAGATGCCATGCCGCTCAGCATAATTTTCTACATATTGCTTGGAGGCATCAAACAGAAGCTGCTCAGTGCGCTCGTTTACCCCCCGACGAAACCGACTGAAAACTCCACCACCCTGCTCCTTGAGAATCTCCAAAGCAAGCGGCACAACATGATCCTTTACCGCTTCAGCCACTGCAAACTTAAACGCTTCTCCCGTCAGAAAACTCAATACCATGGGATTCCTTGGTTGATAAATTGCTACTCCTGTAGGATAACCGACCCTTACAGCAGCACCAACCGCTCAAGCAAACTCAAAAACCATCGCTTACATCCAACCGAAACACCTTATCGCTCGTCTCCCCACTCCCATACCGCACAAACCCCCCTGACACATAGATCGAGCCATCATGCACAAACGCCGCATGGGCATACCGCGCCGCCGGCAACGGCGGCAACGCCTGCCAATCCCCCAATGAACCATCCTCCTCTAATGCCGCCGCCTCCACCGTCGCCAGCACCTGTTTCGCCCCTCCCGCGATCACCACCAACTGGTCATCCACCCGCACCGTCGTATGTCGCTGTCGTGCCACCGTCTCACCGATCGCCGCAAACTCAGAAAGCTCTCCCGACTCCTCCAGCCGCGCCGACCAAATCTCCCCCGTCACCCCACCGGAAAAATCAGTCTTACCCGCGATCGCCACAATCTGCTCCCCCACCACTGTCGTCGTCAACCAACTAATCGTCGTCGGAAAGGGTGCGAGCGTCTCAAACTCACCCACCATCCCATCTGGGGCAATGTCCGCCGCAAACACCGTATCAAACACTTCCGTCCCCTTTTCAAACTGCCGCGTGCCACCAATTACGTAGAGGCGATCGCCCACGATCGCCACCCCATGCACCGTGCGCGGCTCCGGCAACTGCCCCACTTCTTGCCATTCGGTAATATCTCCATCGGCTTCCGGTACGGCGCGAAAGAGGCGATCGGACACATTACTCTTGGGGCCAAACTGGTCATCCCCGCCAATCACATAGATCGCCCCCTTGTGAGTAATGGCCTGATGATGCTGGAGCTTCAACGGCAAGGGAGCCGTCGCCTCCTGCCAGTCTGTCAACGTTCCCCCGGCAGTGAGATCAGCAAAAAACACCTCATCATGGGCATAGGTGCGCGAATTCCAGCCACCCAACATGTAGACGCGATTCCCCACAACAACCGTCTGGTGCGACTCCACCGAGAGGGGAATCGTCCCCGCATCTTGCCATTGGGTGGCGGATTGCTCAGCGGTTTGTTCTTGCTCCGGGGCGGGGGCGGGGGAGCAGGCGATGAGGGGGCTGAGGGTAAGCAGGGCGATGCTGAGGCTAAGGAGGGTTGGGGTGGGTTTGGGCATAATGGGAAAATTCTGATTAGGATTGACGCATTTCAATCGTAGGCTCCGAGATCCCCTCTTTCCCCTCGAAGTCAAGGGGGGTGATGCCGCGAGCGGCTGGGATAGTTGGCTTCAAAAGGGTTTGACTACAGAACCCCCTTACCAAGGGGGTCGACGCAGCCGGGGGGATCTCGAAAGCTATGCGATTCGGAAGCAACTATTGCACTGGCGGCCTACACCCCGAACCCACCCCGGTCAGCGCGACGCGCGACCGCCCCTCCCGAGAGGGGATTTCTGGCTTAAATATCTCCGATGATTGGACAAACCGATGAATAGACAAAGGTTTGCAAGATACATTTCACTAACGCAGGGCAGGGAGACCCAACCCCTACAGAAGAATTACACCATTCGCTCGATCTTGAGTCCTCCCGAACCCCTTCTGAATTCCGAATTCCCAATTCCGAATTCTCAAACCTTCAACCACCCCTTTAACAAGGTGGTTTGCTGTACCGTTGGCTTTTTGAGCGGCACAACTTTATAGCTTTGGGGTTGGCGATCGCCCAATTCAATTTCATAGGTTTTCAACGCCTCATCTTGAAACACCGTGAGGGCAATTGTGTCCTGAGGCTGATAGTCTAGCAGGCGATTGTTGAGGTCTTTTGCCGTCAAGCGCCAGCCATCTAGAGCGACCAGCTCATTGCCAGGAGCTAGACCCACTGCGGCTGCGGGGGAACCCGACTCGACAAACTGCACCCGAGCGCGACCCGACTCCTCCTTGGTGCGAAGGCCCAGATAGGGCGGGGTTTTGGCATTGAGTTGGGGTTGGAGTTGGAGCCCGAAATCTGTTAGGGCGGTGGCCAGGGGGAGCTCGGTTAAGCCCTCTAGATAATCGGCAAAAAAGGCGCTCAAGTCACAGTCGGCCACGGACTCAATCACGCTACGCAATTGGGCCTCGGTATAGCCAATTTCTTCCCGGCCAAACTGTTGCCACATCTGTCGCAAGACATCACTGAGCGATCGCTGATTCTGGTGACGCTTACGAATAATGAGATCCAGCAACAACGACACCAGCTCACCCTTGAGATAGTAAGAAATTTGATTGTTATCGCTATGGTCTTCACGACGATAGAGCTTAATCCAGGTATCAAAGCTCGACTCGCTGAGCGTTTGCACCTGACGACCCGGTGTGAAGAGATAACGGTTAATATCCTTGCCCAGAGCCTCACAAAAGTCCTGGAGATCATAAATTCCCGCCCAATGGGGAATCAACAGATCGTAGTAGCTGGTTGTGCCCTCACAAAACCAGAGCGATCGCGTGTAATTCTCTTGGCTGTAGTCAAAGGTTTCCAGGGCTTGGGGACGCAGGCGCTTGACATTCCAGGTATGGAAAAACTCATGGGCGACCAGTTGCATAAAGCGGTTGTATTTGTCGCGATCGCGAAAACCGAAGCGGTTATAAATCAGCGAACAGCAATTTTTATGCTCTAACCCACCAAATTTATTAACGGCTAAATGCAGCAAAAAAGTATAGGTTTGCTCGTAGGGCAGCTCACCAAAAATCTCTTTTTCCACGCCAATGATCCGTTGACTATCGGCAATAATCGGCTCAACTTCATAGTTACCTGTGCCCCAAATTACCCATTGATGCGGCTGGCCCTCGGCCTCAAATGTATGCACCGTTGAGGGGCCAATTTCGAAGGGGCTATCGACGAGGGTGTCGAGATCGGCGGCAATATACGTATGGGTGCGATGGGGATCGGGGGGCAGCGATGTAAACACCTGCCAATCAGCATGGGGGGGCACAATCTCCACTGCAAAGCGGCTCTGCTCCTGCCCCGGAATATAGAAAAAGAGCGCCGCGCCATTGAAATAACCATGACTGGCATCCAGGTGGTTGGTGCGCACGGTCAGCTCATGGGCAAAAACGGTGTATTGCACCGCGATCTTGCGATCGCCCGCCGTCTCAATCTGCCATTGGTTTTTACTGATCTTGGCGGCCGTCAGCGGCTTCTGTCCCTCCACTGCCTTGGCGCTGAACGCCTGGACATGACGGGCATATTCCCGCACCAGATAAGACCCTGGCGTCCAGACCGGCATCTGGAGCACCAGCGTTGGGTCTTCCCAGCCGGTCACGGTCAGCGTCACCTCAAAACAATGATTTTCGGGTTGGGGCATCGCCACCTGATACTGCAGGGTCAGATTGGGCAGCACTGGGGCAGGCTTAGCAGTGGAGCGGTTAGAACGAACAGGAGCAAGAGTCATTGATTTCGGCAACAGAATTCAGTCATATTTTGCAGGGGATGGTTGATAGACACCTGAAAGAATGGTCTGAGATCAACAAACGAACTAGAAAATTAAAGGATAGCAATGAGTAGACCCTGAAAAAAGGGTATTGACGTGTTCAAGACATTAAGACTCGCCGGGGATGATGATTTGGGAGGAACATTCTAAGATAACAAGAGACTGCTCTCTCCATCCCAAACCCTAAATTTATCTCAATGTTGGCATTAACCTACCTCGATACAAACAGTTGGCTACTAGAGTGGGCTGGCCAACGGATTCTCCTGGATCCCTGGCTGGTGGGTTCCCTCACCTTTGGCGATACGCCTTGGTTTTTCAAAGCGGAGCGCCGCACAACCCGTGAGTTTCCCCCTCAGATTGACCAGATTGTCCTCTCCCAAGGTCTACCCGATCATGCCCATGAACCGACCCTGGCCCAATGCGATCGCACCATTCCGGTCATTGCTTCGCCCAATGCGGCCCAAGTGGTGCAGAAGTTGGGTTTCCAGACCATTCATGCCCTAGAACACGGTGAGCAGGTCAAGGTGACGCCAGAGCTGACGATCGCCGCAGTTCCCGGTTCGCCCGTGGGGCCGAATCTACTTGAAAATGGCTATGTCTTGACCCATGCGGGCGAGCAAGCCAAGCTCTACTACGAGCCCCATGGCTATCATGCCGAGGTCTTGAAGGATTTTGCGCCGCTGGATGTGGTGATTACGCCCTTAATTGATCTCAAGCTACCCTTGGTGGGGGTGGTTTTGGGGGGCCAGGCGCGATCGCTCCAACTCGCCCAACGGGTCCAGCCCCAGGTGATGATTCCCACCGCTGCGGGGGGTGATGTGGAAATCACTGGGCTTTTGGTCAAGCTGCTCAAAACTGAAGGGACGATCGAGAGCTTCCGCGATTCACTCCAAGCCCATAACCTCAATACTCAGGTGATTGAGCCCCAACCCTGGCAGCGGTTTGAAGTGCCGTTGGGGCAACGGGTGGGGGTTTAAGACTCAATCTGAATTGTGTGTCTCGAAAACAAAAGATCCGGTAAGGGAGGATTTGAAACCACTAATACGTACATAAAAACTCCTTATATAAAAGGGTTTCAGGGGTGACAAACACCCGACCCACCCCGGTCATCGCTACGCGAGACCGCCCCTCCCGAGAGGGGATTTTCTGTTCTGAAATCTCCTCTGCCGTGGCACAGCCAAAAAGGTGTATCGGAATAGGTTGGGTTGAGCCCAGCGAAACCCAACACCGCAAATGTTTTGAAGAATTTACCCCCTAGCCATCTAATGCAAAAATTAAGGTGTACCACAGCAGTAGGGTGTGTTAGCGGAGCGTAACGCACCAATCGCAATCTTCAAGAGATTTCAGCTTTTATCTCTAAAATCCATTTCAACAGTTTTGCTTGCTCTAGGTGAAAACGCCAATCATCAACAACACATTATCTAAAAATCGTTGTGCTAAACTCGCTACATATTTCTGGATTTCGGACATTTAAAGATCTAAAAGTCAATCGCCTCGGCAAAGTCAACTTAATTGTCGGTCGGAATAATGTGGGCAAGACCAGTTTGCTGGAGGCTGTTCATCTCTATACCTCACCCAATGTACTTGAGCCAATTCTTTGTCTACTGGAGCGCAGACAAGAATATGCCTTTGAAAAAGATGAAAACATAGTGTCCTTGCGAAGCTTGTTTCATCAAAGAGATGAGCGGTTGGTAAATATAAAAATGGGTGAGACCGATCAAATGACTTGGATGACTATGTCGAGGAAATGGCGATTAATTGAAGGTGTTGGTGGTGAGCGTAGCCATCAAACCCAGAGAGAATCTGACGATCAACCTGAGGGCTTAGGATCTATTGAAGTATTGGCAATAGAGTATGAGGATGCTGGTATTAAATTAAGTGTTCCTATGTATGGCGAGCAACTGAACGAAGTTCGTCATACATTCAAAAATCAAACCATGAGAAGTCTGTTTCTCCCTTCTAATGGATTTTATGATAATTCTATTGAGCCTTCTGTGCTTTGGGATCAAGTTGTTCTTACTGATAATGAGGACACTGTTTTAGATGCACTAAGAGTAATTGAGCCTAACCTTGAGCGTATTGTTATGGTTCAAGGCAGACGCTCACAAAGACTGGCAATGGCAAAACTCTCAAAAAGAAAGCCGATGCCATTACGAAGTCTTGGAGACGGAATGAACCGACTGTTTGAGCTTGCAGTCGGGCTTGTAAGTACAGGAAAGGATGGGACATTCCTGGTTGATGAAATTGATTCTGGACTACATTTCAGAACTTTGTCTGATGTGTGGCGATTGGTTTTCAGTGCAGCCAAAAGACTCGATATTCAAGTTTTTGCAACAACCCATAGCTGGGACTGTATCGAGGCTTTTCAAAAAGCCTCAACTGAACATCCTGAAGCGGGTTTGCTGGTTCGGCTAGAGCGAGTTGACGATGCAATTTATGCCGAAACATTTTCCGAAGAAGAATTAGCGATTATTACGCGTCAGTCTATTGAGGTTCGTTGAAATGCCGTCAGAGAACATAAGTCCACCCAAGGATCGGGTTCTGTTGGTGGAGGGAAGGGATGATCGTGAGGTAATCTATCAGTTCTGTAATTACCACCAAATTGATAATCAGAAACTCTTCTCTGTGGAAACTCAAGAAGGCATTGATAACCTATTAGAAAATTTGAGCGTTCGCCCTAGAACCGGAGAAGAAAAGGTACTTGCCGCGATTATTGATGCAGATGTGGATATTCAAGCTCGTTGGGACAGTGTCTGCGCCGCTTTAGCAAAATGTGATTACACATTACCAAAAATGCCGAATCTGGAGGGCACGATTCTTGCGCCGCCCCGGCCCAATCGGCCGCGTCTGGGTCTTTGGCTGATGCCAGACAACCAAGTAGAAGGGATGCTCGAAGACTTTCTCTTACGCCTGACGCAAGCAGGCAATGTACTGCTTGGTCGTGCAGAAAATGCAGTTGATGGGATTTCTCAAGCAGAGCGGCTCTTTGGTGAAACCCAGCGATCGAAGGCGATTCTGCATACTTGGCTGTCTTGGCAAGCGGAGCCGGGTACACCGATGGGTTTAGCGATCAAACGACAATACCTCGACCCGGATCAAAACCCTGCGCCTGAATTCAAAGCTTGGCTGGAGGATTTGTTTATGCCACCCCAGTCACCCTGAAATTAATGTGTTGGGTTACTCTACTGCCGTGGCACGGCTTAATTGATCCATTCAGAAAATCCCGTAGGGGCAATCCCCCTGTGGTTGCCCTGGTGTGTTGCGTGACGGAGAGTTGATCGGTGAGTGGCTAAGACCGGGGTAGGCACGGGGGCACTACCCCTACAGGAGTTAATAAAAATCCTAATGCACTTTTTTAGCTGTGCCACGGCACTACTCACCCTACAGTTGCTAATTAAACCGCTGAATCTTGGAGAAGATCGTTTAATTTTGCAACCATCTCCGCTCTAGCCGAAACATCGAGTTTCCGAAACATGCGTTTGAGGGCTTGCTTGACAGAGTTCCGAGTAATCCATAGCTCTGAACCGATTTCTGCATTGGTCAGACCCTTGGCCACAAGATTTGCAATTTGCAGTTCTCGTTGCGTTAAACAATTTCGCAGTGGATGGGGCGCTAAAGGCGGTTTGCTTAGTTCGGCAAGACGTACAGAGAAGTAGGTACAGACGACCCCTAAACGAGCAAGATCGAGCGGATTAAATGCCGGAACAGGACCGATACGAGCAAAATTAATAGTGCCAACGAGTTGTCCTTGTCCAACCAATGGGCCGGTCATAATATGCTCATGATCGTAGGTTGAGCAGCAGCGTTTATACAACTCACTCTGTTTCCAGGTTCCAGGGGATAGAACCAATTCTTCATGAGCCGAGCTGTGATTTTCTAAAACATATTTTAAGACCGGATCAACAGATTTGCCGAATTTTTGATACTGCTCAATAAAAGTATCGGATACCCCACTAGCATCAGCACTCACCAAATTATTGTTGATATCGAGACGATAAATCCCCCAGCGCTGTACGCCAAAATAGTCACTAATCTGATCCATCACCCTGAACCGAAGGGTTTGCTCTGTGGGTGCAGTGGCGATCGCCTGGAGCAGAGGATGAAGCGCACGAGGCATGGACTCAAAGAGTACCCACCTGGGTACTATTAACGTTAGCTGGCATTGCCTACAATCATTCCACAACTAGACAGTTCAAACAACAAAGCGCAATGTCTCAACTACAGATTGGTTTTCTTGTTTATCCGGGCGTGATTCAGCTAGATGTAATGGGCGCTTATCAAGTGCTCACCTTTCCAGAGAATACTCACGTGCATCTGATCTGGAAAACCCTAGACTCCATCACCAGTAATGAAGGTCTTGTTTTTTCTCCCCACACAACGCTTGCGAATTGCCCACCGCTGGATGTGATTTGTGTTCCGGGTGGGGGCATGGGACAAATTGAGGTGATGAACGACCCGGAAATTTTAAAGTTTTTGCAGCAGCAGGCAAAATCTGCTCAATACGTAACAAGTATCTGCACAGGCTCAATGATTTTGGCAGCGGCAGGCTTACTCCAAGGTTATAAAGCGGCCTGCCACTGGGCCTTTCGAGAGCAATTGGCCCTGCTGGGTGTGGACGTGCTGCCTGAGCGAGTGGTGATTGACCGCGATCGCGTGACCGGCGCTGGCGTCACCTCCGGGATTGATTTTGGCTTAACGCTGCTAGGCTTGCTGTGTGGTGAGGCGATCGCCAAATCAGCCCAATTGATGATGGAATATACGCCTAAACCCCCGTTCAATGCAGGAACACCTGAAGCCGCCGGCCCGGAAATTGTGAATTCATTAATACAATTTGGCCAGCCGTTGCTCGATGCTTTTGCTGCTCAAACAAGCATCACAGCGTGTCAGCTCAATCTAGAAAACAGAAAGAACCCGTGACTGCTGCCATCAACCCTGACTATTACTTGGTTCTCGATCTAGAAGCCACCTGCTGTGACCAAAAGACGATCCCCAGACAAGAGATGGAAATCATTGAGATTGGAGCGGTGATGGTTGAAGCCCAGCGCCTGGCACCGATCGATGAGTTTCAAACTTTTATCCAGCCCGTACGTCACCCCAGTTTGACCCCCTTTTGCCAAGACCTCACCTCAATTCGGCAGTCTCAGGTGGATGATGCACCGGGGTATGGGGCGGCCGTTGCCCGTCTCAAAACCTGGCTCTCTGGTTATCCCAACGGGCTCTTTTGCTCCTGGGGCGACTACGATCGCCGTCAATTTGAGCAAGACAGCCAATTCCATAACCTGCCGTTTCCCATTGCTTACCCCCACCTCAACCTCAAGCGCCAGTTCAGCGTTCGGCAGGGGCTCAAGCGCAAGTATGGCATGGCGGGAGCCTTACAAAAAATGGGCATTGCGCTAGAGGGAACCCACCATCGGGGCATTGATGATGCTCGCAATATTGCTAAGCTGCTGCCGTTTATTGTGGGGTGAAGCTAGGGGCTCAGTATAAATTTGAAAGTGAGGGGTGAGCGGAGTCGAACCCCGGTCGCTCAGGCTTCGACTCCGCTCAGCCTTCACTGGCTTTCTGTGCCAGCCCTGATTATTCAAACGTCACATCAAATTGGGGCGTTTCAAAGCCCATGTCCTTGATTTCCCGGCGTAGGCGTTCGGCTTCGAGGAGGTTTTGGGTCTCCAGAATAGCGATCGCCTTGCCAAAATATTCCAGCGCCGTCTGCACTTTGCCGCATTTAAACCAGGTCACGCCCAGGTTTTGGTAGGCTGCGGCATAGTCGGGCTGGAGGGCGATCGCCTTTTCATAGGCCGTAATTGCATCTTTATAATTCCCCGCCGCCTTGAGGGCCATGCCCAGGTTGTAATAAGCCAAGACAAAGTTGGCATCGGTCTGGATGGCAGCCATCAGGGGGCGTTGGGCCATCTCATATTGGCCGGCTTGGTAGAGCAGGGCACCAAAGTTATTCAGGGCGCCGAGCTTGAGCGCGGGCAAGATCTGTTGGGCGATCGCACTCTGGTAATGGATCACTGCTTTGTCGCCATCTTGTTTTTTCTGGTAGGCGTTACCGAGGTGATAATGCAGCTCATAGGCCAGCATCGGGTCGAGGTTGGGGGTTTCAACCCCGCGCTCTAGGAGCTCCAAGCCCGACTTCTGCTTGCCCATTTGCATGTAGAGCGCCCCGATTTTGCTGCACACATAGGGGTCATTGGGATGCTCGGCCAGATAGTTTTCCATGGCGGCCTGAGCCCGTTTTTGCTTGTCTTTGGCGGCGATCGTCCCCGCTGCGTAGCCATAGTGCAGCACCGCCACATCCGTAAGTGCGCCAATTTCCCAATGGGATTCGGTTTTGACTAGGGCTTCGACGCTGTCGTCGATCAGTGCATGGTAGGGTCGAGCAAAGCGCAGGGCAGGATGCCTGCGAAACAGGCGTGATGTCAGGGAATAGGGCGATTGCACCGCTCCCAGTTCCTGACGAATCAGGTTTACGACCAACAGGTTATCCTGCACCATCACCGCCCGCAGCTTGGGGGCCACGCTGGGGTTGAGTTCTTCGTCGGCATCGAGAATGAGCACCCAGTCGCCGGTAACATGCTCTAGGGCGGCATTTCGGGCGGCGGCAAAGTCATCGCACCAGTCAAAATAAGCCACCGTTGCCCCCGCTGCTTTGGCAATCTCAACGGTGCGATCGCTTGATCCCGTATCGAGGATCACGATTTCGTCCACGATCTCCCTGGCGCTCTCCAAACATTGGGGCAGCAACAGTTCTTCGTCCTTGACGATCATGCAGAGGCTCAGTTTCATGGGGATTTAGATTTAGTTCGCGGTTATTAAGATGAAACGCCTGCTGTGTAAGGGATACAGCCTGACGATAGATTGTCAATATGGGGAGAATAGGGATTGAGTGGGAGCGATTGCACTCTGCCAAAGGCGATCGCCAATTTCACAACAATTCTTAATGATTTTGCATCACCATACCAGAAAACCCGCGATCGTCCTGAATCTGCGTCTTAAAAATAGGTAGCCCAGACGAGCGAGATGCCCCCGCGCCCAGCAACTCAATTCCCAACCGCTTCAAGAGACGCCCTAAAAATCCCCCTCAAGCTCCTGACGCTTCAACTCAGCAATCTCTGCCTGCTCCTTGCGTCGCCATTCCGCCAGCTCCGCCTCAGTGATCATGGCATCTTCCCAATCCACCCCATCGAGTGAAAACATTGCCTGAGTGATCGCCTGCTGCGGCGCATCCCTTGTTAACCAATCTTCCACCTCTCGACTCGGGAGCGGTTGCTCTAGCTTATAAAACTCGCTTTCTGCTGCTCCTAATAAATGCGCCATGGTTACACTTGTACCTGCTTTTGCGGCCTTAAACGCGGCACTGAAGGCAATATTACGGATATTCCCTCCCGCTACATTTAGCTTGGCAAGTTTGCGGAAATTTAAATCTGCTGTCGGCACGGTCTGCGGATAGATCTGTTGCCACATCTGCCGTCGCTGCACTTCGTCTGGAAAGGGAAAGCGCACCACAAAGCGAATTCGTCTCAGAAACGCGGGGTCAATGGCTTCCTTAAGATTCGTTGTCAGAATCGCCAAGCCACGATACGCTTCTAGACGCTGCAGCAGATAGCTCACCTCCATGTTGGCATAACGATCGCGACTATCATTCACCGGACTGCGTTTGCCAAAAATCGCATCCGCCTCATCAAAGAGTAAGACCACCCCTCCCGATTCCGCCGCATCAAAGATGCGTTTGAGATTTTTCTCGGTTTCGCCAATGTATTTATTCACCGTTGCGCTGAGATCAATGCGATAGAGATCGAGATTCAGCGTTTGGGCAATCACACTTGCAGCCATCGTTTTGCCAGTGCCGCTAGCTCCCACAAAGAGAGCAGTGACGCCCAAACCCCGCTCATTCTTCTTCCCTAAGCCCCAATCTTCATAAACCTGCAATTGATATTGCACCATCGCGATCAGCTCTTGCAAAAGCTGATGTGGGGCCTTCGGCAAAATCAAATCTTGTAAGCTTTCTCTCGGCTCAATCCGTTTTGCTAGGTCATCAAGACGGGGGCGCACTTGGCGGCGACAGCTCTCCCAGAGCTGAGATTCTAGGGATGCTGATTTCTGTTGCTGGGCATGACGATGACGGGCCTGTTGGGCTGCGGTTTGGAGCTGGAGGGTATCGAGTTGGAATTGATTGGCTAAGGTATCAATGCAGTTGGGATCGAGCGATCGCTCTTCTGCGAGCAGGGTTTGCCATTGTTGAACCTGCTCTGCTGTGGAGCGGGGGGGAAGTTCGAGTCTTTGCAGAGGTCTTTGCTTGGTTTGGATGGGTGCATCACCCAAAAGGAGTAAAGGCACAGTCCAGTCTTCTAGCAGTTTGTTTAAAGTTGTTCTCTGGGTGGGGTCATCGGGGTTGAGGTCATCACAGTCGATAACCAAGATGCTACGAGTGAGGTGATGGGCCCGTTGCCAACGCCGTTGAAGTTGGGCGAGTTCATTGGGTGTCAGGGCAAGACGACCCACAGAAGTCTGATAGAGAGGAGCTTGAAGCTGCGCACAGGCAGCGCTGGCAATGTTGAGAGCCGTTTGCGTTTGAGAACCGAGGAGTTGTGTAATGGGTTGAGTGGTTGTTGCAGAAGCCGTCCAGAGTGCAGTGAGTTCATCGGCGAGGGCGGCGTGGGTTCCGGAGAGGGGGATGGGTGACTCGGGCAAGACAACGGGTTTGAGATAGGGCTCGAGCAGTGGATCTTGGTAGGGTTCGCCGAGGCAATAATGCAGGATGGTTTCGTCGATGAAGAAGGCGGATTGAACGAGGCGTTTGGGATGCTCAAGAGTTAGCAATTGCCAGTAGCGCAGGGGGGCGTGGGGTTTAACAGCAGACCAATGGCTATCGGCCAAGAGGGTCATAGCGAGTTGGAAGGTGGGTGCAGTGACGTTCTGATCGCTATCAGCCTGAGCGCAGAGCCTATTGAAATCGGACAGAATAATGGCGGCGATCCCCATAAGCAGTACCTCTCGCTCAAAGGATGAGAGGCTAAGACGCTGGGCTAAGGTTTCGAGGGGACTGGGGGTTGGCAGGTTTTGGGGGGGATGTATTGAGAGGGGTTGGGGGCTGAAGATTTGGGGTCGGTCAAGATAGTCTGTGAGGCGTTGATGCAGGGTTGTGATTAAGGCTTGAATGTGTTGAGCGTGTGGAGGGATTGGAGAGGCAGACATTAAGACCAATGCTAGGGTTGTGGGTTGGACTTTTTGATCCTACACCTTAGTAGTGCAGAAAACTTTTCCGAGCTATTTTGAACAAATGAACTACAGCCTGGAGTGACCTATTCTCGTTCAAAATGGGTCTGTCAGTTGCAATACTGACTTTGAGAGAACAACGATTTTGCGTTATTTCAGGACTTTTCTGCACCACCAAGGATCTTACACTGTCGAGTAAGTGTACAATTGGCAGTTGATGAGGATCATAAGGATTAGGCACTGTCGGACTATCCAAATCTTCTATTTAGAGTTGTTCATTTTCCGTTGGTTGGAGGAGATTTTATGAGAGCGAATCTTCCACCGAAAGGAGTTTGGAAGTCAAGTTCCTTGGCGGGTAACGTTCGGAGACCGCCGATTCAAAAGCAGGTGACTAATGATCTGTTGCCCCAACTGACTGTCAAGAGAAATCAAAGTGAAATGCCACCCCTGAGAGGCGCATTTCAATCGATTGGTAAGTCTGGTAAACCGTTAAGTTCTCAAACGCCTACAGATTCTAGTAAGCCTTTAGGCGCTTTGGAGAGCGATCAGCAAGCCCAGTTATTTCCACCTAGAACAGTTGAGGAACCTGCACAAGCTCCTGATATCTTCACCTCTGAACCTTATGAGATAGAACCAGCTAAGAATGTAAGTCGGTATTACGCGGTAGCTCCATGGTCTAACCATCCCAGACCTGAGGATATCTCTTCTAATAACTATACTTTGTACGATGATAGGTTATCAGATTTAAGCGCTACAGACTTATATGGATTAGTGTGGAAAATTTTTGTGAATGTTGTAGAGGAGAGCAAGTTCTTCAACCAGGTTCCTTATGAAGAAGCGTTTAACGCAATGGGAATGGATCAGTTTGGTACGGTTCTGGACACAATCTATGAACTTATGAGTGAGTGCCTTGCTGGTTCAGTGCGTATGTTTGATATTACTCATGTTGCGTATCTTCTGGCAACAGCTGAACAGGAGAGTTCATTCGGAGTCAATCAGTTTGAGAATGATGATAGCAGCTACCAAGGCTACTCAGGGCGTGGATATATTCAGCTAACAGGTCCAGATCAATATAAAGCATTGGGGAGGGTTCTTGGTGTTGGAGATTACCTTTATGAAAATCCAGATTTACTAAGAACGGATAACGATCTATCTGCTTTTCTGGCTGTTTATTCATTGCAAACTGATTTTTTGACAAATATTGATGGCGCCCCAGGTAGAGAAGGTGACCCAATCAGAACTGGTGATAGAATTGATGAGCGAAAGCCCATTAGTCACTACATAAAAGATAGCCCCGATCTAAATGATGAAGAGCGTATCAATGCCTTCCGTGCTGCGAGAGATATCGTCAACGGAGGAGAAGGAGAGCCTGAAAGGACAAATATAGCGACACGAGCTAACATCTACTACAAAATAATCAAAGAGTATCTAAATGAAAGATTTCCTGATAATCGTAAGTAGAGTATCAGCTTGTATTTGTATCATTGAGTCTTGCCACTATTGCGGCTGAATTCACTGTTTCTGTTTACTACTACTAAAAACAACTTTCAACTTTACAATGAAGCCAGCTTGAGATCAATCTCACGACAACTATAATGTTATTTAGAACTAAGACTATTATAACCTTGACAATCCTTGTTTTTACTATAGTCACTGGATCTTCTTGGGCTTTGTCGGAGTTGTTTGTGTTTGCTCATTTGAATAAGAGAGTTGAAGCTTTTGATGACTTCCAAGACTGGTGTGAACATTATTCTGAACTAGGTAGTGAAGCACAGCTCACGGTTGAAAAGAGTCTACATTTCCTGTATAAAGAAAAAAATCAGAAGGGTGTTTTCAGTCGCGTCGATTCAGCGGAGCGTTGGGAAAATCTTGATCAAGAAGAAAGGGAGGATTTTTGCTTTGAAGTTGCCTCTCAGATAGAATCGATTGAAAAACTCACCTTGTATGATAGAGAGATCTCTGATTTGAGTTCACTGAGACATTTCAAAAACCTAAGAAACTTACATTTGTCCGATAATAGAATAGAAGATATTAGCCCACTTTCAGACCTTAAAAATCTTGAATGGCTGAATCTTTCTGGAAATCAGATTACAGATATTTCGCCAATAAGCAATTTGGGAAAATTAAGATGGTTAAGACTCAGCGATAACCCAATTACTGAGTCAGATCATATTGCTTATCTACCAGAAACTGAATATTTGTCAATGGTAGGTATTCCTCTGGAAAATCAGCATCTCTATATTTTTGACCGATTGACTCGGGTGGAGCAGCTCTATCTTTCTGGAACACACATAAGCGATCTATCATTTTTAGCTGATAAAACAGAACTGTGGTCTCTTGGTATGGAAGATAGTCAGGTCAAAGATGTAACTATTCTTAGCGATCTTCCCGATTTAAGACTCATCTACTTGGATGGAAATCTAATCGAGGATATTTCTCCCTTGATGAAGTTATCTATTACTCAGCTTGATGTTCCAGATAATCGGATAAAGAAAATTCCAAAATCGATATCTCAGCAGTCTTCAATCGTACTGATGGATCTATCCGGTAATGAAATTGAAGATATTACTCCCTTGACTGAACTTCCTTATCTTAGAGAGTTAGATCTGTCCAATAATCAAATTAAAGCTATCCCACCCAATCCAGTTCCTGGGTCTGGCTGGGATCAAAATTTGTGGAAGTTAATTTTGGATAATAATGCTCTTGAGGATCTACATTACCTCAAAGATGCTAAGCAATTAACTATTCTTAATCTGTGCAACAACCAAATTACAGATATCAGCTTTGCTGCCCAACTCGATAATCTGGTTCACTTGTCGCTCTGCCATAACAACATTACATATGTTGCGCCTCTCACTCAAGCTAGTAGTATCAATGAAGTTGATCTAAGTTATAATCCAATTGATGATATTTCGGTTTTATCAAAATCCAAGACGCTTTGGATTATTAATCTTGCTCATACTAATATAGAGAATATTAATGCGTTGAGTTCGATCGCCCAACTTAGAAAAGAGAGTGAGCACGGTGCTGCATTTCATGAGCTTATCCTGAGTCACACCCGTGTTACAGATATCCAGCCTCTTGCTAGCTTTGAGGAAATAAATTATCTAGATTTAAGTCATAATGTAATTAGTGATATCACTCCCTTAGTGAATCTCAAAATTTGGGGACTCAATCTGTCTGGCAACCGGATTACTGATTTGCAATCATTGCAGCGTTTAAATATTAGATTTACACTCGATTTGAGAGATAATCCAATTATCCTAGAAAGTTGTCCCATTACTCACCCAGATCCTGAAGAGGCTGGCTTCGAGTGCTACTTTGACTCACGTCAGCCGTGAGAGTGATATGAAAGCTAGTTCTATAACGCATCTTGTCAGAGTTACTCACTGTAGTCCTCAATCTACAGATCACTGAGTCGATCTTGACCATAATAACAATGCTTTATGGTAGATAAAACCAAAGCAAGACCCGATCTTCCTAATGTTGAGCCATATATAGAAATTCGATTTTATATTGAGAATATGTATGCCGACTTTGTGAGGATTCAGGAAAAGATTGAAGATTACGTTCAATCCAGAAAAAAATTTCATTTCAAGACAAGCTTAAATGGGCAGTTCTTCATGAACTCTATACTCATGAGCTATCACAACCTATCCTATCGCTTATCTGGCGTCTTCAGAATAGTCTCCTATATAGTACCTAGCAAGCGTGAACTCATGGAGATTAGTCGATCCTTGGAGAAGCTTAATGATCAACTTGATGACAATACCGATCTAGAAAGAGTTTTCTCTCTGACCAATAATTATACTGAAGAAAAATCATTCTCTGCTAATGACTTGGATTTAGCTGTAGAGAAGCTTGCAATTATTAGAGATAGTTTCCTTACTATAGCTAGTATACCCTGGTCAGGCACATCAGCTCTAGAGAAGATTTCGAATGAACTACTCAAAGTCAAAGAAGTTGCAGAAGCGGAATTAATACCGCTCTTAGAGAAGGGTTACTACTGGGTTGAATGGAAAGTTGAAAATGAATTTGATCGGCAGTCTCTCTATTCTCAAGCCTTAGAAGAGAGCGAGAAAATACTAGAGCGTAAGCTCATAGAGCAAGAAGTTGATCAAGTGAGAGCAGAAATATTTGGACGTGGCTATGATTTCTGGGAAGTTGCTGCAGTAGCTGTTGATTTACTTGGAGATAAAGAAGACTTCCTGAAAATTCCTGAAGATAAAATTCCAGAGTGGTGGGAATAAGTGTTTAAAGAACGCAGAGTATTTAGCTTAAAGATTGGAAATGAATTGTATATTTTGAATTCCTGGGGATTACGATAATTGCTCAAGAGAAGGTAAATAGACTTTCTATAAGTTGAATTGTTATGAGAATTTTCAGAATTAAAGACCTTTTAACTTTCATAATCTTGCTCCTTACTATGTTAACTGGATGCTCTTCAGTTGCACCGGAGCATTCTGCCTCTGCTCATCTGAATGAGAGAGCTGAAGAATTTGACGGTTTTCAAGATTGGTGTGAGCATTATTCTGAACTGGATGGTGCAACACGACTCACGATGGATGAGCTTCTACATAAACTCTACAGACATCGCTCCATAGATAGAGAACTTCGAGATCGGGGAGCTTGGCACAAACTTAGCCAGGAAAAAAAGTTGGAATTTTGTGTTGATATTGCATCACAAATAAGATTAGTAAAAGGGCTTGGTTTGGGTAATAAAGAAATTTCTATTTTAAGCCCACTGAGGCATTTTGTGAATTTAGAGAAGCTATATTTAGAAGACAATAAAATAGAAGATATTCGTCCACTCTCCGATCTCGAAAATCTGGAAGTACTCACGCTATCCAAAAATCAGATTATAGATATTTCACCGATTAGTGGACTGGAGAAATTGGGATTTTTGACCCTGAGCCATAATCCAATCACTGAATCAGAAAATATCGCTCATCTCCCAGAAAATATAAGTTCTCTGGAAATGGATGGTATTCCTCTAGAGAATCATCATCTCTACATCTTCGACCGATTGAAAGAACTAGTTCGATTGCATCTCTCTGGAACAGAAATTAGCGACTTGACATTCTTGGATTCCAAAAGTAAATTGCGTTTTTTGTTTATTTCAGAAAGTAAGATAAAAGATGTTACTCCTCTTGCTGAACTACCTGATTTAGGTGTTATTGTCTTGAATGAGAATCTGATTGAAGATATTTCCTCTCTGATGACTTTGGATATAGGACACCTTGAGCTTGCAAACAATCAGATTAAGGATATTCCAGAAGCCATATCTCAACAGTCTTTACTGGGTTGGGTTAATCTCTCAGGTAATGAGATCGAAGATATTACGCCACTACTCGACCATCCTCGTCTTGAAGAATTAGATCTCTCCAATAACCAAATCAGCGTTCTTCCACCTGCATCAGTGCCAGGGTCTTGGGGGCCTCCAAGATTATGGAAGTTGGTTCTTTCAGGCAACGCTCTTGAGGATGTGAGCAACTTTAAAAATGCCAAACAATTAGTATCTCTTGACCTATGCAGTAATAATATTACCGATATTAGTTTTGTTGCACAATTAGATAATCTTGTCCGGTTGTCACTCTGCCACAACAATATTGCTGATATTTCTCCCCTCGCCCAAATAAATAATATTGATGTAGTTGATTTAAGCCATAATCCAATTGATGATATTTCTATTTTGTCAACGGTAGCAACGCTATCTGGTCTTAATCTTACCAATACTGATGTAGAAGATATTAGTGCATTGCGCTCAATTGCCCAGCTTAATGCAGACAGTGAATTTGGTTCTATTTTCTCTGAGCTTTTTCTCGGTCATACCCGTGTCAAAGATATTCGACCTCTTGCTGCTTTTGAAGAAATAGGTGATCTAGACCTGAGCCATAATTCGATTGACGACATTACGCCTCTAATCAACATTGACATTCGAAAGCTAAATTTATCTGGTAATCGAATTACTGACTTACAATCGTTACAGCGCTTGAATATCCGATTCATGCTCAATGTACGAGGCAATCCTATTAGCCTAGAAAATTGTCCCATCTCTCATCCAAATCCAGAGGAAGCTGGCTTCAAGTGCTACTTTGATTCACGGTCGCTGTGAGTGAGAGTGATTTTGTATTTAGCAAGGTTCTGGCGGAATTCGATCTGACCCCACCTCCATTCTTGAAATCTGCTGCTTTTTCTTAGTTTCCTCCTTCTGCCTTTTCCTACCGCCCCAACCGATTAGGGATTCCCTCACAGCCCCCCGGAATCGTGGCGCGGGTCTGCTCACCACCCCAGCAGCAGCAATAGTAGCGCTGCTCCTCGCCGAGGCGTTCCACCTGACTAAAGTCTACTTTTTCGATCACCGCCCCAGAATGGGCTCCGCTCTCGTAGTCGGGCTCGGCGGTGAGGCTACGGGGGCTGGCGGTTTCGACAGCGCCATAGAAGAAACGCGTGCCTTTCAAATCCGCCCCCCGGAGGTTGGCCCCGTAGAGAACAGTCCGCGCCAGGTTCGCCTTGACCAAGTCACAACGGCTGAGGTTGACATTGATCATGTAGGCATCGCTGAGATCCGTCCAGCGCAAATCCGTTCCTGAGAGGTCGGCCCGAGCCAGCATTACGCCGAGATCAATCACCCGCAGACCAGCCGGCCGATCTTCGGCATAGCCCCCTGCCCCATCGAGAATCGCCCGACCCAAGAGACCATCCCGCTTCAGGGGTGTGATCAGCTTGGCTTGGGAGAGGAAGCGCAAAATCTTAGCCTTCCCTGCGGCATCAACACTACTGAGGATCGCGGCGGTGCGACCCTCGGCAAAGGCCCGCTCCTGGGGCCAATCTTCCAGCAAGCCTTCATCACTTAGTGCCAGATCAGAAATACCCTGGAAATAGGCATCGATCGTCTGTTGCTGGGTGATCATGTTCTGGCGGATCGTGAGATCTTTAGAGATTACGTATTGCTGCCAGGCGACATAGACGGCGACGATCGCGATCATGATCTGACCCACCGCCCCAACCCAGTCGGCCCAGGAGCCAAATTCATCCCATTTGGCCTGGGCCAGCCATTCGTTGATCTGCTCAAAGAGCCCGAGCAGTTCCCCGAGACCGGCGATCGCCCCCACCAAACCGACAATCCCCACCAGCACTCGCCGCTCAGCGGGGGTCAAAAACTGGGTGAGCCACCGCTGCACGGGCGGCAGTGTCAGCCGCAGCGAAATGAGCAGAGCCGCCAAGGCCGCCGCAAAGAGCACGACTGACAAATGCAAGCGCCAGCCCAAGGCCATCAGGCCAAGGGACAAAAACACTAGACCCGATTGCATTGGGGTTGAAGGCTGACCCAAGCTGGCCGTTGGCCGCGGTGTATTGAAGGGGCGACTGGCGGTGGCGAGTTGCTTTTCGGTCGGGCTAGGGAGTGGATTTTGGGGGGCGATCGGGTCAGGCGACTGGGTCATAGGGCGATGAATGCGTCCAGCCAACAAATGGCTTAGGCAACGCTCAAAGAGAGTTTCCGCCTATTGTACGATTAGCCGCTCGCCCGCATTGTTAACGAGAGTCCCACCGACCATTTGCCCATCTGGCAGGGTTGTCCGCTCTAAAATGGCCTGTCGCCATTGAACGCCCTGCTCCCGAGCACCGCGCAGATTCGCGCCACTAAAGTTGGTGCCGACCACTGTGCTGGTGGCTAGGTTTGCCCCCCAGAGGTAAGCATTCCGCAAGCTAGCCTGGTTGAGGTTGGCCGCAGAAAGATCGGCTTTGTTTAAATTTGCGCCCATAAGATCCGCCTTGTAGAGCGTGCTGGCGCGGAGATTGGCTTTTTCGAGATTGGCATCGGCCAGCCCGACGTTGGTGAGATCAGCCCCTTCTAGATTGGCCGCGCGTAGATTAATTCGCTCCAGGTGGGCTGTGCGAATATGGCTATAGCTGAGGTTTGCTACGGCTAAATTGGCATTGATCAAGTTTGCGCCATTGAGTTTGGCATGGCTGAGATCGACCCCTTCTAGATCAACGCCGCTGAGATTCACACCATTCATGTAGGCTTCGCTAAGCTTAATACCATTGAAATTAACGCCGATCAGCGTCGCCCCGCTCAAGCGAGCCCCCGTTAAATTAGCCCAACTTAGGTTGGCATTGCTGAGGTTGACCGCTCGGAAATTAATGCCCTGGAGATTGGCACCGCAAAGGTTGACGTTTTCTAGATTCGCTTGCCAAAAACTTACATGACTCAGACTGGCACCGCTGAGCTTGGCCTGACGCAGATTGGCCTTGGCTAAATAGGCTCCAACCAGCTTAGCCTTAGTCAGATCCGCCTGCTCTAGATTAGCGCTCTCAAGTTTGGCCATGCCCAAATCCGCCCGAAACAGGGAGGCCCCGCTGAGATTAGCGCGGTCTAACTGAGCTCGGCGTAAGTTAGCGGCCCCCAGAGATGCCCCTTGCAGATTAATTTCCGGTAGTTGGGCCCGCTCTAGATTCACCCCCATCAGGTTGACTCCGCTAAAGTTGCGATCGCCAGCAGCGTAGCGTTTGAGTAGTTCTTGGGCGTCCATGATCCTTTCCCTCGCGTTTGACAATGATTCAGACCTACATTGTTCAAACCCTGCACCGTTTTTCTCGCTCTAAGCGCCCCTCGCCCCCTCATTAAGGGGAGGCGTAGCAGGAGAAGCTCTTATACGCTACGGGTGCAAGTGCGTAAGTTCTGAATGATTTTGGTTAAAAATTTAAGATTTTCTTAAGATCTTTCTACCAGTGTGGGGCCGTTTTCGGCGCATGAGGATTAATTTTGGTGAATTCTGGGTGAGTATCAGCTCAACCGTAGTCATGGGAACTGTAAAAAGCGCCAAAGGGCGATCGCCCCGAACGTTACCATCACTCCCCCCGAAATCCGGTTGAGCCAAACCACCTGGCCCAACCGAAACCAACGGGACAGGGTATGAACTCCCGTACTTAAGATCAGCCACCAGAGGGCTGAGCCGGTAAAGACGCCCGCCACAAGGGCGATCGCGTGACGCGTCTCCCGCTCAACCCCGGCTAAACCCAACCCGGAAAAAACGCCCAGAAAGGAAAAGATCGTCATCGGGTTGGTGAGGGTGAGCAGGAGCACTGAACCATAGGCCCTTAGTGCCGTTGAGCGCCGCCGACTGGATTCAGCCGCTGGTATCGTTGGGGCTTGGGGTGGGCGTTGCCGCCAGGTGGTGAGGCCGAGATAGACCAAAAACAAACCTCCGACCAACATCAGCCCTGGGCGCTGGGCCACGAGGAGGTCGGCGATCGCCTGTAGCCCGAGTCCGGCAATGCAACCATAGAGCCCATCGGCCGTGGCCGCACCCATCCCTGAGACAAAGCCAATCCAGCGACCCTGGGTCAGGGTGCGCTGAATGCAGAGAAGACCAATCACACCAACCGGGGCGGCGATCGCTAAACCCAGACCAACCCCTTGTAAAAACAACATTGTGAATTTTCTCCGTAAAGCGAAATGGGCTGACCGGGGTGGGTCGGGTGTCGGCCACTCAGGCAGCCATTTCTATCTACGAAGTAGTGTAAAAATTTCCCGCTGCAAAACCCATAGACAATTCCAGGTTTTTTTCGATTTTTACCGTTAGATATAAGATATTCCTGACAATTAGCCTCGAAAATCAATGCACCTTGACCCTACCGACTGGCAAATCCTCACAGCCCTGCAAGCCGATGCTCGCCAATCCTTTACAGCCCTCGGCCAACAGGTGGGTCTGTCTGCTCCCGCAGTCACGGAGCGGGTCCGAAAACTCGAAGCCACAGGCATTATTAAGGGCTACAGCGCCCGGCTCAATCTCACCGCCTTGGGGGCCAGCATCCAAGCCTATGTGCAGCTCACCACCCCCCCGCAAAATTATCCCCAGGTGCATCGTCTGGTGTCTCAGACGCCAGAACTGCTCGAATGCCATCATCTGACGGGAGAGGCGTCATTTCTAATCCGTGCGGTTGCCCAATCCCTCCCTCATCTGGAGCAGCTACTGCAAAAACTCAGTGCTTACGGCCCGACCCAAACGGCGCTGGTGCTCTCAACGCCCGTGCCGACCAAACCGATTATGCCAGGGATTATGGCGTCTGAGATTTCGGGGCTCTAAGGAATGCGATCGTCTCGCTTAACCGCAACTCACGTTTGATTAACGAACTCCGGTTGGACATAGAGATAAACCCGATCGCGCTCAAATGCCAATTCAAACCGGGGATCTGCCTCAACCCGTGCTTGAAAGGTTTCAGCGACCTCAACCGGAGTATGAATCCCGGGATAAACGAGATCGATCAGGACATATTTATAGTCACGTAGGTCTTCATTGAGATAGAGGTCTGTGGTCAAGCCCACTTTGAGACGGTGGGTCAGATGGGGGGCAATCTGCATGGGCACCAGCACCGGACTTTGCGGATCGATCAAGGCGATCGCTTCCCGTGAAGCCGACCAAGTCTCAAGTCCCTCCACAAACCGACCCACCAGATAGCCAGGCTTGGCCAATAGCATAAAACCCACCAAAGACCAGGCAACGATCCAGCGGGGATGAGGCAGTGCAAAACGGGCTCCAGGCTTTAACCCAGATGGCAGACCCGGCCGCTGCTGCGCCAGGGCCAAAATGACGATCATCAGCAAGAAGGGGACGATCGTCAGGGAATGGTGATTGGTCAGGTTTTTTTGCCCCTCAAAGGTGGTGAGTAGATTGAGCAGGAGTGGGGGGGCAGCGCCGAGAAACGGCGACAGGGTTATCAATGACGTTTTCCACGACGATTGCTGGGGCATCAGAACGGGGGGCCAAAGCACCCAAGCGATCGGCAACAAGAGCATGACGAGATACTTCGCATTGGCGAATGTGAATAAATGCGCTGCGAGTAAGCCCGGCTTGAAAACAAGATTCTGGATAATCTCTGCCATCGACCCGCCTAAGCTGCCGTAGCGACCCATCGCCGTGAGCGAGGCTTTGCCAAAGAGGGGCACAAAGACTTGACTCGCCAGCCAAAAATAGCCAATGCCAAAACAGACTGCGGCTAAACCATAGCGATAGCGCTTAAGCCCCAAACAGAGCCAGAGACCCAAGCCCACAACCGTCAGGGCAAAAATCTCTTTGCAGCCACACAACAGCAAGATTGCGCCCCCAAAGCGCAAGGGCTGATTGCGATAGACAGCGAGAATTGCGCCAAAAAGCAATAGCGGTGCAAAGGCATCCGTATGGAAGTCAAAGATATTTTTGTTGAAGATGAGGGGATAGAGCAGATAAACCCAAATAATGGCTTTTTGGACTCGCTCTGGCAGCGTGTGGTGCTGTAGAATCCCCCACAGGGGCCAAGCTGCCAATGCTAATCCAAAGGCCTGCAAAAAGAAGAGCCAATAGACCGTCGGATACAGCCGATATAGTCCAGCGATCAGATAGAGAATCCAAGCAAAATGATCGGTGAGAAAATGATGAGGATTGTGAATATCGTTAAAAATTTCCAGCGGCGGCTGATCGGTACTGAGACGATAAAGAATGTGATCAAAAATGCCCAGATCATAGCCCGTGGAGCGGAGTAAGAAATGCCGCAAGCTGGCATAGGCAAAAAAAACGGTTCCCCAGAGGGCGATCGCCCCCCATAAAAACCCTTGCTCAGAAATTTGCTTCAAGAGTTGCTTTACCCTAAGCCCTAGCCAGTGCATAACCCAAATTTTATAAAATCAACGATAGAACTCGTGCTGTAGCGCTGCGGTAACACCCATCATTTGCGGCTCTTGCCCCTTGCATTTGTAGGGGCGTGGTCTGGGCACCCAACCTAAATTAACGTGAGTTTCGGTTAAGCGAAGCGCTCGTATTCCTCAAAGCCTTGAAACCTCGTTGCCAAACCCGGTTGTCAGGGGTCCAGCCCCCCCGACACCTCCCGCTGAGGGGGAGAGGGCTCCCGATCAACTCCGGCAATATCGGAGCCAGTATTTTTGATTCTGCTAAGTTTCGACCGTCTTGCACGATGTTTGCTTATCCAGAACTCAAGTTAAATTATGGGACAAACCGAACCCTGAACCGTGGGTTACAGCGTCTATTTTCTACTAAGATTCCTCCCCCACCCATGAATCGGCGTACCTTTACCCAACGACTCCTCCTCACCGCCGCCGCCACCCGGCTAGCCAGTTGTCGTAGCAGCGCCCAAACCCGCCACCCCGAAACGATTCTGATCATCGGTGCAGGTATGGCTGGCATCGCTGCCGCGCGCGATCTGCACGATGCCGGCCACCGGGTTCTGCTGCTTGAAGGGCGCGATCGCCTCGGTGGTCGCCTCTGGACCAGCCGCCAATGGGAGACCCCTGTAGACTTGGGGGCCTCCTGGATTCATGGCGATCGTGGCAACCCCTTGACGGCGATCGCCGACGCCATCAACGCCCCCCGCGCCGCCTCCAACTCCGCAGACTGGGCGCTCTACGATGCGACGGGCCAGCAACTCCCGGATCGTACCTGGGCTGAAATCGAAGCCTGGGAAGCCAAAATTACGCGGGCGATTGCGGCCGCCTACTTCGGTGACGATGTCTCGGTTGCGGAGGCGATCGCCACCCACATCGATCTCGCGGCGCTCTCCAGCCCAGAACAACAACGCCTCAACTTTGCTCTCAACGGATTCCTTGAACAAACTTGGGCAACCGATAGCCGCGAGCTCTCAGCCCATTATGTGGATGAGGGGCGTGGGTTTGGGGGTGATGATGTACTCTTTCCCCAAGGCTATGATGCCTTAGCCCATCATCTCGTCCAAGATTTAGACATTCGCTTTAACGAGCGGGTCACGGACGTTGCCTACGACCCGCGTGGTGTCACGGTTACGACCGAGGCGGGAACCTTCGCGGGCGATCGCGCCATCGTCACCTTGCCGATTGGTGTGCTTAAGCAGGGCGATGTGGTGTTTGAGCCGCCGCTACCGGATGTGAAACAGACCGCGATCGCGACACTGAACGCGGGTGTGCTCAACAAAGTCTATCTCCAATTTCCCCGCCGCTTTTGGCAGGACTCACCGGATTGGCTCAGCTACATCGCCCAGGACAAGGGGGAATTTTCAGCCTGGCTGAATCTATATCGCTCCACCGGCCAACCCATCCTGACCGCCTTTAATATCGGTGCCTTTGCCCGAGCGTTGGAAACCCGCTCTGATAAACAAATTGTCGGCCAAGCCATGCAAACCTTGCGCCGCATGTATGGCCAACAAACCCCCGATCCAGTCGATGTACAAATCACCCGCTGGGCCAGCGACCCCTTTGCCCGCTGTGCCTATTCCAGCCCTGGGGTCGGCATGACCGAGACGACCCGTGCTGATCTTGCCGCAACTATCGACGATCGCCTGTTCTTTGCGGGTGAAGCCACGAATGCAGATTATCCAGCGACGGTACATGGGGCCTATTTATCAGGGCAGCGGGCGGCGCGGCGGCTGAACAAAACGGTTGGCAATTGAAACGTTGCTCTCCTAAGTACCCCTAAAACAGGGGCTCATCTTCCCAACTTTCTCAGGGTTGTTTTGCATAATTGGGAAAAACGACAAACGCCTGATCCTAATTGAAGAAACAACCCATGCCACACTTTGCTGCTAAACGAGCGGGCTACCAACTGCTGGGGTTTCTCTATCGACGCACAATTCTGGTGTTGAGCAGTCTGTTGATTGTGGCCGTGGCGATCGCCCTGCTGAGCATGTCGCACCTCTCCAATATGCTCATCGAAGCCCAAGCCCTACAATCTGCTCAGCTCTCCGCCAATGCCCTCAACGCTGCCCGGACGCTCTACAGCGACAATGTGGTCAGTCGGGTGCGCGAGTTACCGGATGTAGAAGTCTCCCATGATTACTATCATTTGCCCCACGGTGTTCCCAACCCGGCAACCTACACCATCGAGTTGGGAACCAAGCTGAGTGACAACACCAACACCCTCGTCCGCCTCTACAGCGACTATCCCTTCCCCCACCGTAAAGATACAGGCGGTCCTCAAGATGGGTTTCAGCGCGAGGCCATTGAACGTTTACGCGCTCATCCTGAGCAACCTTTTTTCCGCCGTGATCAACTGGGAGACTACGCCGCCTTCCGTTATGCCGAACCGATCCTGATGGGGCCAAGCTGTGTCTCTTGCCACAACAGTCATCCGGATAGTCCCCGCAAAGACTGGCGGGTTGGTGATGTACGGGGCGTTCTAGAAATTTCTCAACCCATCGATAGCCTGATGGGTCTGGCCTTGAAGGGCATTCGCATGACGCTGATGCGCCTAGTGATCATTTTAGGCTTAGGTCTAGTGGGTCTGACCTTTGTAATGGGACGCTTACGTCATACGACCCGAGAGCTACAGCATAAGGTCAGCGAACAAACCGCTGAATTACGCCGTTTAGCCTCCTTGGATGGCTTAACTCAAATCTCCAACCGCCGCAGTTTTGACCAGCAACTCCAAGAGGAGTGGCAGCGGGGGGGGCGGTCTAACCTGCCGTTATCGTTAATTTTGTGTGATGTGGACTGCTTTAAGCAATATAACGATACCTATGGTCATCAAGCGGGAGATGCCTGTCTCCAAGCCGTGGCTCAGATGATTGCACAACATGGCCAGCGGGTGGGAGATTTGGCCGCTCGCTATGGTGGGGAAGAGTTTGCGCTGCTCTTACCCAACACGGACAATGTCGGAGCATTACAGGTGGCGGAGCAAGTGCGCTTGGCGGTTCAAAACCTGGAGATCTGTCACAACAGCTCCATTGCAGGTGAATGCGTGAGTTTGAGCTTGGGGGTCGCCACCGTCATCCCCAAACTCCCTCAAACAGCGAAAGATTTAGTAGCTGCAGCCGATGCTGCCCTGTATCAAGCAAAGCAACAGGGACGGAACCGGAGCGTCGGTAATGCGAGTGAGCTTGCCATTTCCGTTCACACCTCAGGGGAATAATCCAGACTGGAAAATCAGTCCATTCATCTGTAGTTCTAGGGGTATCGCAGCGCACCTCACGGCTGCTGAATGCTCTCCCCCTCGTTTCAGATGATGAAGTTAATCCCCGATGATCGGTTTTCAATTCTTACGCCGAAGCCGCTCTCAGAGGTCGTTGCCCTCTTAGAGCCGGAAATCCAGGCCGAGTCGTTCTTCTGGTCTCATCCCTCAAGCCCACCCTTTACGGGCTCAATCTCAGAATCTGGATTTGAAATCTATCGGACGGTTCGCAACTCTAAAAACTTCCCTCTCATTATATATTTATGGTCGCTTTTCAGCTTCTTCCTATGGCGTTTCCATCCGCATATACCAGGAAGTCAGTGCGTTTCACCCGAAACTCCGCAGAATTAACCATACTGGCTCCGATATTGCCGGAGTCTGAGGGGGCAATTTCCCCCTCAGCGGGAGGTGTCGGGGGGCTGGCCCCCTGACAACCGGGTTTGACAACGAGATTTCAAGGTTTTGAGGAATGCGATCGTTTCGCTTAACCGAAACTCACGTTATTTTGAGTTTTATCGACGGGCTGATGTCAACCGACGGTTCTTTTTCAAACTCATTCATGGTGTTGAGCTGCCACAAACCGACAACGCCCCTCAAACGCTGGAACTGAAGACCGCTCATTCCGATCCGTTCTTTGAGAAACGACTATTGAGCCTGATCAAGTGGTTGAGTTTGGCGATCGCCGGTTTATTTCTTTTCCTGGTTCTCCATACAGCCTAGCCCAATACCCGCTTCATCCCTGAGGCAACACCCTAGTGAGCACCCGATTGCCCACCCAATGCGCTAATTGCTAAGGAGACCAGCTAAAGCTGGGTGAATCTCCAGACTCAACAGAACCTCCTCAAAAAAAATGGCCACCCGTCGTCATCGGTGGCCATTGATTTGTGAAGAGAACCTGAATGAGTAGAGATAATCCGCCCGTTCCGCCTTGCTATTAGAACGAGCAGGCTAGCACATATCCGACTTATTCAGAATCTTTTGCATTAACCTGGTCATCAGGCTAACAGATATTCAAGCGTCCGTCAATAGGAATTATTCTCAGTAACTATCCAGGTTCCCACACCTTATCCAGCCATGAGGCGATCCTGAAACAGGGAAGCAGCGCTTGGGTAAGGGTAGAAAAGCACCAATTGGATTGTTGCTCGCAAAAGTCGTTGTATAATTGATTACGTGTGCGTTGCAACCCTGTCGAGCCCAACACACAATTTAGCAAGGGTTGATCTGCTCTTGACAGCCCCAAGGAAGCCCTCTTTAGTGAGAAAGAGTCTCAAGAGATAGCTTGCATCTTCTACCCTCAATTAATACCCCCTCAAGCCGGATTCCCCATTGATAGGGAACGGGTAAAGCCTATGCCAACATTGAAGCAACAAGCGTCCCAGCGCCTGAAACAATATGCCGTGGTTCTCGCTATTGCGGTCGGTGGCATTCTCCTCTCTAGTTTTGCAGCGTTCAAAGTCCAGCGCTGGGAGCACACTACGCAGCAAGAGCGGTTTGAGCGCAAAGCCACAGATATTGCGGGTCGCCTTCAAGCACAAGTGGATGACTATGCTCAACTCACCCGTTCAGCAGGGGCGCTGTATCAAACCTCAGAGCAAATGGAGGTCGATAAGTTTCGTGCCCTGAGCCGCACGTTGCTGCCCTATGCTGAGGGCTTAGCTGGATTTGGTTGGTTGGACTGGCAGGCGGACAAGACCCTCAATGGTGGGACATTTACACATCCTGCCCTTGAGCTCAGAAGCAGTGATGACTTGATTAATCCAGCCGCCGCGACCGATCCCGGCCGTGAGTTTCTCCTCGAAAAAGTTGCCCAATTGGGCGTTCCAGTCACCACCCCCCTGCTGACTCTGGAAACGGGACAACCGGGCTTTGTCCTCTATCAGCCGGTCTTCATGCCCGACATGGCGGACGCCACTGAGCCTCAACTCCGGGGTGTTGTCTTTAGCCTCTACTCTCTAGAAAGCTGGATCCAAAATGCGATCGCCACCCTCGACCTGCAACAGGTGAGTTTTACTCTCTATCAGCTCCCGGTAGATCAACTCGAATCAGCAATGCTCAAACCTCGGGTTAAGGCCAGCGACAGCTTCATCATTGCCTATGATGCTCAGGATCAGATATTAACAACCGATGCGCAATTTGCCCATTTTGATGCCCAGAATACGGTTCCTGCATCCACAAAAGCCTGCCCCTACAGTGAGAATTGGACGGTATGTATGCGATCAATCCATATGGAAGGACGCGAGTTTGCCCTGCTGCTGCGGCCCGCCGCCTCCCATTGGTTGATGTACCGTAATTCGATCATGGTCTTGATGATGGGCTCAGTGTTGACCCTATTGCTGGCATTTTATCTGGGGCGATCGCGGCAGCAAGCCTTACGGGTGACGCATCAGAATCAAGAATTAGAGCAAGTGCTCCACCAGCTCAAGCAGACTCAAGTTCAATTGGTACAAACCGAAAAGATGTCGAGCTTGGGACAACTGGTGGCAGGCATCGCCCATGAAATCAATAACCCCATGAACTTTATCACGGGTAATATCCAATATTTACAACAATATGCAGATGATTTGGTGGGACTGGTTGATCTTTACAAACAGGTCTATCCAGAGCCAAAGGACGAAATCGTGGAACGGCAGGAAGAGATTGAGTTTGAATTTATTGCGAACGACTTAAATAAGCTGGTCAAGTCGATTACCGCAGGTTCCGAGCGTGTTACAGAGATTGTCCAATCAATGCGGAATTTTTCCCGCTTAGATGAAGCGGCGGTGAAGGCCGTTGATATCCACAGTGGTATCAATAGCACACTCTTAATTCTCAACAGTCGCCTTAAGGCCAAAGGATCTCGCCCCGAGATTAAAATCTACAAACAGTATGGTGAGCTGCCGGAAATTGAATGCTATGCGGGTCAGTTGAATCAGGTCTTTATGAATATTTTGGCGAATGCGATTGATGCGCTTGCTGGGTTTCCAGAGCCCCAAATTACGATCGCCACCCGCCAATGCTCACCTGAAGCGATTGAGATTGTCATCGCCGATAATGGCCCCGGTATCCCTGCCGAGATCCAATCCCGTCTATTTGAGCCGTTTTTCACGACCAAGCCAGTGGGCAAGGGCACCGGCTTGGGGCTCTCGATTAGCTATCAAGTGATTACCGATCACCACAGTGGCCAGCTCCTTTGCAACTCTCAACCAAACCAAGGCACTCAGTTTGTGATCGTTTTGCCCATCCGTTGCTCAGCCCTTCAATCAAGGGTGGAGCAGCCGCTGGTTCTGGCAGCCTAACCTACCTGAGTTTTGGATAAGCAGACATCGCGTAAGACTTTGAAACTCAGCAGAATCAACAATACTGGCTCCGATATTGCAGGAGTCTGAGGTGGCAATCTCCACCTCAGCGGGCGGTGTCGGAGGGCTGGCCCTCTGACAACCGGGTTTGAAATCGAGTTTGTAAGGCGTTGAGGAACGCGATCGCTTCGCTTATCCAGAACTCAGGTTAACCTGCATAATCCGTCTCAATGCTCACCGCCAAACTCACCTCATCCACCACCACATACAACACATTGGGCCGACAACAGACTTGGCAATCTTCTATATAGGACTGCTGCATGCCCTGCGAGAGATCCACAAAAGTCAGATTGACCTCACCGCAGACCGCACAACAATATTCTGCCGTTGTTTCCATCACTCAGACCAACACATCTAGGGCATTTAATACTTCAGTGCTATGGATCGCCGGGCGCACCCCCAGAAAGATCTGGCGCAATACCCCATCGGAATCGATGAGATAGGTATGGCGCAGGGACATGCCCGTTAGGTACGAGCCATAGGTCTTACTGACGGCACCGTTGGTATCGGCCAGCAGCGGAAACCGGAGGCCCTGGCTATCGCAAAATTCCTGATGGGAATCCACAGAGTCCACGCTGACCCCCAGAATTTGGGCGTTGCGGGCTTGGTATTGGGGCAAATCTTGCTGAAACCGTTTGGCCTCTAGGGTGCAACCCGGGGTAAAGTCCTTGGGGTAGAAATAGAGCACGACCCATTGGCCCCGGTAGTCGGAGAGAGAAATCATCCCCTCACCCGTGTTGGTCGGCAGGCTAAATTCGGGGGCGGGTTGATTGAGGGGAGGTTGGGTTCCGCCCAAAGCCAGGGCCGTTGTCGGCCATGCCAATGCGCTTGTGAACCAGAGCGCTAGCACCAATAAGCCAGTCCAGAAGTAACGCATTGTTTGGCTCGTTGTTTCAACGTAATTGATTGATTTATGAAGTAGGGGAGGGTTTGATGAAACTTAAAAAAATAAACCAGGGATTCCGTAGCGCAGGTGGTCGCTGAGGGGAGTCGTTGGCGTAGCCTCCCGGAGGGATAGTGCGTGCCGCCTGCCAGGGATTTAACGCATTCTGCGATTATTCGGATTAATGTCTTAACCTTTATGAAACCCTCTCGCACGGGGTGATGGTGATGTCCTGGGGACAACATATTCGAGCATCTTAGCAAAAATGCTGACCCGCCCCCTGAGCTAGAATAGGAATCGTTCGCAACTAGCTTACGGCTCATCGTTTTTTCTCCTCACTGTGTCCGATTCTGCACCTGCCTCATCGCGCTTTGACAATATTGATGCTGCCCTGGCCGACATTAAAGCGGGCCGAGCCGTGATTGTGGTTGATGACGAAAATCGAGAAAACGAGGGCGATCTCATCTGCGCGGCCCAGTTTGCGACACCCGATCTGATCAATTTCATGGCGGTAGAAGCGCGGGGCTTGATTTGTCTAGCGATGACGGGCGATCGCCTCGATCGCCTCGATCTGCCCCTGATGGTCACCAACAACACCGATCCCAACCAGACCGCCTTTACCGTTAGCATTGATGCCGGGCCCCATCTGGGTGTCACCACCGGGATTTCCGCCGACGATCGCGCCAAAACCATCCAAGTGGCAATTAACCCCACCACCATGGCCAACGACCTGCGACGACCCGGCCATATTTTTCCGCTGCGAGCTAAAAACGGTGGCGTCCTCAAGCGGGCGGGTCATACGGAAGCGGCGGTGGATCTGGCTCGTTTAGGGGGGCTCTATCCGGCCGGGGTGATCTGCGAAATTCAAAATCCTGATGGCTCGATGGCACGGCTGCCCCAACTCTTTGACTATGCCCGCAGCCATGATCTCAAACTGATCAGCATTGCCGATCTGATCAGCTATCGCCTGGCCCACGATCGCTTCGTCTACCGAGAATCGGTCTGTCGTTTTCCCAGCCAATTTGGCACCTTTTCGCTCTATGGCTATCGCAACAGCCTAGATGGCAGTGAGCATATTGCCATCGTTAAGGGCGATCCGGCAACCTTTGCCGAGCAGCCCGTGGTCGTGCGGATGCATTCAGAATGTCTCACTGGAGATGCCTTGGGCTCCCTGCGCTGTGACTGCCGGATGCAGTTGCAAACAGCGCTGAAAATGATCGAGAGCGCTGGCCAGGGTGTGGTCGTCTATCTACGCCAGGAGGGGCGGGGCATTGGTTTGGTCAACAAGCTCAAGGCCTATTCCCTCCAAGACATGGGCTTGGATACGGTGGAGGCCAATGAGCGGCTCGGCTTTCCAGCCGACTTGCGTCATTACGGCATGGGAGCGCAAATTTTGAATGATCTGGGCGTGCACCAAATTCGCCTGATCACCAACAACCCCCGCAAGATCGCTGGGCTCAAGGGCTACGGTCTTGAAGTGGTCGATCGCTTACCCCTACTGATTGAAGCCACGGACTACAACACAGACTATCTGGCGACCAAGGCGAAAAAATTGGGGCATCTGCTGCTGCAAACTTATCTCCTCACGCTGGCATTGGACTGGCAGACCCCCAACCTCACCGCTACCGAACGCTATGACTATCTCGAAAAGCTGCGTTATCTGGCCCGCGACGTCAATCTCTTGGTGCAGGAGGAAACGCGCCCGGTGGCGATCGCCCTATTTGGGAAACCTGCGCTGGTGGTGCATCTCGGCTTTGACCAAACCAATCTTGCACCACCGGACTGGTATCAAGATCCCCAACACCCCTATAGCGCGGCGATCGCCCAACTCCTCGATCACCTCCTACACCTGCCCCAACTCCGTCGCCTCCAATTCCTGCTCGCCACCGGCAATGATCCCCTCAGCCATCTGCGGGGCAACCTCTCCCATACCCCCCTCGCCCAACCCCCCTCCGCCCAGCAGGGTCAATGGCAGACTCAGATGATCTACTACCATCAACGAGCCGACACGCCAGCGACCGAGTGTCGTGATACACCTTAATTAGGGGCTGTCGTCAGTTAGACTTCAAACTCTTGTTATGACTGACTTACAGCCCCTTTTCCTGTTGTTTGGGTCGGGCGCTCTATCGCTTGTCCCGTAAGGCTTCTGGCTCTAGCTGACGACACGCCCTAATACATTAGATTACCAAGGGGGAAATCTTCCAAAACATTGGCTGTGTTGGGTTTTACTCCGTTCAACCCAACACAGCCAATACACTGAACTTTGAACCCTGAACTTTGAACTCTGAACTTCACCTTGCGGTACGGTTCGGCTTCTATGGGATGATTAAAAAATGATTAAAAGCAAATGCATCGGTGGCGTCGGTCGCTTAGACCGCTGTTCATCGGGTCTCTAGGATGAGTAAGCAAACTTCCGTCTTGACAGAGTTACAAGCCGCCCTGCCCCATTGGCGACCGCAGATGTTTTTTAAGTCTTCGCTGGTGGCGCTCTCCCATGCCATGGAAGACCAAGTACTGGCGAATGACGAAGCCCCATTGGTGATTGCCAGCTTCCAGCAGGAGCGATTTTATCGCCAAGAGGCCCATCGCTATGAACGCATCGCCGCAAAATCAGCACAAGTCTATGTGCTCTCAGCATCCGAAACTGAATTTCAAAATGCCTCTGGCCCCTATGAGACGATCGCCTTCGACGACAATGATGTCCTGGCCCAAGAATGGCACCTGGTGATCATTGGGGATCAATATGCCAACTGTCTGATTTGCCGTGAGCGCCATGTCCCCGAGGGGGAACAAACCCCTATGGCGATGGATACACATCGCCGCTTTGAAGGCATTTGGACCTTTGATCGCCAAGTCAGCGGTGTGGCGGCCCAGATCCTGCTCACCCGCATTGCCACCTACCGCCCGGAACTGCTGGCGAAGACCCAAGCGGCCCAGCAGCGCTACCTCGACAATACCTGCCCGGTGGATATTCCCGGCAGCGGTCCCGGCTCATTGGCTCTGGGCAACCCGGACCCCTTCGTCAACCGTCTGGTCAGCTATCTCCAGGTGGGTCAATACAAGTTACTGAAGGCATACCGGGCGATCGCCGCCCAAGAACAGCGGGAGCGGCTCCTGCATCTGATGACCAGCGCCATTCGCCAATCCCTCGACCCAGACGAGATGATGCAAGTCGCAGTTGAGCAACTGGGTCCCTCGTTAGGGGCGAGTCGCTGCATTGCCTACCGCTGTGATTCCCAAGCCTCTTACGCTGCGATCACTCATGAGTTTTGCAGTGCCGAAATGTCGTCCCTAGCGGGTCAGCTCTGGCCGCTCCAGGGCAATCCGCTCTTTGAGCAAGTGGTCGCCAACTACGACTCGGTGTTTATTCCCAATGTCAACACCGATCGTAACCTGCCCGCTGGCATTGTCGAGCAAGCCCAGGAGCATGATATTCAGGCCTGGCTTTGGGTGGCGGTGTTCTATCAAGATCGCTTTTTGGGGATGCTCGAGCTACATCAAAACGCTAGCCAAACCCTCTGGAGCGGCGAAGAAATTGCGCTGGTGGAGGCGATCGCCACCCAGCTCGGCGTCGCCCTGATTCAAGCTGAAGCCTACGCTAACCTCGAAGACCTCAACGACCAACTCGCCGCCCTCGATCGCACCCGCTCCAACCTGGTCGCCATTACCGGTCATGAACTGCGTACCCCCCTCTCCACCATCCAGATCTGTCTGGAGAGCTTGGCCAGCGAGCCGGATATGCCCGCCGAACTGCGCCAGGTAATGCTAAGCACCGCCCTTGCCGACGGTGAGCGAATGCGCAAACTGATCCAAGACTTCCTCACCCTCTCCCAACTCGAAAGTGGCCGCATTCAATGGCATCTTGAACCCCTCTCGGTCGAAGAATGCATCGAGCTCGGCTTGAGCAATACCCGCTCACGCCAAACGAAGCAAGCAATGCCGACCATTACCACCAGTGAGCTACAAAATCTGCCCCTGGTTCTTGCCGATGGCGAATGGTTAGTGGAAGTTCTGGTCAAGCTCTTGGACAATGCCTGTAAATTCACCCCTCCAGAGGGTACGATTACGGTCAGCGCCCAAACGGTATCTCCCCCAACAACCCTGTCCCCCCAAAACCCATCCTCACAAAACCCATCTCAACAGCAGATCATGATTACGATCGCCGATACCGGCCGTGGCATTGAGCCCAATCGCCTTGAAACCGTCTTCGATCGCTTCTATCAAGAAGAAGGGGCTTTGCAGCGCACAACCGGCGGTACCGGTTTAGGGCTGGCCATCTGTCGGCAGATTGTCCACCGTTGGGACGGCAGCATTTGGGCCGAGTCGCTTGGCAAAGACCAGGGCAGTCAATTTCACTTTACGATTCCCCTAGCCGAGCCCCTAGCCCTGCGGTCGTCCGGGTCATGACCCATCGTGATTCAACCTCGTCTATGCTGAAAAATACCTCTTTGCCAACTCGTTACTGGGCCGATGGAACTGAAGCAAATAATTCGATAATACACAATCGCTCAAACTGGCTGCTGGTGGGCGTTGCCCACCCTACGCAATGACCGGATTAAATGTTTAACCTTCATGAGCTCAGTCATGCTCCCTGAGAGTCCCTGCCTCTTGTCACTACAGATGTTCGCTCAATGAAGGCGGCAGAGCCGCAGCTTGTGCATGTCAGGGCCCTGCCCTGACACGAGAGGTTAGTCTGTCCTAGTCGTGCAAACAAAACAAGGTTTGGCGAATGTAAAGCAGCTTGATGTATTTTGTAACTTTGTGCGATAATTTGTAACAAAGTTTTTATTTTTGCTGACCCTGCCTGTATCAAACATTATGGAGAATGATCCAACTGATTCCAGCGTTGAGCGCAGTCCAGCGGCTCAGGAAAAAACCCTTGCAGAGCAAGCGCCAGCTCGATATGAATGTACTCCCTGTGGTTATGTCTATGAGCCCGATCAAGGGGATAGTGTGGCCAATATTGCTCAAGGGACAACCTTTGAGGATCTCCCGCTTACCTGGCGCTGTCCCGTCTGTGGTGTCGGCAAATCCCAATTTCAAAATATTGGGGCGGGTAATGTTCCCTCGGGGTTCCAAGAAAACCTCCAATACGGCTTTGGCGTTAACAACTTGACGCCAGACCAGAAGAACCTACTTATCTTTGGGGGCTTAGCGCTTGGGATATTGTTCTTTTTGAGCCTTTACGGCTTGAATTAGGCGGTGTGTTTCTGATCAACCAACCGGACATTCCGCAAGCTAACCTTGTCTGATATCTACTCAACTTTTTGCCGTTAAATCCTGTCCATGACCATTGTGCCAAAGCGACTTTCGCAATTACTGCTTGCCTTATTTTTTGCTCTAGTCTGTTGGGGCTGTAGCAACCTGCCTAGCCTCAGCAACAATCCTTGGCAGGTCATTGACCTGTCAACCGATGCGAGTCTTTACGATATTGCCTTTACTGCTGACCCCAGTCATGGCTGGCTGGTGGGCAGCCGCTCGACCCTCTTTGAAACCGTTGACCAGGGTAAAACCTGGCAGCCCCGCCACATTGAGCTGGGTGATGAAAAGATCAATTTCACGGGCGTGAGTTTTTCGGGTCAGGAAGGCTGGATCGTCGGCAAGCCGTCCATCCTACTCCATACCCTTGATGGCGGACAAACCTGGACACGGATTACCCTTAGCACCAAACTACCCGGAGCGCCTTACAGCATTTTGGCCTTGGGAGACGGTCGTGCTGAGATGGCTACCGATGTGGGTGCAATCTATCAAACCATAGACAATGCCCAAACCTGGCAAGCGCTGGTTCAGGAAGCGGTTGGTGTGGTGCGCAACTTACAGCGATCGCCCGCCGGTGAATATGTCGCCGTCTCCTCACGGGGCAACTTCTATTCCACCTGGCAACCAGGCGATCGCGCCTGGCAACCCCACAACCGTAACAGTTCCCGACGCTTGCAAAACATGGGCTTTGGCCTAGATGGGCGTCGCTGGCTCCTGGCCCGGGGGGGGCAAATCCAGTTTGCCGACTCTGCTGTGGAAGAAGATTGGCAGGCAGTTCTCTATCCCGAGCCCTCCACCAGTTGGGGCTTCTTGGATCTGGGCTATCGCACCCCCAGCGAGATCTGGCTCTCGGGTGGCAGTGGCAACTTGCTCGTCAGTGAGGATGACGGTGAGACTTGGCAAAAGGATCGTGCAGTAGAGAATGTACCGGCCAATCTTTACCGGATTGTTTTCCAGGATACCGAGCATGGCTTTATCTTGGGCGATCGCGGCGTGATTCTGCGCTACCAGCCCTCCGTTTAAAGGGAGCCATTCAAGATTGGCAGTCCAGCTTAGGACTCACCCCTTTTTGGGGTAAAGTAGACGTTAAATTGTTGATTAATTTGGAGGAGAAAAATTATGTCTGGAACGACAGGTGAACGGCCGTTTACCGATATTGTGACCAGCATTCGCTATTGGGTGATTCACAGCATTACCATTCCCATGCTCTTTATTGCGGGTTGGTTGTTTGTGAGTACAGGCTTGGCCTATGATGCCTTTGGCACCCCCCGCCCGAACGAATATTACACTCAAGATCGCCAAGAGCTGCCGATCATCTCCGATCGTTATGAGGCGAAGCAACAGATTGAAGACTTTAGTAAGTAACGCTGTGCAACCCAGACTCGGTTTTAAATCTTGATTTGAGGAGACTCTATTATGACCAATCCCAGTGGGAATCAACCCATAACCTACCCTATTTTCACGGTACGGTGGCTGGCTGTTCACACCCTGGCAGTACCCTCCGTTTTCTTTGTCGGGGCGATCGCAGCTATGCAGTTTATCCAACGCTAGGAGGATCGGATGGAACGCAACCAAAATCCCAATAAGCAACCCGTTGAGCTCAATCGAACTTCTCTGTTTCTCGGCTTGTTGCTCATTTTTGTATTGGGAATACTCTTTTCGAGTTACTTCTTTAACTAAAATCATTTATTGACATTATTGAGGAGATTATAGAGATGTTTCAGAATGGGCGCATTCCCCTTTGGATCGTCGCTGTTGTTGCAGGTTTTGGCGTTATTGGCGTTGTCGGCTTGTTTTTCTACGGTGCTTATGCCGGTGTGGGCTCTGCACTCTAGGGTCGAGCCCCCTCAGCATTCCGTTTAAGCACAATCCTATTGTCTAAGACCGCTAGCAGGTGAGAGTACCTGCTAGCGGTCTTGCCCATTAATTGCATAGAAAATGTAACAGTTGCCCTAGGGCATGCGGTTCTACATCTACTCTACAATCGAGAATATTTGTTTTTGAATCGTCATCCCCCTGTGGCCAAACCCTATGTTGCCAGACCTGCTTGTCCGCCGCCAAACCCATTTTGTCCTTTGGCGACCCGGACATCTCACACCACCTCCCTGCCTGTTCATTGGTGCCCTATCGCAGTGGCTGACAACCTACGAGAACTTTCAGAACATTCCCCTGATCCCCGATCCAGACTTCCCGGATCTGTGGATGATACCCGCTACGGACTGTGGTTTAACCGAGGGACAGGTCTATGCCTATTGGTTCAAAGTCAAAAATACCAATCCTTACCCATTTACGGGTGAAGATGAGATTCTCTACTGTACCGATCCCCTCGCAACCACCGTCGATCGCCGCCCCTCCCGCCTCGCACCAACCCCATCAGAGCCCGGTGGGGTTGCCAGCCAAGACCCAGCCAGCATCGTTTTATACCGCCAATCACGCCTTTACCCCTGCGACCCCGACGGCAAAGAAGTGCATTGGTCACGCCCTCCTGCTCCCTTACCGGCCAATAACACCTTAGTTATTTATGAGCTGCCACCCCGTTGGGTGCGACCCGGCTCAGGCGTCGGCACGGGATCGTTTCGGGACTTGCAAGCCTTACTCGACCCCGATGCCCTACCCCCGTCTCATCCGGAATTAAATCATTTGGTTAAGGGTCGGGCCCATCTTCTAGAACTCGGTGTTAATGCGCTGGAACTCCTGCCCCCAGCCGATAGTGAAGACGTTCTGGAATGGGGCTATGGTACCGCCAACTTCCTGGCAGCCGATCATGACCTTGGGGTTCCGGAGGGGGCGATCGCCCCCCATGCCATGACCGATCTGGCCCACCTTGTGGAGCTGTGTCACCAATATGGGGTGCGGGTGTTTATCGATGTGGTCATGGCCTTTGCGCGCAACCATCCTTACCAAAACATCAATTTCTTGGATTTCTTTGTCCATTGGGGCTCGGGCGACCCCGAACAGGCCAACCGTGAAGGGTTTGGGGGGGATTTATTCAAGTACAACTATTGGGTCGAGGGCTACCATCCCCTCAGCGGCGAGCAGACCTCCTTTTGCCCGAGTCGGGAATATATGAAGATCTATTTAGCCCATTGGCTCGAGCAGTATCGGGTTGATGGTCTCCGCCTGGACAGCATTAACAATGTGGGCAACTACGACTTCATTGAAGAGGTGCGTCATTTTTCACGGGCCTTTTGGCGCGATCGCGAGGGTGAAGATGAGCAGTTCTTGGTCGTCGGCGAAGAACTCTCCGTGCCCATTGCGTTAATTCACCAGGGCCGCGTTGATGGACTCTGGAACGAAAAATTCAAACAAGCGGTGCGACAGGTCATTCTGGGCAAGCCGGGCGCGGGCGATCGTAGCTTTGAATGGACGGTTCGGAAACTGATTGACTGTCGCTTCCTCGGCTTTAAAGATGGCACACAGGTCGTCAACTACCTGACCTCCCATGATGTGGGCGGCTATGGCAATGAGCGAATCTATGACTATTTGGTGAATCAGGGCATTACCGAGACGCAGGAGATCGAGCGCCGCTTGAAGCTTGCCTTTGTCTGTCTGCTGACCGCCGTGGGCATTCCCCTCATTTTAGCTGGGGATGAATTTGGCGATTGCCATGACCTGGATTTGAGCAATGAGCATACCAACCACAAGCAGGTTGACCCCGTTAACTTTGAGCGCCTGCAAGAGCCCTGGCGACAAGACCTCTTTCGATATGTGGCCCGCCTGGTCAAGTTTCGCACCCTTGCCCCTGCCCTGGCCCTCAATGACACGGACGTCCTGCATATCGACTATGCCGAGGGCAAAAAAGTCATCGTTTGGCAGCGGGGTACCGGGCGCGATCGCGTCATTGTGGTCGCCAACTTCTCAGACTACGGAACCCCCGACCCCTTTAGCCCCAAAGCTGAATATGTTGTACCTCGCTGGCCCAAAACACCCAATGGGCTCTGCTGGCATGAAGTGACGCAGGATCGGGTTGTTCTACCCCATTCTGTGGGGCGAGAGCCGATTTTTCCCTGGGAGGCCAAGATCTATCATTGGGTTGAGACGGCCGTTTAAGGCCCATTCGTGATAATCGGTAGACCCTGGATTCAGGGGCCACTATTCCCCCGCAACCAACTTAGAACAGTCCGATGGATTCCGTCCCACCTTCAAACCGCCAATTAACGTTCCAGTGAGGACGCAGCGTACAGTCCCCAAAACCGGTTCTGTATCGGCAGCAACAGCATTCAGGTCATTAGCATCATCCGGCACGCCAGCAACCATTACAGCGCCTGATTCTGGTGTATAGGTCGCTGTTGACAAATCCGGCGTATTACTGATTGTCCCGGTCAGATCGAAGGTAATTCGATGGATCGGTAGTTGATCAATCAAGGTTTGATCATCATTTGGCGCAATTGTGTCCGGAATCGTTGTTAATTTCTTCCCACTATTGGCAAAGTCATATCCAGTATCCTCAATATCATTCTCGCCCACAAGATTTGTCGCCATGATCACCTCATAGGATCGCAAGTTCACCCCAGAGTCCAACTTGTTGGCTTCCCAAGCCGAATTCATCGCTGCCCGCTCTTCATCATTAAGCGTGGTGCCGCCGTCAGCCGGCACATTCAGGCTCGCCGGATAGACGGCAATTTGGGGTAGACCCTCCACTGAGCGAAATCCCACACTATAGGACATTTTTTCCGTTTGGGCTCTGTTTTTGGCCTGCTCAATGGCTTGGTAAATGGCATCATTGACGGCATTGACCCGACGTTGACGCATAAAGCCCAGCCAGCTTGGGGCAGCGATCGCCGCCAAAATACCAATAATGACAACCACAATAATCACCTCAATCAAGGTAAAGCCACTATCGGGTTGGGTTTGAGGTCTTGGGAGCCAGCGCATAATTTTTAGATAGAAATGGAGAACAGAAGTCTGGGAGGGGTGAGATGTGGGACAAGAGCACACTTTGCCGTTTTAGAGCACCATCACAACACTGTGCAGGTATTGGCTGGGCAGTTACTGGAACAAGCGCCCTTCGGTCTGTACTTCTGCCGAAATGGTGGGAAAGAGCGCCGCAGAACCTTCGCTATAGGACGTGTCTGCTCCCGGGCGCAGATGTGAAAGGGCATTACCGCGTAAAACAATCCGGGCAATATTTTGTTCTGAGTTGATGCAGGCATAGAAGCCATAGGTCTGAAATTGCTCCAACGCCTCAGTGGGAGCGGGGTTGGGAACTATCGTAGGAGTACCGTAATAGGGTGCTTGAATCCAGCTCTTTTGCGACTCATTGCCGTCTGTCCCATTGTCCACTACCGGACAATCCAACCGAGGCACATCGGCATCGATCGCCACGGTCGTTGCATCGATATGATCGACCAAGATTTGCATTGAGGTATTTTCATAGGCTTCAGCCGGATAGGGCAGGGTTGTCCCTTCAGAATTCACCGCGCCATCCCAGCGGTTCATTTTGCCCCGGATATTTTCCCCATCCAGACTGAGGTCAAAGGGACCATAGCCAGGGTCTCGCTCTTTAGCCGATGTGCCCGGACCATAGATCTCAACCAACTCATCATTGCTATTGGTGGCACCGGCGGAAACCTCAAAGCGCCCAATCCGGGCCTCATTTGACCAAACGGAGCCAGGATCAGCCGGATCTGCCAAAATCAGGTAATAGGCGACAAAAGCATAGACAAAGGTATCATCATTGCACGGCTGAACCGTACAACCGACGATCGGGCTTCCCTCTTCCACCACCCGCCTTGTCCAGAAGGCCAAAACCGGGACGCAGGTTGTGTCACTATCGCAGTGGTTGACAGTACCAGAAATGGGTGGAATTTGATCGCGAATGCCAGAGTTATCGGGATTATCGGTATTTAAATCACGGGTCAGGGCAACGGCGTCGTAGATGTAGATCGCCTGCTGCAAGTCGCGGACAATAAAGTCGGCGGCGGATTGCAAGTCTTGCTCAGTGGTAGATTTAGCTTGTTCGCGGCGATCGGTGCTAATCAGATTAACCGCCAAGGCCATTAGCGGAATCATCACAAGCACCGCAACGATGAGGCCAACCAGCAGTTCAATGAGGGTGAAACCATCCGATCGACCCCGTCCAGAGCGATCACGCATGAACCACAGTAAGGCTTGCTGGAGGGTAGCTTGCAGCTTCGATGACATTTCCTTAACCCTGATGTTTAGAGGTTGCATTGACCTTGGTTGACTCCCGTATTGATCCGTTGACAATAGTCTGTATAGTCAGTTTGGGCTGTGTTGACCTCAGTACTCATTTCAGCGATCGGCAACGCCCGGCTGCCCATGCCCGAAGTCACAGTTGAAGCCTGGATTTTCGCCTCATTATCGCCACCATTGCTCTGGAGCGTCACGATTGGATTTTGGCCAAAGGCATTAGCCCGATAAACCCGAATGCCGAGTTGGTAGCCAAGATCAGGGCGCACAGCAGCGTCTGATTCTTCTAGACTAATGAAGTTCTCCGGATCGCTGTCATCCCCGGCTTGCAGACCGAAGGCTTGAATCACCAAATCCTTAGCGCTACCTGAGGTACAAAACCCGTCATTGTCTTGGTCAATGCAATAAAGTGCCCAGCTTGTATTATCGATCGGGGCAGTGCAATAGTCGTTGGCATTGCAGTTAAGCGTAACAGCGGAGTCCGGCACCGGCACATCATCGAGCTGCAGAGCCACCGGTTCGCCGCCGTTGTTGGTTTGATTAATCGGTGGATCATCAATAGTGCTGGCGGTCACGCCCGACAGGTAACTCCGAGACATTTGCAGGCCGATCTCGACGCGGCGAGCTTGGACGCGCGTGGCAGCCGAGAAGCCGACAATCGGCCCAACGCCCACCAGCAGGATCGCAACCACCACAATGGCCAAGAGCGACTCAATAAGAGTAAATCCTGATTCAGGGTCTGATTGAGGCGGGGGCTGAATAATCACAGGGAGTTTGAGATTCATGATGGATTGGGAGGTAGAGGAGTGGCTGAGCGTTTCATCAGACTATTCTGGAGTCCTGATAGGACAGGCGATAGCACGCCCAACCCAAAAAACAAATTAGGGGAGGTAAGCCCAGTATGGCCATGATTTGCAATTTAACGAATAACAGCTCCTAGTTGAGCGTATTGAGTTGACAGAAGGTACCCGACGGCCGTTGATCGGCGTTGATCACCACAGGCAAGCCTGTGCTCTGGTCCGTAATGGTGCCATTCGGATCACGTTGTACAGCGGTGGCACAAAGAAGCGTCCGTACCCAGTCATCACGGCGGCTTGCTTCGCGGTAGAACTCGTTGGGTTCATCCGTTGCCGGCAGACCAAACTGTTGGGAGAACAGATCAGGATTTTGGGAAAGAATCCCCACATCAAAACCCCATTGACGCTCCGGCGGACGGTAATGGTTGAAACGACCATTCCCCGTTAAATATCGCTGCTTATAGTCATAGAGTGAGTCTTGATCACCGAAGTTATAGCTTTCCGGATAAGCCGAGCCAAACGGCGCAGTGGCATAGGTGCTCCGCTTCAACTGAATGAAGGAGCCCTTAATTTCTAAGGCTTCTGAGCTGCCACCGGGAGACCAGGTTTCAAGTAAGCGGGGCAAGTTCGCTAAACCGCCATTTTCTTCACCATTGGATCCATTAGACCGGGATGGCGTATCACCCGTTGCCATCACCAGGTTGAAGTGGATATTGTTGCCATAGTCATTGACGATGGGCAGCCAATTGGTGTTGTTGTAAGGCTGATTTGCCGCTCCGGATACATCAATGTTGTCCGTTCCCACAGACGAGTTGAGCTGAGTGACTGGAACCAGCTGGGGATGCCGCTGTGGCTTAAAATTGTCTTCATCATTCGGATCACTAAACCAATCCTTAAGACCCAGCGGTTTGTCGTTGTCGTCAAACCCATTGGGTATGTTATCGATCACGGTTGCATCATTCCGATCGCTCTGTGCGGGTGCATACCACAACACATTGAGTTGATCCTTGCGGGGTTTCTCATTGTTATTGAGGTCAAAAAACGGTTTACATTCAAGCGATGTTACTGGATCAGTTGAGTAATTGATGGCAACTGAATCTGCATCATCATCATAGGTATGACACATAATATTCCCAGATGAATCTATACCCAAAGGAATGGGAAACCCATCACCATCAATAATCAAATCACCATCATTGTAGTCTGCGATATCTTTACGACTGTTCGTCAATGAGTTGATATCCATTGTTGCTGCGTCATAGCGCAAAAAGGCAACCCGGCGCGGGAAATGTTGAAAGCCTGCACTGGGTGCAATCGCCGTTGAGCCAGCGTCAGGATTAGTCGCAGTAAATGAAGTCGGTGTGGCCGAATCGAGCTGATTAGATGCATAAGTGCCGCCACTATCAATCACCCAATCCTTACCTGGATCACATTGAGAAACGGGAAGCTTCAAGCAACTCTCCATCAGATATTCATAGCGGTTGTCAATATGGCGCTGCACCGGGCTAATTAGGTTATTGAAGTAACTGCTATTGAGCGCAATATCGTTAAAGGTATTGTTGTTTTCTGTGGAATAGACTACATCACGGAGATTCGTATCCGTTCGATCGTGAGTACCACCACTCCGTGCCGTCCAGAAGGGAGCAAAAGCATCGTTGCTTGCTGGTCCTGGTGCATTACTAGAGAGTCCATTCACGCCCAGCGAGGCATGGTGGAAGCCATTATCTCGTCGGAGTTCATCAATGCTGGTGTTGTAAACGTTCGTATCGTTGAACGGTGCGCCAACCTCGCTTCCATATTCGCTCCGCATCCGAAAATCGGCGGCCAATAACCCTTTTGAAGCGACCGAAAATCGCTCATGAAGCCGTAGGCCCGAACCCGTGGTGAGGAGCACCTCAGAGTCACGGAAGAGGTTATCCGACTGGTTATTCCGAATGTCGTAGTCTCCTTCATTGCGGAAGCCAAAACGATAGCGCTCCGAGAGCAGCGTCATGGCATCACTGAGCACATTTGCCACCCGCCACTTGTCACCTGTAGTACAAGTCGTCAGCCTTGGGTCATCACGACGGCAAGCAAAATTAGGGTCCAGTTGCTCTTCCGTACGACTGTAGAAGTTACTCCAGTCGGCGGTGAGTAGCTGCGTAAACTCTTCCACCGCTTCGCCATTGACCTTCTGATGCACATTAAAGCCAGGGCGATTATTCGAATTACCCTCCGCATCCTCTGCCTTGATGTAGACGGGTAGATTAGAGGCTAGGGTCAGGCCCTTCTCGGTGGTTAGGGTTGCTTCATCTTGCTCAGCCACAAAGCGGTTGTCGGGTTCACGATTGAGTTCCCGACCGTTGATCAGCAGGATGCCATTGGGCCGACGGGTGGGGTCTAGCCAATAGTCGGTGGAGCTAATCTTATCTGCCGGGATGCGCTCGTTGGGTTCATTCTCCAGTAGGGCGATAAGCGGATCGCCGTTAAGGGGTTGACCGGTGAGCGGCTCTGGATCGGTGGGGCGATCGCTCGCATCGGGCAGGGCATCGTCCCGGGTGGCGTAGATAATGCCACTCATGGGGAACATATATTCCTGATCCGGGAAGGTAACTTGATCTGCAGCTGGGTCAGGAACCCGGATAGCTGCGTCATTGTTGTTACCGTTACCACGACGCAGACGCTTGAGGTCAATCACCGTTGCCCGAATTTCCAGCGGCAGACGTTGCTCAATTTCCAGGTCATATTGGGGCTCACTGTCATTCTGGAAATCACTTTGACCGCCAGTGAGGCGTTGCAAGGTGTAGGAATGAACATATTCCGAATGTCCACTCCCTTTGGAGCGCTCAATGGACTTGATCTGACGACCATCCAAGAAGGCAATTTCTTGAATAGTGCCATGCACAAGCTCGAAACCAGCTGTGGGGACGTCGTTAATATTGCCCAGCTGGTTTGCCAAGATGTCCAGACCACAGTAGGTTGCATCAATGGCAGCGCGATCGGCTAGGGTTAGAGCACTTTGTCCCCCCTGATTGCTCTTATCGAGTGCCTTTTTGAGGGCGGGGTTCACAGGCCGACCATTGGGGTAAACCAGATCAGCTTGATACCTCAATATCGAGTCATTGAAATTAACGCTGTAAGAGTTGCGCTGTGGAATGTAAGTTACCCCGTTGTTGGAGAAGGCTGTCCTGCCACCTAATGCAGGCAATGTATCACTGCCATTGCCAAGACTGCCGCTCACAGGGACATTTAAAGCAGTCGCATTTTGAGCCGTTGCCCAATCGGTGGGATCGTAGAAATTACTCACACAGGCAATGGGAATCCTCCCCGCCGTATCATTACTGGGATCACTATCCACTGGATCATCCGGATAGCTGTAGTGATAGACCGCTGAAGCGCGCATCTTCAGGTAGGGGCGCACGGGGGCATCGTCCCCTGTTGCCGCTTCATCGTCGATGTAAATTGGATCGCCCGTGGTCTCGCTGTATCGCTCAACGATTTTGTTGCGATAGGGATGATTCGCAAGCTCAGCATCATTAACGATCTTGTCCAGTGATGGGTTGGGGGGCTGGGGCATGTTGTCTGGCCAGACAACATATTCCGCCCGGGGGCGACTGTTAGCACGATTAACCAGCGGGTCATTCGTTGCCCGCAGCTCAGCAGGCAGATAGATCCCTGCACCTGTCACCACACGTAAGCCACCGACGGCTTCGTTTTTCTTCTCCGGCACTTTGGCGACGTTGGTTTCCCAGAAACCATTGCGGGTCGTATCTCCTGGTTCCTCTAGACTCTGGGACTGGGTTTTGCGATAGCGCTCTGTTCCTGAGGTATTGTTATTCGGATTAACGGGGCTGTCACTCGTGCCGGCCCACCACCGAGTACCGTCTAGATTATCTGTGTTTTCTGTATCTTCGGTGGCAAATCGATTCCGCTCGTTGTCCCACCAGAACGCGGGTAGGTTATTGCCCACGACGATGCGATCGCCTAAAAGCTCTTCCGTCTCACCGCGCGTCTCGGGATCCAAAGCCGGCAAATGCCAATCCCGATAGGTTAGGGGTACATTGGCTTCAGTCGGCAGAATCCAAGCATCAATGGGTCGCAAATTATCAGTGCTGTAGTCCTGATAGGGAACGCCGTTTAAGGTTTCAGATGTGCCAAAGGCAATCTCTGCACTAGGAACACGACGGGTGCGATTACGGAACCAGCTTTCCAGTTCTTCCGAGCGCAGGCGTTCTAGCTCACTCTCCAGTTCTGGGTTGGCAGTAATGCGCTCCTCAACTGCCGTCTTGACCGTACTCGGGTCTTGGCTCGCGCTTTTATAAGCAGTCACAGTTGCTTGCGTACCATGATCCGCCATCACCCGTTCAACCAAGTAGGTGATCCGCGCTTCATAAGCTTTGTTGTTGTAAGCCACCTGTGAGGGTAACTCATTCACTGAGCTGGTTTTATCACTAATTCCGTCGTCTCGGCTATCGGCCCCAACGACGTCTTGACCCCGGCCTTGGAACAGATCCACTTGAAAATACCGGCCGGTCGCTGAGTTGTTGTCATGGAGACGCCCCATCCTGACGTTGCCAGCCACCAGAATCTTGGCGTTTTCTTCTTCGTAGAAACAAGACTCATCACTACTCACCTGGTAGAGGCGCACATTATTATTCTGGGGCTCACCCCCCATCAGGTTACTGTTGGCGATGATCCGGCCGTTGATGCGAAAGTCTGGACCTGACGTTAGATCAAGATCATCTTCATAGACAATGGCATTGTTGCCGAGGGGAATGCGGGCGCGATCCTGCTGGTACTCCATCGCCGTAAAGCCGCGATTACCCCGGAAGACCTCGTAGCTATTGATGTTATCGTAGGGCGCTGGAATCGTTAACCCCGCTGGAAAGAGCACTGCGTCATCGAGTTCGGTAATCGGCACATTCACCACATAGACATAAAACGCCTTTTTCAGGACGCCTTCCTGGTTAAACCAGCCATCGCTACCCACCAAACCCGCAGAGGTTCCCTCGGCTGCCTCACAGGTGCGGTTCTGGGCATTGAGCACTTGAGGACGGGTTCGTGCCTCAACGGGCTGACGGGCTCGGGACGTATTCGAGAGGTAATAGACCCCATACAAGGTGAAAGAATCATAAAGACCGTTGTTATCGGTATCGACCGGGAAGCGCCAAGCCGTTGTAATTCGTTCCCCGGACTGGAGCGTACCATCTCCCCCATTTCCGGTATTGGTGACAATGCCATTGACATCACCATAGTCATACGCAACCTGCAAACGCACCTCATCATCAAGGTCATAGCGGTCATTGGCAAAGACGCCATCGATCGCCGCATCGGACGGTGTACCCCGAGGCAAGCTGGTATCTGCGAAGAGCGCGCCCACCTTTGCCTTGGCTCGCTCAACCGCTGGGGCTGCCGCATTCATCACCACCTGATTCACTCGGAAATTACTGGCATTTTTGGCCCGGTCAATGGAGCGGAAGACCAGAGTGGCACTGGTGAGAACCACCACCAAAATCACCATTGTCACCGTAGGGAGCACAAAACCAGCAGATGGTGCAGCTTTGCCCTGGCGACGGGTTATACGGCGTAGCAGGTGCAAGAGCTGACTCGGCAGCTTGGCAACAAGCTGCATGAGTTGCTTGAAACTCTGGAGTAGCCGTCTGAGCATAAACATCACTATTGTTTTCCTGATGATGGTAAGTGAGAGCAGAGAAAGAAGATTGAGAGAAACCGCAATTGTGAGTTGAATCACATCTGGGGATAGACAGATACACGGTGATGGTCTAGTGCTCCAGCGTGGGGGGACTTCATTCCAGATGCCAGAAAACTTTTTGGGCTGGCTCAACCCTTAACCGATACTCTCTGCTACCCTTCAGCGTAGCCAGCAATCGCTGTCCACTCATCAGGTCAGCATAAATGTTCACGTAGCGTTGGGAATGCCTTCACCCTTCACGAGTCCTGTTACAATAGTGGCCCTTTGAATATTAAAGATAATATTAAAAAACGAGGCGATATCATGATTGACTGGCGACTGATCGTTGTGTTTGGGCCGCTCTTGATTGCTGCGGGCTGGGCAGGCTTCAACATTTTTGCGGCTGCCCTCAATCAGCTCCAAACCGTTCTGGACAAGCGAAAACCGTAAGCCCAAAGTAGGGACGGGTTGGAAACCCTCCCCTACAGTTTTTGTAATTTTTGATGCATACAACAGGATTCGGGTGTGTCATCCGATTGTTCTGAACTTCAACCTAAATGTCCCCGCTGCCCAGGTAGTGGGGATGATTTTTGAGAGTAGCGAGGCTGTCATCATTTGAATTTAGAATTCAGTCACAGTGAGGGTTACAGTCCCTATCTAACCTGAGTTTCGGTTAAGCCAAGAGCACGAAAACTCATAAAATTCAATGGAATCAACAATATTGGCTCCGGTATTGCCGGAGTCTGAGGGGGAAATTGCCCCCTCAGCAGAAGGTGTCGGGGAGCTGGCCCTCTGACAACCGGGTTTGACAACGAGATTTCAAGGTTTTGAGGAACGCGATCGCTTCGCTTATCCAAAACTCAGGTTATATAACAAGATGTTCTGAAGGTAGCAACCCGAAAATTAAGTGTTGACGCTGCACTTGTTCGAGTGGGGTAATGCAAACAGCAACAATAGAATAGGAACGGGTTAGCAACCATTCGTGTGAACTTAAGCGCGACCCCCCTGTACAAAAGAGCTTCAAGGGCGACAAACACCCGACCCACCCCAGTCAGCGCTAAGCGCGACCGCCCCTCCCGAGAGGGGATGTTCTGCTTTGACATCGACCCTTGAGAGGAGTACCCCGGAGAGGGAAGGTGGGTCGCCCCACTCAAACTCCTACCAGGAGCTGAACACAGTGTTAAGTTCGCACCAGTGGTTTGAAGCCCGCCCCTACTTGCGGCGTCAATGTTACTACTCTTTAGTGACCTCAACTTCAGTGATCCGCTCCAAGCGAGCACCCAGGTTCCGTAACTTACCTTCGAGGTTGTCGTAGCCGCGATCGAGATGGTGCAGACCCTTGACAATGGTTTGGCCCTCTGCTGCAAGCCCGGCGATCACCAAGGCAGCTGAAGCCCGGAGATCCGTCGCCATGACCGGAGCACCGGAGAGACCCGTCACCCCTTTGATAATCGCGGTTGAACCTTTGAGGCGAATATCAGCGCCCATGCGAACCAGCTCAGCGACATGGCGCATCCGGTTCTCAAAGACCGTTTCAGTAATGATGCTATTGCCCTCACAGACGGAGAGGAGCGTCGTAAACTGTGCCTGCATATCCGTGGGGAAACCGGGATAGGGCAGGGTTTCAATATCAGTGGCCCGCAGTTGGTGGGGCACAACCCGTAGGCGTCGGGGAGCATCCTGGATGATCTCTGCGCCAATTTCTTCAAGTTTGGCGAGTGCTGGCGTGAGGTGTTCTGGAATAACCGGGCTGAGGGTCAGCTCGGCACCGGTCATTGCACCGAGGACAAGAAATGTACCCGCTTCGATGCGATCGGGAATTACGGAGTAGTCGGCCGTATGGAGTTTGGGTACACCCACGATCGTAATGTTGTTGGTTCCTGCCCCGCGAATCTTAGCCCCCATGGCGCGACAGAAATTAGCCAGATCGGCAACTTCAGGTTCCTGAGCCGCATTTTCAATGACCGTTTCTCCTTCGGCCAAGGTGGCTGCCATCATCAAGGTTTCGGTTGCCCCAACGCTGGGATAGTCGAGGTAGATTTTTGCGCCCTTGAGTTTACCACCCACCCCAGGGACATCCACATGGACAATACCATGTTCAATGCGGACATGAGCGCCAAGGGCTTGCAGCCCTCGCACATGGAGATCAACGGGTCGAGCACCAATGGCGCACCCGCCGGGCAATGGCACACGAGCCGTACCCAGACGTGCCACCAAGGAGCCAATGGCAAAAAAGCTAGCCCGGAGCTTTGAGACGAGTTCATAGGGGGCCTGAGAGGTCGTCAAATGGGTCGCATCCATTGTCAAGGCGTCACCTTGACGTGCCACCTTCACCCCCAAAGCACTTAAGACTTGGGTCATCCGCTCAATATCTGCCAGGTTGGGAACATTACGCAGGCGACAGGCCTCTGGACATAAAATTGCCCCTGCCATCAAGGCTAGGGCTGAATTTTTAGCGCCACTAATGGGCACTTCTCCAGTGAGGGGTTGACGACCCCAAATCCGCAAGGCTGGGATTTCTTTGGGGGACTCAGCAGTCGTCTTGGCAGGGGTGGAGGGGGGATTGACGGTCTCTTGCACAATCAACTCTGTTTTGGGATGAACGATAGGTTTGCAGATTTCGGTTCCAATCTTACAGTACTGACTCAGAAATAGATCAACACTTCTTGAGCGATAGGTTCAAACTTGTCAAGAGGGACTGGGCAGTAGCCCCCATATTTTTAACCAAAGTTCAAAAAAATAAATACTGCGACGGGCGGGCAATTTCGCTGTGGCGCAGGGCCAGGTGCAATTGGCTCTCGCCTGGAAACTCCATTCAGCCCCTCTGAGCGCTGATCGGGATGCTCGGGATCGACTTGATTGTCAAGTAACCTTGAAATCCAGCAGGAGTTTGAGATTAAAACGGCTCAGTCTCAACGGGTGCTGTTCCCCCCCCGTTTTGGGCGCGGAACAAATTGCCCGCTTCATTGTTTTGGTAAATACAGGTAATCTTGGGGTTGTCGCTCTCCAGATTCCCGGTGAAGCCAAAGGTGTTCATGCGATTCTTGCAATCATTAACCTGTTCGTTGGTAATCAGCTTGCGCTGCTGCAAAATCGACCAGTTGTTGCGCCGGAGTACGCAACCGGGTTGCATGAGGGGTTGGGTGACGTAGACATTGAATGGGTTGAGGGTGACAAACAGACGCATATCGGTAACCAGTGCACTTGCTCCGTATTGAGTACAGAGTTCTGGGTTGGGAGCACTGCGATCGATGAATTCGCGGGAGGCAACATTGCGGGCATTGTCACCGGGCGAGACCGTACTAAAGGTCATACCCAAAGCAATACCGAGTACAAATACGCCCCCGAGCAGGGCGATTGTGAGGTAATTGATTTTTAATCCACTGGACGCATTGCCACCGGAACGTGACTTGGGCGCACGATCATAGTCAACTTCGTAGGGGCGATCGTAGGTTGGGCGGCTGCGGCGTTTCATAGCAGAGCGTGGATTCAGTCTTTTGCCTAATACCCTAGCGTAAACCGATGCTCGATAACGCTGTAGGGGTAGTGCCCTTCTACCCCGGTCTTGGCCAATTACTGATCAACCCTCCGTCACGCAGCACACCAGGGCAACCACGGGGGGATTGCCCCTACGAGATTTTCTAATGCACAAAGGGACGAATCCCTAAAAAACGTGAGTTTCGGTTAAGCGAAGCGATCGCATTCCTCAACGCACTGAAATCTCGTTGTCAAACCCGGTTGTCAGGGGACCCGCCCCCCGACACCT
>JBCDEB010000012.1:0-70869 GCA_039180005.1 Cyanobacteria bacterium P01_G01_bin.54 | reverse complement strand
GTGCAATCTACCCTCGGAAAAGCAATCATTTTATACTTCAGAATGAAATAAGTAATTTCGATCTCTATTTTTGATGATTTTACTTGCTTTTTTGGTCAACCTGCGGAATGTCCACATGAGGATGGCCACGTGGTCGTTCTGTTGTCCCTAGAAGACTATGAGGCATTGGCAGAGACGGCTTATCTATTGCGGAGTCCGAAGAATGCCCAGCGGCTCATGGCTTCGATCGCCGAGTTAGAGGCTGGCGGAGGGCAAGAACGGGAGCTGATTGAGTGAGGATTATTTTCTATTCCCCCCCTCACACCGTATCCGGATCAACCCCCAACTCCCGCAACTTCGCCCGCAAAGCCGCCTTCTGCTGCCGCTCTGCCGCTAGTTCCGCCTCAACTTGCTCTGCCCGCAATCGTTCCTGCTGAGCCCGTTCATACTCCTGCTGAGCCCGCTCATACTCCTGCTGAGCCCGCTCATACTCCTGCTCCCTCGGCAATAACACCAACTGCTCATCCGGAAAATAAAACCGCAACCAATCTGTTGTCTCCTGCAAAACTTGGCCGTGCCAAGTCCCTAGCCATAGCTCCAGTGAACTACACCATAACCATCCCTTATCGTTCGGTTGCAGCGCCACATATTGACCCTTCTGGAGTTCCCAGCCTTGAAGTGAGCGAGGATTGAACGGATCAAAGACAAAATAATGCTGGGCTTTAAAGATCTGCTCGTAAATTTGTTTCTTGGTCGTCAAGTCAACCGTTGCCGTTGACTCAGACATCAGTTCCACAATCACATCTGGATGCTTACCATCTTCTTCCCAAACCACCCAACCCTGACGCTCTTTCCGGCCATCCACACCCAACGCCACAAAAAAATCTGGCCCACGGAAATCTTGGTTTTTGACTTGTGCCTTACTGAAGTAGACAAACATATTGCCACTGGCATAAAAATCCTCACGAGGTGCCAGGGCTTCATACACCGTATCGATCAGTAGGTTCATCGCTAAGCGATGGCGGTTACTTTCCAAGGGAATTCCATCATCAAAGACGAGATCAGTGGGGGGGAGTGACGGCAACCAGACTGCTGACTCGTGCGGCGTAGTCGTGGATGAGGTAGGAAGGGTCATGGTTTGTCACTACAGTTACTCTGTTCTAGTTGATTGTAGCGTGGAATTTGGCAGGCGAAATTTAGGGCACAAGCGTTGCGCCCTGACAGAAACAATAGAAAAGGGGGATTTTCAACCCCCCTGAATCAAAAATATTAATGGAGCGATCGCCCAGAAACTCGCTTTACTCCGCCGCAGGCGTCACAAAAAAGCTCAGATGATAAATATCCCCTTTCCAAGGATGGGTTTGGGCTTCATGAATGACGACATTGCCCTCCCAGGAAAGATCGGGAATTTTGAGATCGATCACGCTTTTGTTGACAAAGACTTTGCGCATTAGGGTGTCGGCCTCTTTTTGATCGACGACCAGGTGAACCGATTCTGCACCTTTGTGACCATAGAGATTGGCAGGAATCCAACCCTCACGACGGAGGGCACGAGGTTTGCTGCCTTCGGGACGTTGTTTGCATTCAAGGGTAAAGGACATGGTTGGTAATTAGGGGTTGATTGGGGACAGAAGAAGCTTAGATTCAGTTCGCAATTTGCAGTTTGCAGTTGAAAAATCCTAGAGGGAGGGTCGGCCCTAGACCGGCACACCTTGGGCATCCAAGAGTGCTCGCTTGGGTCCATGGATAGGGTCTTCAACGATGATGGTTTGGTCGCGACTTGCGCCGAGAGAGACGATCGCGATCGGTACCTTCATCAGTTCAGCCAGAAACTTAAGGTAGCTCAAGGCTTCTTGGGGCAGGTCTTCTAGGGTACGACAATGAGAGGTCGGTTGCTTCCAGCCCGGCAAGGTTTTATAGATCGGTTCACATTTGGCAAACCGCCGTGCACTGCTCGGCAGATGGTGGCAGACTTCATCCTCAATTTGATACGCCACACAGACCTTGATTTCTTCAAGACCATCGAGCACATCCAGCTTAGTGATTGCTAGGCAGTCAAGGCCATTAATGCGCACCGCATAGCGACCAATCACGGCGTCAAACCAACCACAGCGACGCGGACGGCCGGTGGTGGTGCCAAACTCTGCGCCGCGATCGCCCAGAATCTGGCCGATATCATCATGGAGCTCGGTGGGAAACGGACCCTCACCCACGCGAGTCGTGTAAGCCTTCGCCACACCAATGACGCGATCAATGATCGTTGGGCCCACTCCCGCACCCACGCAAGCGCCGCCAGAGATGGGGTTGGAGGAGGTGACATAGGGGTAGGTGCCATGATCGAGATCCAGCAACGTCCCCTGTGCCCCTTCAAACAAAATATTCTTGCGACCGCGCACCGCTTCGTCAATCACCAGGGAGCTATCCACAATATGGGGACGGAGTCGTTCAGCATAGCCTTGGTACTCCGCCACCACTGCTTGGGGGTCAAGGCGTTCAATGCCATAGAGGGTTTCGAGCACTTCGTTCTTGTAGTTCACCGCCCAGGTGATCCGCTCGGCCATGCCCTCAGACTCGATGAGATCGATCACCCGAATCCCCGTCCGCTCAGACTTGTCGGCATAGGTGGGGCCAATGCCCCGCTTGGTCGTGCCAATCTTTTGATCGCCCCGTCGCTCTTCTGAGGCCTGATCAATGAGGCGGTGATACGGCATGGTGATATGAGCCGTTTGGGAAATGTAGAGATTCTGGGTCGAAATGCCCAGCGTGGCGAGTTGATCAATTTCTCCCAGGAGCACTTTCGGGTCAATCACCGTGCCTGACCCGATAATGCATTGCGTCTGCGGCGATAAAATACCGGAGGGAATCAGGTGGAGCTTGAAGGTCTGATCTTGCACCACAACCGTATGACCGGCATTCACGCCGCCCTGGTAGCGCACCACGACATCCGCTGAACGACTCAGCAGATCCGTGATCTTGCCTTTGCCTTCGTCTCCCCATTGGGCTCCGATAACAATAACGTTAGCCAAAGTCTTTGAGTTAAATGGAAGTTTTCACAAACGCCCATTATATGAAGGCAGTATTGAGGCTGTCAATCTTGCTGCCAATAGCGCCAAGCGGCGTAGGCGAGGGTGACAACTCCGATCTGAATTGCCGATTCGTCTGCCATGAAGGCGGGATGATGAAGCGGCGGGTTGGGGCGATCGCCCCAACCCACCCCCAAGCGAAACATGCTACCCGGTGCATGGGCGAGATACATGGCAAAGTCTTCCGCCCCAAGCGAGGGCTCCGGTAAAACCTGGACGCGATCGCGCCCCCAGGCCGCTACTGCACTGCTCTCAATAAGTTGAGTGAGCAGCGGGTCATTTTGCACCGACGGCACACCCCGGGCATAGTTCACTTGTGCCGTGGCTCCATAACTGGTGCAGATGCTTTGCACAATGTTATCGATCCAAGCTGGCAGTGCAGCATGGGTTTCGGGGTGGAGCGATCGCACTGTGCCTGTGAGCCGCACCTGATCGGCAATTACATTGGGCGCACGCCCACCGTGAATTTCACCAATTGTCAGCACTACGGGTCGCAAAGGGTTTTGAGTGCGACTGATCGCCTGTTGCAGCGTCGTAATCACCTGGGCGGCGATCCAGATCGCATCCTTGGCTTCGTGAGGTCGTGCGCCGTGACCCGATTCGCCCTGAATAATAATTTCGAGATCATCTGCTGCTGCTGTCAGCGCCCCGTAGCGAATACCGATCGACTCAGCGGGAATCGACGGGAAAACATGAACCCCTAAGATATGATCCACCCCCTGCATCGCCCCATCGGCCACCATCCAGCCTGCGCCTTGGGCAATTTCTTCGGCGGGTTGAAACAGCAGACGCACATTGCCGGGGAGGCGATCGCCCCGCTTCTCTACCAGTTGCGAGAGCACCATGGCAATGCCCAAGCCTATGGTGGTGTGGATGTCATGGCCACAGGCATGCATCACTCCCGGTTTGGTGGAGGCAAAGGTGAGATTGGTGCGCTCGGTAATGGGCAATGCATCCATGTCCGTACGGATTGCCAAGCGCCGTGAATCCGCGCCCTGTCCGGCCAGTTCACCCACCACGCCGACTTTACCCACTTCTTCCGTAACGTGTAGACCACAGGAGGAGAGAACACCTGCGATATAGGCAGCAGTCTGGTGCTCTTCCCCGCTGAGTTCAGGGTGAGCATGGAAATGGCGGCGCATTTCCACGAGGCGAGGCTGGAGTTCGGCGGTGAGGGCTTTGATTTCGGTGAGCATGGGGGGTGGGGGCGATCGTTGGCAATGATCATATCGTTGATACTTCAGGCGATAGTTTCTCCGGAACATTTGTGTACACTCACTCTAGAGTTGGGTGAGCATTAATCCATTATCCAAAAACCTAAGCGATTGGGTTATGATAGGAATGTGAGCGAGCTGCTCACCGATAACAGGCCATACCTAAATATCGATACAGGCGATGCCTATATAGAGGAAAAAACGAAAAAAAATTCAACCAATGCCCAAAATCTTTGTAGATTCTCAGAGCAACCTCTCTGTATACATCCACACCGACGATCATGAGCCATCCCATGTTCATGTCTTCATCGGACGTAAACGATCACGCAATCAGGCCAACATTAAGGTTGCCCTTGGCTCGGAAATTGAAGCCCCTTACCTTATATCAGTTCATGGCAAGATCGGCGATAAGGATGTTCGTAAGGTGCTGGCTCTAGTTGCCGATCATTAAGAAGAGTTCTTAGCCCGATGGCAAGAAATTCATGACTCGAAAATGGAAACTTGACCTATCTGAAGATGCCTTAGCTGACCAAATTGCTAAGGCCCGTGCAACTGCTCAAAAGCTGGAAGCTGAAGGGCCTTGTGCAACCTCAGTTCACTATGATAAAAGCCGAGATCTCATCGAGATTAAACTCAAGAATGGGGCGATACTGTCTTTTCCACCCCATCTTGCACAAGGTTTAGAAAATGCAACCCCAGAACAACTCAATGATGTTTGGCTCGATGCAGCAGGTTTAAGTGTCCATTGGGATAGCCTGGATGCAGATTTCAACATTGTAGGCTTAGCAAAAGGTATCTTTGGTACCAAAGCCTGGATGGCCGAGTTAGGTCGTAAAGGGGGACAATCTTCTTCAGAAGCTAAGCGTAAAGCGGCACGCGAAAATGGTAAAAAGGGCGGACGTCCCAAGAAAGTGAATCCTGTTTAAGCCGGAGTCTGTAAATACTGGGCAACAATTCGCTTGAGGAGCTTAAAAATTAACTCAGCTTCTAGTTTTTCCACGTATTCACGGGAGGATTCAACCCTCAAGCTCGGTCGCTCCGTTTCCAGACCACTGACCTGGGCCCGTAAGAATTTCCAGGTGTCACCGATGGTGTAGCAACCATAGATTTCCTGGGTGGATTTTTGATTATTTTGCCAGTTTTGATAAGCGGCAGCGAGGAGTTGACCATAAAGCTGAAATACAGGGTTCTCCGATTCAATCCCCTTCTTGGCTTCAATCACCACTAAATAGGGTGATTCCACCCGTCCGGCAATGCTCCTGCCAAGTATGCCATCCACAATCCCGGCCAGCTTAAAGTTTGGATAGTCCGCCTGCAAGCTCACCTCGGCCCAGGCGGCAATGTCATCCTGCTCCGCGAGTAAGAGGAGTGGATAAATTGCCCGTGACCAGATTGTGGCCTCATTCATCAAAGCCGTATCGTGGTTAATGAGATGGGAGCAAATCTCGTGAATTTGGTTCACCTCACGGGCAGTCAGCTCCACGGCATCAACGTGTGTCCAGGGGTAGGGCGCGATCGCCTTTTCCTGAAGATGAATCAAGGGTTTAAGGTCAGCCAGGGTGAGCTGAGAAAAGTTAAGCTGTGGCGTTGGGTTCATCGTTGTCGGGTGATCAGCCAAACGATGTCCCTATTGTAGGCAAAGAAGACCCTATCGCGGATGAAACGGACTGTCGGGCGATCGCCGCCTCGATCTAGGGGATGGGCGATCGGGCAGAGCGCGTGACGGGTGGAGGCCAGCGGGGGCTGCATCATACCGCTGAGATCGAGTTACTTCGTTAACTGGTGGTGTGATCTGGTTGGCTATCGGTACAATGATCGGAATCAGAAATATGGCGTTTAATGTAGCCACAAATAATTGTTAGTTACTTCCAACCGTCTTACTTAAAAATCCCAAAATCAGGGACAAACCAAATGAATAATTGGATAGTTGCTTTAAAAACTCTGGATTGCCAATGTACATTGGATCGGGCATGGTGATTGCTGCATATAAACCGGATGCAACAAGGACAAACAAAATACTCATCACTCCTAAGATCAAGCGAGTGCTTTTTTGGATTTGGGATGATCTTCCAAGAAGTTCGGTTATTCCTTCTCCTACAATCACTGCTGATACAATGAGGATTTCTCCATCAGGGGAGAAGTGATTCAAGAATGCTGTCCATAAGTCATTCGCTATATCATCACGATTAATCAGTACAAGTAGAAACCTCATGAACAGAGGAAGTACTGCGAAAGAAACAGTAAACAATAACCATTTGAATACCCTATCCACTTTCTTGTGTATACTGGACTTCTTTTTGCTGGGCATATTGATACTCCTGCTGATTGGTTTTTTGGATTTATAAAGCGGCGAGATATTTGGAGTGTTATTCGTACTGAATTCCGTTTCTAAGACTGTTGATAAAATGCCAATCGAATCGAATAAGATCTTGGTTTACCATCATTTTCTAGATAATCGAGTCAATAAATACGCACTATGAGTCTACCTAGTGACTATCCACGACAAGAGATTTTATTGAAGGAAAAAACGTAGCACAGACGGGCCACCTGCCACCAATATTGAGAAACGTAAAATTCACTAACACTATCCATATCCCAACCTAATCTACAATATAAGAACCTTTTTTGCGATATTGAGGTACAAAAGCACCATATCTCTAAGAGGGTGTGCTCCAGTTGGAAGCGTCGGATCAGGGCATTCATCATGTCTGCTAGAATGACTGGCAGGTGAAGTGAGTGATGAGAATGCCGACTGCTGCTCAACTAGAGAGTTTATACCGTGTTAGCTATCAGTTGACCTATATCATGTTGCAACCCATTCATCTGATTTGTGTCGATCGTCGGACTCGTAACGTATATGTCCTAGCTGGATATCGTGAAGATCTTGAGTTTGAAATTATACCGAATGGAGAAGTGTTCTGATGAGTCAAATGAATTTTGATGCGATGAGTGATGTCGAATTAAAACGGTACTTCCTATCCAATCGTCAAGATCAAGCTGCTTTTCAGGCATACATGGACAGATTTAGTCAACGTCCAAAATCTCTCATTGCCAGCCTAAGTGATCCTGATTTTGATGTAAAGATTCAGATGGCAATTCGACAGAAGCTAAACGGCGCAAGTACTCGCCATCCATCTAACAAAGAAATGGAATAGTTTTAGGGTGAGCATCGCCCACAAAAATCATGACTGCCATCAATATTCTTACCTCTACCAATGAAGTTCGTTCTGCCTTTTATGCGCTAGTGGAGCAGTGGCATCAAGAAAACCGATACACTTCATCAACCCACCAAATGGTCTTGCATTCTGCCTATCAGCAAATTATTGGTTTGGGTGAACCCGTGGTTCCGCTGTTGTTGGAGGAATTGGAGAAGAAGACTGGGCGATGGTTTTGGGCGCTCAAAGCAATTACACGACAGTATCCTGTGCCACCGGAGCATCAAGGTCGCACAAAACTGATGATCCAGGCTTGGCTTGATTGGGGTGAGCAGCATGGCTACCGATGAGCTAGTGCAGCATGGCAAAACTATTGCCGCAAAAAATTGGAAAAGGCATACAGCAATCTTGCCCCAACGGGATATCTTGTAACCAGTCCAGACACAATTGACTACAACTGCGTGGCTTGGGTAGTTGAAAGCGAAACGGAAGAATGGTGGTGGCCGGATGTCATGAATCAAGACTATTGGCCACCGGGAGCGCCCAGGGAAGAAACGCTCGAAGCCTTTGTGATTGCCTTTCAAACTCTCGGTTATGGGGTTTGCGATAGCCAAGAGTTTGAACCAGGATATTGGAAGATTGCGATTTACACCGACGCTCAGGCGGTTCCAACTCATGTTGCACGTTTGCAGGCTGATGGCACATGGACAAGCAAACTGGGTCAGTATGAAGATATTGAGCACAATGCATTGGAGGGTTTGACGGAAGGCATCTCTGGATATGGCAAAGTCGCTTGCTACATGAAGCGGCTCAATGGAAGCGAGGAGCTGGGCTAAGATTTTGATTGTGAGATTGAGAATTTTGCGATCACCCCATAACACCTAACTCGCTCACCTCCCCCAATGCATCTCCCCGACGACCCCGAAACTACTCTAGAAGTCAATCTTCTACCCCTAATCGATGTGCTGTTTGTGGTGCTGATTTTCGTGATTTTGGTCAGCTTGGGGGCAGCGCGGATTGTGGGGCTGCCAGTGGACCTTCCTGCTGCTGAGACTGCTGAGGCGGCTGAGGCCGAGCCCCTAACCGTGACCATTCAGGCGGATGGGGCGATCGCCCTTGCCCAACAACCCGTCACCCTCGCCGACCTGACCACCACAATTCAACGCCAATATCCCGATCGCCCTCTCATCCTCCTCAACGCCGATGCTCAAGTCCCCCACGGTCGTGTGGTTGAAGTGTTAGATCGCCTGCGTCAACTCCAGGGTGTGCAACTGGCGATCGCCACCGCACCGTCCATCACCCCTACACCAATGCCGGAGAATACACCCGCGCCACCACCTGCGCCAGCCGCGCCATCGCCTCAGCCAGCTCCTCCGGCGTCGCCGTCAAACTGATGCGCAGACATTGCTGCTTATGGGCCCAATCGCTGCGCAAACCGGGGAAGAACGTCGAGCCGGGTACAACAATCACGTCAACCGTTTTGAGTTCTTGATACAGCTCCCAATCCGTCAACGGCAACTGATCCAACCAAAGCCAAGCAAAAATCGCCCCCTCGCCACGATGCAAATACCAGGGAATATCGTTGGGCATTGCTGCATCAAGCGCCTGCTCTAGCACCGCAAACTTGGCTTGGTAATGGGGGCGAATCACGGTTTGGGCAATTTCGGCCAACCGTCCTGAGGCAATGGCTTGGGCGGCGATCGCCTGGCCATACCGTGCCGAATGGATGCAAAGATTCGTCTGGAAGCCTTCCAAGACATCAATGATGGCCGGATCACCAATGGCAATGCCAATCCGCTCTCCGGGCAGACCTGCCTTAGAGAGGCTGAGGCAATGCACCACATTCTCCGTCAACAGCGGTGTCATCTCGGTAAAGTTCAGCGCCGGGTAGGGCGGTGCATAAGCCGAGTCGATAAACACCGGGACATTGTGGGGACGTGCGAGTTGGACAATTTGCTGCACCTCGGCATCGGTGAGGACATTGCCCGTGGGATTGCAGGGGCGGGAGAAGATCACACAACCCGTCTGGGCGTCGATCTGTAATTGGCTAAAGTCGGGGCGATATTTGAAGCGATGGGCTATCGCATCGATTTCGAGCTGGGGTTGGTAGGCAATCAACGCCTCCGGGTTGAGGCTTACGCCACCATAGCCCGTATAGTCTGGGCTCAGGGGCAGCACAATGCGCCGTAAATTCCCCGCTGCATCCCGACCGCCAAAGGCATTGGCCGCATAGAAGTAGAGGGCTTGGGAACCGGGGGTAATCAGGATGTGGCGATCGCTCAAGTTGAGCCCATAGCGCTGGTTAAAATCCGCTTGAACGGCTGTGATCAAGGGGCCATAGCCTTGGCTAGAGCCATAGCGCCCCACCACCTCACCATAATCCGGGCTCGCTAGAAGCTGCTGGGTGCAATCCCGCCATAACTGTTCTACTTCCGGCAACACCACCGGATTGCCCGCACTGAGGTTGATAAATTGGCGCTCGCCGCCACTGCGGAGGGTTTCAATAATATCTTTCATAATCGCCCGGACGCCGGTACGACGCGACATTTGGTCACCGAGTTGAGCAAGTTGAGGAAGCGTCATGGTAAGGGTTGCACCAGGCAAGTCACAATTGGGCAGAGTTCCTGATTTTACCCCATGCATCATGTTTCCATTCGCACGGCTGATATTCATGCGGCGATCGCCTTTTATGAAGGTTTAGGCTTTACCGTCACCGAACGGTTTACGACCGGATACACCCTAGCCTGCTGGCTCACTGGCTTTGACGGGCGTTTAGAGCTGATCCAAATCCCGGAGCCGGCCCCCGCCCCGGATCCCTTTGGCGATGAACATTACGTCGGCTATTACCATTTCACACTAGATTTAACCGACCGAGCCGAGAGCCTACCGGACTGGCTAACACAGAAGAGCGCTGCATACGCAGCGATGGCGCAACCGCTGAAGATTCTACTTGCGCCCGAGCAACAAATGATTGGCGAACAGGTTTATGAAGTGGCGTTTATTGCCGATACCGATGGACTGCCGATCGAGTTATTAAGACGGCTACGATGATTGGGTTGGGTCTTCTTCCCCTGAAGACTCGGAAATCGACCGACTGCACGACCAATTACTCGGTAGCGCCGAGGGCCAACCCATGCGGATCGCCTCAGGGCAGATAGTGGTAACCGTGAGCTGACAATCAATGAGTTGCAACCCGTCGCGATCGGCCTGCTTGAGGCTTTGTTTCAGAATCGAATCATTTTTAAATTCCACCGTCTTATTGCATTGCACACAAACCATATGATGGTGATGGTGCTGAGGACGGTTCAGCTCGTAATGCTTATGACCCTCCGCCAACTCCAATTCTCGGAGAATGCCCATCCGGGCCATGAGCTTCACACTGCGATAGATCGTTGAAAGGCTAATGGTCTCACCCCGCTGGGAGAGCACTTCATGAAGTTCATCCGCACTGAGATGGTCGCCATGGGGCAGGTTTTGGAAGACATGCAGGATCGTTTCGCGCTGCGGCGTTAGACGCCAGCCTCGCGAATTCAACTCAGCCTTCAACGTATTGGCAGTGTAAGGCAGCATATGAAGTTGTCATTAAAACTCTTTGTTGACAATGATAAGCGGTTTCGCCAAGATTTGCAATATCTAAGCTTAGTTGAGAATAATTTGCGCCTGGGGCGGGGCCCAGGCATGATAAGGGGATCGTATCGTTCGCTTGGGATATATGTTTACCGGACTGGTTCAGGCCCAGGGCCTTGTGAATTTACTCAGCCCGACACAACTGCAGATCACGGTGGTGCAGCATGCCGCAGCCATCACCACCGATTTAGCCCTCGGGGACAGCATTGCGGTCGATGGCGTTTGTCTCACGGTTGAGCAGATTTTAAGCGGGGGCTTTGTTGCGACTATTTCTCCTGAAACCATCAACCGCACTTGTTTGGGGCTCCGGGTGGAGCAGCAAACCTGGGTGAATCTGGAAACCTCTCTCCGGGTGGGGGGCAAGGTGGGGGGCCATTTTGTCACGGGTCATGTGGATGGGGTCGGCAGCTTGAGCGGAGTGCAGGAGACGGACGCTGCTTGGGTGCTGACCTTTAGCCCCAGTGCTGCGCAGTGCAGTCAATGGCAGCAGGCGATCGCCCCCTACATTGCCCCCAAGGGCAGCATTACGGTCAATGGCATTAGCCTCACGGTGGCGGACTGCGATCGCGCCGGGACAACCTTCACCGTCGCGGTCATTCCCCACACCTATCAAGAAACGAATTTATCGCAGTTGCGATCGGGGGATACAGTTAATCTGGAAGGGGATATCTTGAGCAAATATGTCGAACGGCTCTTGCATCGGGGTTCAGCAACCACGACGGAGTTGGATTTGTCGTTTTTGGCGGAGCATGGTTATGTCTAATTTTATTTTTGGGTATAATATGCATGTGTCAATTCTCATAAGACTTCGATAACGTAAATTATCCTGGAGCGATTGTATAAACATGAAGAATTTTGAAGAAAATGGTGTCTGGTTTTTGCCGGAAAATCCTGATAGAGAAATACAAGGGACATTGACGTTTTCTCCTGAGAGCGGTGCCTTACTCTCACTGATTGATCAGTTGATTCCGCCAACATCAGTTGAAGATTTGCATGATGCTATGGATGGTAAGAGTTATGAGACTGTTAACGGTTATTTTGAGAAGGGTACAAAGGTTACACTTTACAAATGCCGACAACGAGGGCGACTTGGAACAGGTTTACAGATAAGTAAGCTAGATGTAGCTTATGTGATTGTTGATCATCATTTCAAGTCACTAGAAGAAATTCAACTTAAAGGAGCAGCAGTAAAATACAAGAATCTAGAAGAGTGGGTTGGTGCTCCGAATCTGATAATAAAAGGGGATTTGAATGATCAAGGCACGGGCATGAAAAAGATAGTTGTCGAGCAAGAAGCGCAGGAGGTTATTGAGCTCGGCATCATGAAAAAATTCAAACTCAAGTTGCTTGACTCACTGATCACTCCGCAAAAAATTCAGTTCCATAACCTCTTCCATTCCGGATATTCAAGTGTGAAGCTAGAAGAATCCAAGGAAGTCATGTTTGTTTCAGATGAGTGGAGTCGATTTGAGGAATTACTTGAAGTGATTCACTCTTTTCAGGATTTCCTGACATTTGCCACTGCCCGAATCACTTATCCCACTCAAATAAAAGCTTACCTCACCGTGAAGGAACAGCAAGAGGTTTCTCCGACATTAATGGAAAAGATTGCTTTTTTTACTTCTAGAGAGCAAGTCAATACAGAAGAGGGATTTCAAGCAGCAGTTTCGGAGATCAAGAAGAATCATAATCCTCAAATAGAAGAGGTAGATAAGCCAGTTCAGATCAGTATTTACTTCCAATCTAGAAGTGTCTTTTTAAATGAGAAGAAGTATGATTATTCAGATGTACTATCTCGCTTTCAGGATATTCGAGATAATCCAGAAGTGATACTAGAGACATACTGCAAAATGATTGATGACTGTAAACCAGTTACCGATCTTTATCTTGGACTTTCTTATGTTCCTCAGCGATACATTAATGACATTTTCTTTGCTCTTGTCCAGTCTGTTGAGGCATTTCATAGAATTGCATTTCAAGATGGAAAATATCCCAACAAAGTAGCAAAAATAGCCAGAAAAGCCATGAAAAATGCCATACCCCAAAAGCCTGAGGAGTATGGGATGGAAAATACAGAAGAGAACCAGAAATACATCAAGAACTTCTGTGATTATCTCAGGGAGCACTCACGATTCTCCCACGAGTATTTCCTAAATGAGAGGATCAGGCTTCTAGTTGAGCATCATAAAGATTGCTTTCCTGATGTTTTTTTGAACTCCGAAGAAGATCAAGAACAATTCTCCAAAAAAGTAATTGCTACTAGAGGCGCAGGTGTACATCCCTCAAAGGAAGGGACAGAAAAAGAAAATGTAGCAAAAGGTGCAGATCTTAGAGCGCTGATCAGACAGCTTAAGATTTTTCTGGAGATATGCCTATTGAGAAAGACGGGTTTTGAACCATCACATGTCAAGTCCTTGATCTCGAAGAAATACAATTTCTGAATTTTTGGAATACATAAACTAAACGATCGCCGCTTCTTTCTCCACCTCAAAACCCAGCCCCGCGATTAGACTTCGTTATACGGTAGAAATCACACCAGACTTAGGAATGTGCTGACCTTGCTGATCTCGATATTTAACAACATCCTTGACCAATGCCTTAATTCCTGCGAAAGCCAGATCCGAAGACGCATCTAAATGACTCAATAGCGGAAACTCTTCACACAAACCGACAAACTCTTGATCCTCCTCAGACCAAAATACCCGGTATGAATACAGCTCAGAATCAATCATGCCGAACGCTCTGGACTCAATGAACTAGGGATCTGAAGTTTCGCTCTTGCTTCTGGGCTGACCTTCTCTAGGAGTTCTGGATATTGTTCATAAAGTTTGTTCTCAAGGATAAATTCTTCTGTCTTTTGCTTAATTTCATCCTGATGAGATTGTGGCAGCGCACTAATCACTTCACGCAATGTTCGTCCCATTTCTATCCTGTGAAATTTCTCAGATAACGATCAAATCGTTGGTCGGCAATTTTGATTAGAGTTTTGTAGAATCTCCGTTGTGGCACACCCGACTTGTTTGCTGCGACTAGGACAATTGCCTTGCGATTTGGATTGAAGGCAAAAGCAACACGCCATGGACATCCATCAAAACTAAAACGTAGCTCCTTCATGTTAGCGTGCTTAGAACCGTTGAGTGTATCAACAATTGGCCGTCCCAGACTTGGGCCACTCACAGTCAGAATTTCCAGGCGGAGTGCGATCGCAGTTTTCAGGTTACGTGAAAATGCAGCGAACTCCTCGTCGAACTCCTCGCAAAATTCAACACTCCACTTGCTCATTGATTCAGTAATGGTCTACCCCTTCACCACCACAAAATTCACCAACTTCCCCGGCACCACAATCACCTTCTTCACCGTCGCCCCCGCCAGATAAGGTTGCACCTTCTCCGACGCTCGCGCCAGCGCCTCTAGCTCATCCTTACTCGCACTCGCCGGAACCTGAATCACATCCCGCTTCTTGCCCATCACTTGCACCACCAGCGGAATTTCATCCACCACTAATGCGGCTTCATCGACGAGCGGCCAAGCCGCCTGATGGATTGAATCCGTGTGACCGAGCTGCTTCCAGAGCTCCTCCGCAAGATGGGGCGCAAAGGGAGCCAGCAGCTTGAGCAGAGTGTCAATGCCTTCTTGGTAGACGGTCGAATCGGTGCATTTGGCGTCGGTCAGGGCATTGTTGAGCTTCATCAACTCCGAGACTGCCGTATTGAATTGATAGTCGCCCTCAAGATCTTCAGTGATCTCTTTGATGGCAATGTGGATCGCCCGGCGGAGATCTTTTTCCGGTTTCGATAGCTTTTCCTGCGTTTCACCTGTAACGGGGTTTTCAATTACCCCCTGCACCAAGCGCCAGACGCGATTCAAGAAGCGGAACTGACCTTCCACATCCGCATCGTCCCATTCGAGATCCTTTTCCGGTGGGGCTTTGAAGAGGATGAACATCCGCGCCGTATCGGCACCGTACTTGCCCAACACCGCTTTGGGGTCAACACCGTTGTACTTGGACTTCGACATCTTCTCAAAGTAGACCTGCAACAGTGTCCCTGTTTCTGGATCGCGGAAGATTTGGAATACTTCACCCCGCTCCAGCTTTTCGGAATCTGTCAAATCAAAACCGCTCTCGTCAAACTTAGTTGGGGTCAACAAAGTGTATTGATTCGTATCTGGATTGAGAATCGTAAATGTTTTTTCTGTTTTTGGATCATCAGACCGTAATTCATCCACCTGCTGAATGAAATTAGTACCTGGTGCTTCTGGCTCCACCTGATCGATTGGAATATAGCGATCTGTGATCGGGTTCTTGTAGGCTAAATTTTGCACCATGCCCTGGGTGAGCAATCGGCTGAAGGGTTCATCAAAATTGAGCAGGCCGCGATCGCGCAGCACCTTGGTAAAAAAGCGTGAATACAATAGATGCAAAATCGCGTGCTCAATGCCGCCGACATATTGGTCTACGGGCATCCAGTCATTGACGCGATCGCGCCCGAAGGCTACCTCGGGGTTGGTGGCATCGGTATAGCGCAGGAAATACCACGAGGAATCAATAAAGGTATCCATGGTATCGGTCTCGCGCTTCGCCGGTTCACCACAACTGGGGCAAGGCACATTCACCCAGTCTTCGAGCTGGGCCAAGGGAGACGGGCCGCGACCGCTGAACTCGACATCGCTCGGCAACGCCACTGGAAGCTGGTCATCGGGAACCGGAACCGTGCCACAGCTCGGGCAATGAACCACCGGAATTGGGCAGCCCCAATAGCGCTGACGAGAGATTAGCCAATCGCGCAAGCGGTACTGTACCCGCGCCTTGCCATAGCCTTGCTGCTCGGCGTAGTCAATAATCTTTTGCTTGCCTTCAGTTGAAGGCAGACCGTCGAAGTCACCCGAATTAACCATGATGCCCGGTTCGGTGTAGGCTGCTGTCAAGGGAGCCGCCGCATCCCCCCCTTCTGGAAGGATCACGGTCTTAATCGGCATTTGGTTTTGGGTGGCAAACTTAAAGTCCCGGACATCGTGGGCGGGAACACCCATGACCGCTCCGGTGCCATATTCATAGAGGACATAATCCGCGATCAAGATCGGCACTTCCTCTCCATTAAATGGATTAATGACCTTACCGCCTGTGGGAATGCCCCGCTTGGGCTTGTCATCAGCGGTACGCTCCTGCTCGCTGGTTTGGCTGACGTCTTTAATGAAGGCTTCGACGGCGGCGGTGCGATCGCCCGTTGTGACCTGCGGCGTCAAGGGATGCTCTGGTGCTAACACCACATAGGTAACGCCATAGACCGTATCGGGTCGGGTTGTGAACACAGCAACCTTTTCATCCATCCCAACGATCGGGAATTCTAAATCGGCCCCAACGGATTTCCCGATCCAATTGGCTTGCATGGTTTTGACGCGATCGGGCCAACCGGAGAGCTTATCAAGGTCTTGTAACAATTCTTCGGCATAATCCGTGATCTTCAAGAACCATTGCCGCAGCAGTTTGCGCTCGACGATCGCCCCCGATCGCCAAGACTTACCGTCACTATCCACCTGCTCGTTGGCCAATACCGTTTGATCAATCGGGTCCCAATTGACCGCTGCTTCCTTTTGGTAGGCCAAGCCTGCCCTGTAAAACTGCAAAAAGAGCCATTGCGTCCATTGGTAATAGTCCGGGAAACAGGTCGCCACCTCCCGCTGCCAATCCAAAGACAAGCCCAACTCCTGAAGCTGCTGACGCATCTGGGCAATATTCTGATGGGTCCATACGGCGGGCGCAACGCCCCGGTCAATGGCCGCATTTTCAGCCGGCAAGCCAAAGGCATCCCAACCCATGGGATGCAGCACCCGATAGCCCTGCATGCGTTTGAGACGGGCGATCACATCGGTAATGACATAGTTACGGACATGCCCCATATGCAGATTCCCAGAGGGGTAGGGGAACATAGAGAGGGCATAGAATTTTGGTTGATCCGTCTGCTCCGGGGTTTGAGCTAGCCCGGCATCAGCCCAATGGTGCTGCCATTTTGATTCGATCGCATCAGCTTGATAGCGGGACTCCACCACAGTTCTCCTTCGGGTTTAACGGCCGCTGAAATGGAATGTTGTGACAGGACTTAACGAAGACTGGCACCGCATTAGCATAGCTTGAGAGCGCCCCCTCACAGCTTATTGTGTTGTAGCATGGCAACTCAGGTTGCCAAAATTCCGTATCGAGCAAATACAGATCACTTTTTGAATTTTGTGCTAGTATCTCAGAGATTAATCGGAGTTAAGGCAAAATAACCATCTTTTTGCCCGGTTCCAAAGGCGATTAGACCAACTCTATAGGGTTGAGTGTAGTCAACGAGGTTCTTGCTCTCAGCCAACGATTTAGCATCCACTGCCTAGGCTGAGATGTCATACATATAAATCTTGCATAACTTAATCGATTTGTGAGGAGCAGATTCCAGATGTTATTCAAAAGCAAAGCCCTACAGATTTCTACAGTGGCATTGGCCTCTGTGGGTCTTGGCGCAGCGGCGGCTTCCGCCCAGTCCTACGACGATGTGCAATCCCTCATCAACCAGATCGAGACCTATGAGTCTCAGGTGAGCCTGGATCAGGGCTTTGGTCAAGGGGTTGGCGCAGCGCAATTTAGCGATGTCTCCCCTTCGGATTGGGCGTACCAAGCCCTAGATGACCTCGTGCGTCGCTACGACTGCCTCAAGGGGTATCCCAATGGTACCTTCCGGGGGAACCGCGCCCTCTCTCGTTACGAGTTTGCTGCAGGTTTGAATGCTTGTTTTCAAGTGATTGAGCGTCTGATTGCTGAGTTGGGTGGCAACGTTGATCCCAATGACCTAGATTCCATCCGTCGGCTCGGCGAAGATTTTGAGGCTGAGCTAGGTGTGCTGGGCTCCCGTGTCGATGCGCTGGAGAGCCGCGTCTCCTTCTTGGAAGATAACAGCTTCTCCACCACCACAAAATTGACCGGTGAAGTAATCATGGCGGCAACCAGCCTGATTGGTGGTAACGAGACCTTTAACGCGACCCAAGGCGCGGCCAACACCACAGGCGTCAACAACACTGATGACGAAATTACCTTTGGTTATCGTGCGCGTCTAGCCCTCAACACCAGCTTCAGCGGCAAAGACCTTTTGATCACTCGCTTGAATGCAGGGAACCTAGCGACTCCGGGCTTGAACACCGCCAATGGCGCGGCCTTCCTGCCGGGTAATATAACCGGTGAAAACACCCAAACCTTCAACTTGAGCGGCACGGACAACAGTGTGGGCATTGATTGGATCGCCTACTACTTCCCCCTCGGTGATGCGCAAGGCTTTATCTCCCCCAACGGCGGGATTTGGAGTGACTTTGTTCCCACCCTCAATCCCTACTTTGAGGACTACGACGGCGGTAACGGTGCCCTCTCAGCTTTCGCCTCTGAGAGCCCCATTTACCGCATTGGCGGGGGGGCAGGTGCTGGGATCAGCTATCCGCTCGGCGACAAGTTTAACCTCGCTGCCGGCTATCTCTCCGGGACAGCTAACAATCCCACCCAGGGTCTCTTCTCTGGTGACTATGCCATCTTGGGCCAGATTAGCGGCAATCTTACCGAAGATATTTCTCTTGGCTTCACCTACGTCCATGGTTATCACCCCAGCGGCAACAGTGCCCTCTTTGACCTCGGTGGTGGTAGCCGTGTTGTCGGTACCGGCCCTGCCAACCTGGAAGGGGTTGGTAAAGCGACGAACTCCTACGGTGCGGAACTGGCTTGGGCAATTAGTGATGCTGTCTCCTTCAGCGGCTTCTTTGCTTACACCGATGCGGTGGGTGTGAATGCAACGGGTGATGCCGAGATTTGGACCTACGGTGCGGGTTTTGCCTTCCCCGACTTGGGCGGCGAAGGCAACCTCCTCGGCATCTTTGCGGGTGCTCAGCCCTATCTCGGTTCTGCGGATCTCGCCACAGGTGGCTACCGCGTTGATGATACGCCTTACCACGTTGAGCTGTTCTACAAGTACCAGCTCACCGACAGCATCTCGATCACGCCGGGCTTCATCTGGTTGACCAGCCCCAACGAGATCGACAACGATGCTTTAGTTGGTACGATTCGCACCACTTTCACTTTCTAGATCCTTTCGGTTAAGCGCGAGATTTTCTCGTGCTTAAACTCCGACGAGAATAGCTGGGGCAAGCCAGAGGCTTGCCCCTTTTTGTGTGTAGCAGTCTTCATCGCGATGACTCTCGAAGAATGTTGTCGCTGATTTTGCCGATTGTCAGGAAATTCAGGTTAATTGTTGTGGTCAGACGAGAGTTAGTGAGCCATAATTGCTTCAGGTTAGGTCTACATTGAACAAACCTGTGAAGTGAGAGGAGTCAATTTCGATAATGGTATTTAGCAGCAAGACCCTACAGATTGCCACGGTGGCGCTAGCCGCTGTCGGTCTGGGTGGAACGACGGCTTCTGCCCAATCCTATGGTGATGCGCAATCCCTCATCAACCAGATGGATACCTACGAATCTCAGGTGAGCCTGGATCCGGAATTTGGTCAAGGGGTCGGCGCAGCTCAATTTAGCGATGTTTCTCCTTCGGATTGGGCGTATCAAGCCCTGGATGACCTCGTGCGTCGCTACGACTGTCTTAAAGGCTATCCTAACGGCAGCTTCCAGGGAAGTCGCGCCCTCTCTCGCTACGAGTTTGCTGCAGGCTTGAACGCTTGTTTTCAAGTGATTGAGCGTCTGATTGCTGAGTTGGGTGGTGATGTGGATCCCACCGACCTTAATTCTGTCCGTCGTCTCGGCGAAGATTTTGCCGCTGAGCTGGGTGTGCTGGGCTCCCGTGTTGATGGGCTGGAGAGCCGCGTTTCTTTCCTGGAAGATAACAGCTTCTCCACCACCACCAAATTGACCGGTGAGGTGATCATGGCTGTAACCAGCCTGATTGGTGTTGATGAGACCTTCACTGCGACGCAAGGTGCAGCCAACACTGCTACGGTCAACAACACCGATAACGAAATTACCTTTGGCTATCGTGCGCGGATTGTCCTCAACACCAGCTTTACGGGTGAAGACCTCCTGCTCACACGGTTGAATGCCGGAAACCTGGCGACGCCAGGGTTGAATACCGCCAATGGGGCTCCCTTTTTACCGGGTAATGTCACCGCTGAGAATACGCAGAATGTCAACCGGGGTAACACCGCTAGCAATGTGGTCATTGATCGGTTGGCTTACTACTTCCCCATTGGTGAAGCGCAAGGCATTCTCGGGGGGGCGGCGATCTGGAGTGATCTGCTCCCCATGCTCAATCCCTACTTTGAGGACTTCGACGGGGGCAGCGGTGCCCTCTCTAACTTTGCGACTGAGAGCCCCATCTACCGCATCGGTGGAGGCAGCGGTTTTAGTCTGAACTACCCCCTCGGTGAAACGTTCACCCTCTCTGCCGGGTATTTGTCGAGTACTGCCAATGCTTCGACGCTGGGTCTTTTTTCTGGGGACTATGCCCTGCTCAGTCGAGCTGCCCTTGATGTCAACGACGATATCTCCTTGGCATTCACCTATGTCCATGGCTATCACCCGAGTGCGGTCGATGCCCTCTTTGATCTGGGGGGCGGTAATCCTACTGTGGGGACTGGTCCGGCTAACTTGGAGACGATCGCGAAGATTTCTAACTCTTATGGTGCAGAGTTTGCTTGGGCGATCAGTGATGCGATCTCCTTTAGCGGCTTCTTTGCTTACACCGATGCAATCGGAATCAATCCCACTGGTGATGCAGAAATTTGGACCTATGGTGCGGGTTTGGCCTTCCCCGACTTGGGGGGTGAGGGCAACCTCTTAGGCATTTTTGCGGGTGCTCAGCCCTATTTAGGGTCGGGAGATTTTTCCTCGGGGGGCTACCGCGTCGATGATACCCCTTACCACTTTGAGCTGTTCTACAAGTACCAGCTCACCAACAATATCTCGCTTACGCCGGGCTTCATCTGGTTGACGGCTCCCAATGAGATCGACAATGATGCGCTGATCGGGACGCTCCGCACCACCTTCGAATTCTAGATATGGGGCTAACCACCAGAAAATCTGTTATTTAAGCGCCCAAGAGAATCGCTGGGACAGGCCCTCGGGCTTGTCTCTTTTTGTTTTTAATGTGGGTTCTGGATCAGCAGACAGTATTGATTTAAGGTTCATCATCCCCTGCTCTCAGGCAATTATCAGATCCTCATGAATTAATGAAGCGTCGTGTGGAATCCATGCTGCTATTGCTTAATTTACGTTGTGAGGATATAGATACCTGATGTTATTCAAATGTAAGGCTTGGCCGGTCTCGGCAGTGGCGATCGCTACCCTTGGCCTCGGTGCAACGACAGCGACTGCTCAAGCTAATGACGATGTGCAGTCTCTCTTCAACCAAATGGAGACCTACGAGTCTCAGGTGAGCCTGGATGAAGGCTTTGCTCAAGGAGTTGGGGCCGCACAATTTAGCGATGTTTCTCCCTCAGACTGGGCCTATCAAGCCCTCGATGACCTCGTGCGTCGCTACGACTGCCTTAAGGGCTACCCCAATGGAACCTTCCGAGGCAACCGCGCCCTCTCTCGCTATGAATTTGCTGCAGGCTTGAACGCTTGCTTCCAAGTGATTGAGCGCCTCATTGCTGAGTTGGGTGGTGTTGAGCCTACGGATCTCAGTACGATTCGTCGCTTAGCCCAGGACTTTGAAGCGGAGCTGGGTGTACTGGGCACCCGTGTGGATGCCCTCGAGAGCCGCGTTTCTTTCTTGGAAGATAACAGCTTCTCCACCACCACCAAACTCACGGGTGAGGTGATCATTGCTGCCACTGGATTGTTGAGCGGCCGAGACACCTTTATCAGCAACCAGGGCGTTGCCAATGGCAACAACTACCGGGCTGTGGTGAACAATGATGATGATGAGTTGACCTTTGGTCACCGCACTCGCTTAACCCTCAATACCAGCTTTAGCGGTGAAGACCTCTTGGTCACGCGGCTGGCGACGGGGAATCTGGCGGCACCGGCGGTTAATACCAATACGGTGGTGAACTTTCAGAACATTGCCACGGGTGAAACCACCCAGACCTTCAATTTGGGTGCGAATAACAACAATGTTGCCATTGACTGGATCGCCTACTATTTCCCCGTCGGCGACTCCCAAGGCTACATTGCGGCAAACGGCGGGATCTGGAGTGATTTTGTCCCGACCTTAAACCCCTACTTTGAAGACTTTGATGGGGGGAATGGGGCCCTCTCAACCTTTGCCTCTGAGAGTCCGATTTATCGCATCGGCGGCGGGGCCGGTGCTGGCTTTAGCTTTAACTTCGACCTCCTTGATAGCATCCTGGGACCCTCTACCGTTACGGTGGGTTATCTTGCGGGTCAAGCCAGCGACTCCACGCGCGGTCTCTTCTCGGGGGACTATGCTGTTTTGGGTCAAGCCAATGTCAACATCAGTGATGATATTGCCTTGGGTCTGACCTATGTGCATGGCTACCATCCGGATAACACTTCGGTCTTCGACCTGGGGGGTGTGGGGACTCCGGGTGTTGTGGGGACGGCTTTGGCAAACTTAGTGGGCGGCGGTGGCGTCTCTACCGATACGGCCAATGCCACCAACTCCTATGGGGCGGAGCTTGCTTGGCGCATCAGTGATGGGGTCTCTTTAAGTGGCTTCTTTGCCTACACTGATGCCACGATCGTGAGTGGTCGCAAAGGGGAGGCGGAAATTTGGACCTATGGGGCGGGCTTGGCTTTCCCTGATTTAGGGGGTGAGGGGAACGTGCTGGGTCTCTTTGCGGGGGCTCAGCCCTATGCGGGCAGTATTGATATTCCGGGTTTGGCTTTTGATGCAGATGAGACGCCTTATCATTTGGAGTTGTTTTACAAGTATCAACTCACCGATAACATCTCCCTGACTCCAGGGGTGATTTGGCTGACTGCGCCCAACCAAATCGATAGCGATACCGTGATCGGCACCCTCCGCACCACCTTCAATTTCTAGAGCGAATAGAGGTGAGGGGTTGACTTCCCCAACTTTAGTGCTATTCCAGTTTGTTGATTACTTCAACTCCATTAAGAAGTATCGGGACAGGCCATTGTGCTTGTCCCTTTTTGTTTTTTGAGATGATATAGCAAGGCTAGAGCGAGTCAGGACATTTTATGGAAGCCGAAACCCTGTTCTGGTGGGCAATGCCCACTCTACGTGATGTCCGAACCATCTACCAACGCTGCTATATTCACTGTTGTCGGGCTCTCCTCTCTAGCCTCAATTATTCATCAGGCAGGCGGGACGCCTGCGCTACGGTTTTTTCAATTACAGTCCGTAGTGCGGGCATCTCGCCCGCCACCAGGCTGAAGCTCGCTTCCAGAGATTTTTGTCGATGTCATGAATAATTGGGGCTAGTGTAGCGTCAATCCTAAATTGTAGGTTGGTGTTGAGTGGAGCGAAACCCAACACAACCAATTTGGATACTAGGTTTCAGGATTCAATTCAATCTCGCGACAACCCCTCATTTCACGCTTGACAAAGCATTAGGACGTTCTGCGAATGACTCCGCTCATGCCAAATCCTGATTGTATATAGTCAGAAAGAAAGTGAAGACTGAGCGTGCGGTGAGCTGCCGAACGGTCGAACGTCTGAGCGATCGGGCTATCTCTCAAGGACGCTGTGCGAACGACTCCGCTCAGCCTTCGCTATCCGGATTTCGTATCATGTGCCAAGCTGTAGAACTCATTTACCGATTGTCAGAGAATATTAATTCTTGTGGTCAGATGGGAGTAGATGAGCCATAATTGCTGGCAGCTCAAGTTAAATAATCCCGATTGATACGTGAAGCGTGAGGAGGAGATTCCTGATGTTATTGAAGCATACACCCCTACAAATTTCCGCAGCAGCATTGGCTGCTGTGGGCCTCAGTGCAACGGCAGTGTCTGCCCAATCCTATGACGAGGTGCAATCGCTCATCAACCAAATGGAGGCGTATGAGGCTCAGTACAATCTAGAGCCAGATTTTGGTCAGGGGGCGAGTGCTGCGCAGTTTAGCGATGTGATTCCTTCGGACTGGGCGTATCAAGCGCTGGATGACCTGGTTCGTCGCTACGATTGTCTTAAGGGTTATCCCGATGGTACGTTTCGGGGCGATCGCGCTCTCTCGCGCTATGAGTTTGCTGCGGGTTTGAATGCTTGTTTGCAAGTGATTGAGCGGCTGCTGGCTGGCGGTGACTTTGGGGGAGACGACCTCGCCATTCTCGATCGCTTGACAGAAGAGTTTGGTTCAGAGTTGGCTGAGCTCGAAACCCGTGTTGATACCTTGGAGAACCGAGTGGCGTTCTTGGAGGATCACAGCTTCTCAACGACCACCAAACTGACGGGTGAGGTGATCATGGCCGCGACAACCTTAATTGGCGCGAATGAGTCCTTTAATGGCACTCAGGGGGCAAACTTCCCGGCCGCGGTCGATAACAACGACGATGAAATCACCTTTGGTTATAATGCTCGCCTCACGCTGCATACGAGTTTTAGTGGCAGCGATCGCCTCGTGACTCGTCTCTCCCTCAGCAACCTGACGGCACCGAACGTCAATACCAATATTGTCGACACCTCTACGTTGGGCGTTGCGGGTCTGACGGGAACGGTAACCGCTCAAACCGCTGAGGCTACGCAAACCTTCAATGTGGACACCGGAACGGTCGCCTACTACTTCCCGATTAAGGATTTCGAGGGCTATATTGCGGCCAGCGGCGGAACCTGGAGTGATTTTGTCCCTACGCTGAACCCCTACTTTGAAGACTATGACGGGGGTAGTGGTGCGCTCTCGACCTTTGCCACTCGGAACCCCATCTACCGCATTGGTGGCGGTGCGGGGATTGGCGCCAGCTATGACTTTGGCAAAAAGTTCAATCTCTCCGTGGGCTACCTAGCGGGTCAAGCCAATGTTGCCAATCGGGGTCTGTTTTCAGGAGACTATGCCCTCTTGGGTCAGCTCAGCGCGAACCTCACCGATAACATTTCCTTGGGCCTCACCTATGTGCATGGCTATCATCCCAATGGGACGGCTCTCTTTGACCGGGGTGACGTCAATTCCCTAGGGGTTGTGGGGACGTCTACCGCGAACTCGGCCGTCGCAAGCATGGTGAATAATTCCTATGGCATGGAACTGGCTTGGGCGATCAGCGACGCGGTTTCCTTTAGTGGTTTCTTTACCTATACCGATATCATTGGTACCTCTCTGGCGACTGGTGATGCGGAGGTGTGGACCTATGGTTTGGGCTTTGCGTTCCCCGATCTCGGGGGTGAGGGCAATCTTCTGGGTCTCTTTGCGGGGGCTCAACCCTATGCGGGGAATATTGACAATGCTGCGGGAAGCTATCGCACCGGAGATACGCCCTATCACGTGGAGTTGTTCTATAAGTACAATCTCAGCGATCGCATTTCCATCACGCCTGGCTTCATTTGGCTGACAGCTCCCAATGACATCGATAACGATGCTTTGGTGGGGACGATTCGGACTACCTTTAGGTTCTAGATGCCTTGGGTTAATTGCTTCGCTTAACCAAAACTCAGGTTAAGCGAAGCGATCGTATTCCTTAAAGCACTAAAATCTCAATGTCCAACCCGGTTGTCAGGGAACCCGCCCCCCGACACCTCCCGCTGAGGGGGAGATTGCCCCCTCAGACTCCGGCAATACCGGAGCCAGTATGGTTAATTTCCTTGAGCTTTATAAAATGTTCGCGCTCTTGGCTTAACCGAAACTCAGGTTAATTCTAGCGGCTGTATGTCATACCAGATCCGCCAAGTAGACTCCAAATAAAACCGGGATGAGGGCTGAGACTTCGGCAAGCTCAGTCCAGGGCTTGTCGTTCGCGTAGCGTCCCCAGAGGGGGGAGCCCGGCCGTTCAGACGTTCGACAGTTCGGCAAGCTCACCACACCGCAAGCTCAGTCTTCACTTTCTTTCTGGCTCTATACAATCAGGATCTGAGATCACCTGCCTAACGCCCGATCGCCTCAAGTCCACAATGCTTGCAGATTCAAAACAAATCCGGGCAATACGTCCTCGCCAGAAAGAACAGCGGGGGTCTTGAGAATCTCAACAGCTTGATCGGGTTGATAGATCGCCACACGACGGCTGCGGGGGTCAATCAGCCAGCCCAAGCGACAGCCATTTTCTCTATATTCGACCATCTTTTTCTGTCCTTGGGGCCAGGAATCAGAGGGCGACATCAACTCCAGGGCAAAGTCCGGGCAGAGGGGCAGAAAACCTTTGCGTTCTTCTGAGGTGAGCGCTTCCCACTTGGCTAGCGGAATCCACGCCAGATCAGGAGAGCGCTCAGCACCATTGGGTAGGGAAAATCCGCCGGATGAGTCGAAGGTTTTGCCCAACTTCGTTTGCCGATTCCATAGGACGAGGTCAGCATTCAGTTCAGAATTCCAGGTACTGGTTTCTCCACCCGTCGGCGACATGATATTGAGCTCTCCCTGAGCACTAAGCTCAAGCTGAGCATCGGGGTTGGCGGCACATAAAGCATGAAACTGTGCTTGGGTCAGCTTCAAGATGGGCTCTAGGTTCAAGATCGTGATGCTCATAATTCTTATTTTCCTCCGCAAACACTATCCTCAACTCCATCCACTTTGTCGTACAAATCAGCTAACACGAGCGTTATCCCAATTGTCTGCAATTCAATCTGTGCGTCGAAGCCACTGTACTCTTGCAATAACCAACCCTGCTCTGTTTTATAGTAATGCTCCCCATAGGGCAGAGACTGCTCTAGAGTTAAATATTCTCGAAATTGAGAGAGGTTACGATACGCCGAAAATTTATCACCTTTATCATAATTTCGGGTTGACTTGGAGAGCACCTCCGCAATGAGCAAGGCATTCACCAGGGTATCCTCGCGTTGCTCGTGTCGCTCTAAGGGTTCAGCCACTACCATTAAGTCGGGATAGGTAGCCACGGCTGCCGCTGGAATCCAGAGACGCTGATCGCTGGCATAGGTGCGATAGGGGTGTCGCCGCAGCCCCACATTGAGCAGGGCATTGAGATTACTGATGATTTGGTTATGGTTGGGTGTGCCGCCGGCCATGGGAATCACTGCTCCAGCACGATATTCCTGCCGCGTTTGGGCGATCGCTTCCTGCTCGAAATAGTCCGTCAGCGAAACAGAAACCGGTTTTGAGGCGGCCAGGGTCATGGTCTTTACAAAATCTGCGACAGAAACTGCTTGGTGCGATCGTGCTGGGGATTGTTGAAAAAGGCTTCGGGGGTGGCTTCTTCGACCAGTTCCCCATCGGCCATCAACACAACGCGATCGGCCACTTCCCGGGCAAAGCCCACCTCATGGGTGACGCAGGCCATGGTCATGCCGTCGTTGGCCAGGGAGCGCATGGTGTCAAGTACCTCCCGTACCATCTCGGGGTCTAGGGCGGAGGTGGGTTCATCAAAGAGCATGATTTTGGGTTGCATGGCCAGAGCGCGGGCGATCGCCACCCGCTGCTGTTGTCCCCCTGAGAGTTGTCCGGGATATTTTCGAGCCTGCTCAAGAATGCCCACCTTCTCGAGCAGTTGCATGGCCACCGCCTCTGCGTCGGTCTTCTTGCGACGACGTACCCAAATCGGCGCGAGGGTGACATTTTGCAGCACCGTCAGGTGAGGGAAGAGGTTGAACTGCTGAAAGACCATGCCCACTTCGCGACGAATGGCATCGATATTTTTTAGGTCGTGGGAGAGCTCAATGCCGTCCACAACAATGCTGCCCTTTTGATAGGGTTCTAGGGCGTTAAAGGTGCGAATAAAGGTGGACTTGCCGGAGCCAGAGGGCCCCATGATCACGACCACTTCTCCCTTGTTGATCGTCAGACTCACGCCGCGCAGCACATGGAAGCGGTTGCTGGTATACCATTTGTGGACGTCTTGGGCCTGGATCATTGCCACCGGGCTGTTGTTAGCTGGCATTGTGTCTTGAAGGGTGTTGAGCGTCGGTTCCACAGTGGAGTGGCCATTAGCTTGGCCATTGGTCGGGGAGTCTGCTTGCATCAGCTTGGTTGGGTTGTCTGTTGGAGCTATTCTAATCGTTATCTTGCGATCGCAAACCGTTCTCTAACACACAGAAAATCATCTTCACGTCAGGGCCAACAGCCGCTGGCCCGATATTTCCCCCTGGCGGCTTTGATCCAAGGGCGTCGCATCAAATAGGCCCAAGCCTGACCCAGCGATCGCTGGGTGGGATCGTAGACGGGAACCCGGCGGCGTTCGTATTCGTTTTGCTCTGGGGGTCGTCTGGGGTCAAACGCCTCGAGTTCGTCGAGTCGGGACAAGATGGACGCATCCGGAAAGGTCAGCAAATGTCCCCAAACGCGATCGCGCCCCTGGGTCAGGGCAGGGTAGCCCACAGGCAAAGCATAGAGCTGACCATAGGTATAGGCGGGCTGCACCCATTGCATGCGATCAGCACAGTATGAGTGATAATTGGCTTGGCCGGGCTGAAGCGTGCCATAGACAAAAATACGAACCATCGCAGCAGATGCGCAGGGATCTAAGGTATAACTATAGCGAAAGGCAGCGTAATAAAGAGTGACCAACGCCAACTGTGCAAACTCCCCAGTTCCCAGAATGCCAACATCTCACCATTAAGTCCCTGTTTCGCTACAGCGACCAAGACCTGCTGACCCTTTTTCAACGCTATCCGGAGCAGGGCAAGTATTTTGTGGCGCTCTTTTGTCGGTATAACCCGATCGTCTATACCCTGATTGCCCATTCGGCGCGATCGCCCGTCCAAGGGGATTATCTTTTTGCCCTGACTTGGCGACATGCCTTCTACGAGATGCGCAGTCTGGAGTTAAGGGGTCAAAATGCTCATGCCAGCTCGTTTCAAAATTGGCTCATCAACGTTACAGCCATGTGCATCAACCAGGTGGAACTTCCCCCCGTCGAAGCGATTACCTACAGTCTTGAATCGGCTTCGCCACCGCTCTGGTGTTATCTGGAACAAGCCCTCGATCGCCTCCCACCGATCGTGCGCCTGATCCTGATTATGGCCAAAACGTTCAAATGGAGTCCAACCCGCATTGCTGCCTATCTACAAGCCGAGGGTGACATGATTTCCCCGGCTCAGGTACAGGACTATCTCAACGAAAGCTATGGCTTGTTAACCCTGCAACTGCCAGAAGATATCCGCGTGATTTATTTGGGCGAGGAGGAAGCAACCGCCGAGATGCTAGGCGGAAGTAGTGGCGGCGCAGCGGCAGAGGCAACGCTAGCATTAAGTGATTCCTAATCTCCTGGGCAGGGGCAGGTTGCAAACCTGTCCCTACAGTATTGCTCAGGCCTAGATTCCCATGACACCCATCATCGCTATCCACAACCTTAACCATGCCTTTGGCAAAGGGGCATTACGGAAGCAGATTCTCTTTGATATTCGCTTCACAATGCTTCCGGGCGAGGTGATTATCCTCAAGGGTCCCTCCGGTTCCGGGAAAACCACCCTTTTGACGCTAATGGGGGGGTTGCGATCGGCCCAGGACGGTAGCCTTAAGGTGCTGGGCCAAGAGATTGTCGGTGTGCCCCAACGGCGCTTGGTCAAAATCCGGCGCAAGATTGGCTATATTTTTCAGGGTCATAACCTGCTGATGTCGTTGACGGCGCGGCAGAATGTACAGATGGCGGCTGAATTGCACCCCCTCAGTGGCAAAGAAGTCCAGCAGCGGGCCACAGAAATCCTCGAAGCGGTCGGGCTGGAAGATCACTTGAACTATTATCCGACTCACCTCTCAGGGGGGCAAAAGCAGCGGGTGGCGATTGCCCGTGCCCTGGCCGGTCATCCCAAGCTGATCCTGGCTGACGAACCGACCGCCGCTCTAGACAGTAAATCTGGCCGGGCCGTGGTGGAACTGATGCGCCGTCTTTCCAAGGAACAGGGCTGCACCAGCTTGATTGTCACCCATGACAACCGAATTTTAGACGTGGCCGATCGCCTCGTACATCTCGAAGATGGGCGCTTGAGTGAGGCGGAACTGCCCAGTTTAGTGGCTTCATGAGCGTAGGCTAAGCGGGCTTTGGCGTACACTAAAGTGGCAAAAACTGCACAAGATTTCGGCAATCCTCAATATCACAAACCTTGGCAATTAACTCCAACTCTTTTACACAATTGCCAATACTAATCGCCTGGGGATGAACATAAATGACGCCGGAAAAGGGGATCTCCTGAGCTTGAAAATCATGAGCGATTACCAAAAAATCATTGTCCCGTGAAAACAGGACTCGCTCTAATTCTGTTGCCCGTGCGATAACATCAGGATCAGCAAGTCCACTACGTCCATCTTCTTGCACGGTTAAAATATCTATGCCACGTAACCTGAGCCCTTGTGTAATTTGCTGAGGCACATTTTCATCCATATAAAGCTACAAACTCATGGAAGCAGTCCTTTTGCTCTCAGTTTGCTTTTAATCGGAGAGGATGAAGATTGTTGACGAAGGGCTTGGGCAAATTCAAATTGTCGTTGTATCTGGGCATCTAACACCTCTCGATGATCCCAGTAATAGGCAAGTGCAGAGTGAATCTGTCCCAAACTCAGATGAGGATATTCAACCTGAAGCTGCTCAGGACTCCAGCCATCCGCAAAATGAGACGTTACCAGTTCAGTCACCTTCATGGTGCTCCCGGCAATGATAGCGATGCCCTGCTCATTGAGCTGAATATATTTGTATTCTGTTGTTGTTATTGCCATCTGCCTTCCTGCGAATTCATGGGTGCAAACACCTCACTGTTCTCTAGTTATAGCGTCGTTAAGGTGCCACGATCGCCATCTAACATCGCCATCTTGCCCACCGGCAGGGTGGCATTCCCGGTGTCGTGTCCAAAGGGCAAATTCGAGACAATCGGGATATTGAGATCGCCGAGGCGATCGCGCAGCATCTCCTCTACCGTCCAAGTGCCCGCATCCCCCACACAATCCGTGAACTGCCCCAGGGCAATCCCCGATATCTGGGCGATCGCCCCGCTCATACGCCATTGGGTAATCATGCGATCGAGGCGATAGGGCGCTTCGGCGATATCTTCCCAGGCCAGAATGACATTCTTTAAATTCGGCTGCATCGCTGTATTGAGTAGATGGGTGGCCACCGTCAGATTCCCCGGCAACAGCAGACCACTGGCTCGCCCCTGGCCCCAACCCGTCCCTCGCAAGGGTGACAAGGGCTGACGAGTGACCGCATCAAAGAGGCGCTGCTGCGACCAGTCCGGTTCCTTGCCCAGCGTTGTCAGCACGGGCCCGTGGAGGCTGCCGATGCCCTGATGGGCCAAACTCCAGCTCAGCCCCGTGATATCGGAAAAGCCAATCAGCCACTTGGGGACATCAGTCTGGGGCCAGGTCCAATCTTCGAGCAACCGTGCCGTGCCATAGCCACCCCGAATGCAGAGAATGCCCTTGCAGTCCGGATCTTCCCAAGCCGTTTTGAGGGCTTGACGGCGCTGGGTGTCTGTGCCACCGAGGTAGCTATGACGGTCTTGCCAACCCGCCGCCAGCTCCACGGTATAGCCCTGACGCTGCCAGACCGCAAGGCCATCTTGTAGCCGAGCCATGGCTTTGAGGGCACCGCTGGGGGCTAGGGCAATGAGGCGATCGCCCGGTTGGAGTGGTGGCGGAAAAATTAGTTCAGCGTTCGCAGTTGGCAATGTGCAATGCTCCGTTTTTAGAGATGAAGGGGAGGAGAGCGATACCATAATAGGGCACCTGCCCCAACTCCAGCCAATGTCCAAGACGCTCTCCTTCCTGACCGCCAGCCTGCTGACCCTCTTTGCCGCTCTGCCGGCCGCCGCCGAAGACGCCAACCACCTCCAACAATTGCTCTCGACGGGGGATTGTCCCGGCTGTGACCTGCGGGGGGCTGGGTTGGTGTTTGCGGATCTACCCGGTGCCGACCTGACGGGCGCGGACTTGCGGGGGGCGAACCTGAGCCAAGCCAATTTAGCGGCGGCAGATTTAACCCAAGCTAATTTAGCCGGGGCATCGCTGCATAGCGCTAACCTCAGTAATGCCAGCCTGCTGGGGGCGAATGTGGTGGGGACGGATTTGCGACGGTCGATCCTCTCCCAAGCGAATCTTTGGGGCACAAGGCTTGATTTAGCCGCGATTCAAGGGGCGATCGGCCTGCCCGCTTCCTTTGAGCGGGCGGAGAACTACTATGCGCTGGGGGTTGTGGCGGGAAATAATCGCAGCTATATCGAGGCAATCAACTATTACAACCGCGCGATTCAACTGGACAACGAGTTTGCGGCGGCTTATCTGGGGCGGGCGTTGATGCGCCTGAGCTTAGTGGATGAAGCGGGGGCAGCTCAAGATGCCGTCCAGGCGGCAGCGCTCTTCAATGCCCAAGAGAATACCCAAGGGGAAGAAATGGCGCTGGCGCTGGTGGAATATATCGATGCACGGCAGAACCCTGGTGGCGGCGGCAGTGGTTTGGGGATTGATCTGCTCAATTCGGTTAAGGGGATTGGTGGGTCGTTATTGCGGTTGTTGCTGTAGGGCGTTGGTTGAGGCGTAAGCGTCTACCGATGCGCAACGAGCAAGATGAATAAGTTGATGTGTTAGCATCAAATTGAATGCAAATTTAATGCAGTCGATGATATGCTCAATCTAACTCGTGATATTCAATCCCTCTCTAGCTTCAAGCGTCGCACATCTGAGTTTATTGAGCAGATGAAAGAGACTGGTGCGCCAATGGTTTTGACGGTTAATGGTCAAGCGGAGTTGGTGGTTCAGGATGCAGCCGCGTATCAAAAACTGCTGGAGACCATCGAGTACCTAGAGGCTGTCACCGGAATTAAGCAGGGTTTAGCGGATGTCGAAGCCGGCCGAACCCGTCCGCTCAATGACTTTCGGCAGGAAATGCAACGTCGGTATGACATTCCAGGTTAGGCTAACTCGGCAAGCTGAAGCTGAAATTGAAACGGCATATCGGTGGCTACGAAAGCGAGATTCTACGGGCTATGCCGATCGCTGGTTTCGGGGTTTGATGAATAAGCTGGCAACATTGCAAGAGCAACCCAAGCGCTGTGCATTGGCCGTTGAGCATGATGTTTTTTCTGAAGAGGTTCGGCAGCTTTTGTATGGGAAGCACCAATCGATTTACCGAATTTTGTTTGTGGTGCGCGAGAATGTGGTGTTTGTGCTTCATGTGCGCAACAATCGGCAAGCTCCGCTAACAGCGGAGGATTTGGGAGATGAGGCGTAAAGGACTACCAATTTAAGAAGTGAGAGAGCATCGCCTTCAATTCTTCGTTGAAGTTGGGTAAGGAGCGCCATTGATGCAGGACAGTCCAATCTTGCTCACTCTGGCCATAGAGTGCAGCGAACTGCTCAATCGTCCAATCTTGCTCACTGATCCAATCTTGCTCACTCTGGCCATAGAGTGCAGCGAACTGCTCCACTGTCGTGATGTTTGGCTCGGCCATGGTGGGGGCTCCTGCTTGGGAATCGTGTTTGATTCTGAATTTAGGCAGAACTCGTGAAAATCTTGTGAAACGCCGTTGTGAGCTTAATCACCATAAAACTGGAACCTGATACACCTCCCTTTGGCGACTTTCACAATCTGGTGTATTAGAGTCTATCCAACGTGAGTTTCGGTTAAGCAAAGCGATCGCCTTCTTCAACACCTTAAAATCTCGTTGTCAAACCCGGTTGTCAGGGGTCCAGCCCCCCGACACCTCCCGCTGAGGGGGAAATTGCCCCCTCAGACTCCGGCAATATCGGAGCCAGTATTGTTGATTCTGCTGAGTTTCAGAGTTTTGCGCGATGTCTGCTTATCCAGAACTCAAGTTACTCAGTAAGCTGGAACTTTCGTGTGGTGGGCATTGCCGACCCTCCGCCTAGGGATATCAATGCCATCTCTGTCCCTTAGGGTTCGCTTTCGGACGACTCAGAAATCCTTATTGCTCTAGCATGGGGAAGGTTAAATGCCCTAATGTTATAGAATTTCTTTAGAGATAAGGGACAAGTAATAAGTCTATACGTACTTATTGTCGTCCGTTTCTCTGTATTGATTGAAACATGACTAAAAAATTTACCCTAACAGTGAGGTTCTATGGACTCAGACAAACTTGTGCGAAGATTAGCTGTTCCTTTGTTTTTGGCGATTGCCCTAGGCGCTGCCCTCATCTCTACAGCGATTGATTTTACTTGAACCGTCCTGAAGAAAAAACGGTAGCTAAGGAAACCCCGCATCTTTAAAGCGGGGATGGAACGAGATAGGATTATCTGGCTGGGCGGGTCTAAGCTTTTGCCCAGCCTGCAATTGACGCCACAACAATTGCACCGATGGGTTGACGCCGTAAGTCTACCAATGCCCCCGCTTTGAGCGCGGCGATCGCCGCCGCTTTCAAGTTGGCATCATTCTCAATCTGCTCCACGACTTTCATTGCCACTTGCATCTGTTCGATGGTGGTGCGGGTGGGGTGGTTTTCTTCGAGTTGCTTCAGCAGGGCTTGAATCTGGGCAACGGCTTCACTGAGGCTTTGCTAGGGAAAAGATTTACCTAGAACGCTAAAACTCCTGCTGAATGGGCAATGTCTAACCTCAGCCTGATAGAATTGCCTCGTCGTTACCCCCCCTAGCGGATGAGCAACTCTCCCGAGAGTTTCCCCAAGAATGAGAATAAAGATAGCGGTGAAATAACTCGCTCGAAATTACCATCTCCAGAACTTCCTGATGATCCTATCGCGGATGCTATTGAGGCTCGTTTAGTTCAATGTCTCCAGAATGCGACTGAACCTGAGGAGATCGAGCGGTATCTAAAACTCTTGGAAGAGCAGCGTGCCAAACGTTTAAGCCAGTTAGGAGTAGGTTGAGTTGAACGGAGTGAAACCCAACACCGCCAATGTTTTGAGGGATTTACCCCCGAGTAATTTAATGCACAGACTAAGGTGTGCCACAGCACTACTGCTGTGGTTCTAGAGGCTGATATTGAACGCATCGAGCGTCCACACTACATACACTGTACAGCTATTAAAGCGATGATTTCGTTACAACCATTCAGTTATTGGTGCATAATACAGGTGGGCTAATTTTCTGGCAAACTCACCGCACATAATAAATCAATGAAATTCAATCCAGAAGACTACAGACCAAAGCCTACCTCATGGTTTAAAACAAAGATTGTATATGAGGGTGAGGGATTAGCTAAATTTGAAGGTCTAATCTCAATTTTAAAGGGTTATGTAAAGGTGACTTTTTATGAGAATGGTAAATATCATGCTGAGATGGAGGTTGATAGCATTGACAATGTAGTGTTATCGGCTTCAGGAATGAATACAATCACTGAGATATCGTCAAAGAACACAAAATGCACCAACTTGGAAGTTCAGACAAAGGATGGTTCTTTTAAAGTCCGTAGCTCCATAGACTATAGTGGCTTCATTAATAAGGTTAAATTTATCTTTGTGAATTCAGTTTTCGATGCAAATATCTCGATTAATGAAATCAACGAAAAGTATTGGGTTGCCCCACTCTCCAATTTCCTATCAGATGCCTTTGAGTATAGTGAAAGTCTTGGCGATCATCCTCTAAGAGTTTATGAAAAAACAGAAATACCGGAAGATCTAACTGAAGAGGAAAGAGCAGTAGCACGTCTTGTTGCAAGCTCAGGATTGTCTTTTATCTTATTTAACCATAAAGGCAGCACTGTTTCTATCGAACGGTTGGCAGATTACAAAGAAAGAGAGGAGTTCTTGAAAAAAAGACAAAAGAATATTCTTGTAACATCGATAATGGTGGGTATCTTGAATGATTTGAAATCGGAAATTCGATTAGAGGATTTAGGTGCAGAACTTATCCCACTGTTGAGTTTTGCTACTGGGTCTCTTGTTGGTTATCCCTGGCTTGAATGTTACGATGAAAAAGGTGGTCTGACAAGGCGTTTGCATAAATCAGTAAACCGTCAGGATTATCAAAAAGGTCATCAACCCTTTGAGTGTAATCGTTTATCCCCAAGTCTAGGTGAATTTCTCAATGTAGCTCTGTCAGCAGATGTTATTAAGCGACGATATATTTCCCAAGTCATGTCTTATGTTGTTCTAGCGGGCCTCAATGAATTCAGGATCGACGAAGCTCTGAAAAATATTTTTTTGGCTTTTGAGATTTTGTGCAAAAATAATAATATCGGCAACGTGGATATGAAAACAGAATTAAAGCTTGAGTATTTTGAGGAGATCCAAGAGATTATTACTTTTGCTCAAGAGGAGATCAAGGATATCTCTAAGAAGGCGAATGAAAACGAACAAAAGCAAAAAATACTAGAGATATCATCTAGATTGGGATCGCTTTGGAAAAAAAGTGACAAGAATGGATGGGCAATTGCCAGTTTGTCCCAAAAGTTCAAATTGAATGATGTAGAAGTGATGGATATTCACTATACAAGCAATCCTCGTAGTGATGGAAAATCTTGGCGTGGACTTTTATCGTATTGTCGAGGAATGGTAATGCATGAAACTGGATACTTCCCTGAGATGCTAGTGGTGCGAGAACATCTTTATGATCTTCTCGTTAGAATTACCTTGAAAATCTTGAATTATCGATGGAAATACATACCAATAATTCACAAAAATGAATATAAAGAGAGAGACTTAGATTGGGTAACACCTAAAACATCAATCCAACTTCTTGGATATGATTAATTGGGGAAAACCTCAAGCATCTCTACCTTTTTACGACACCAATGATCCTCAAGCTACTTTCTCCGACATATCTCTTTTGTGAAAGAGCTCTATCTATAGTGCTGTGAAACACCTTAATTTGTGCATTGGATTAATAATTGGAGTTTAGACAAAACGCTATATCTAGAGGAAACCACTCGACTAAATTACACCACCTATAGTGTTTTTTTACTATTTGTCTAAAGTCCAGTAATAAAAGAGCGAACCTAATATAATGCTGACTGTGTTGGGTTTCACTCTGTTCTACCCAACCTACAGTTTTTGATTTTCGTTTCGTATTGGGCGATCGCCCCTTACCCCTCAAGCCTCCAACCGCTCCTTCAGATTAATTAAATCTTGATGAATACCCGGCTCATACAAACGCTCAACAACGCCAAATCCAGGTGAGGTTTTAAATTGCAAAACAGCGGCCACCTGCGTTCCCTCGGTTGTGGCTGCAAAGCAGAAATAACCGCCGATAATTTTAATCGGTTTTGAGTCTGTTGACGCTTGGGTGTAGGTGATTTTCTGGTGGGGGATGATCTCGGTAATTTGCAAAATCGAGGTTTCCGATGCGCCAATTTCAGTGGCCTGTCGCTGAAAACGCGCACCCACCTGCTGGCGATCGCCCGAAAGGTGGCGAATTCTCAAGCCGACTTCGCAAGACCATTCACCATGGCGCTCAAAATCGAGCACTTCCGCAAAGACGACCGGGAGCGATCGCCGGATCACAATTTGCCGACCGATTTCCCCAGCGGCCAAGGGGTATTGGGGGTCAAGTTCCGTTGTGGTGCCTTGGGGCTGACTCCCGAACAGCGGCAGGTCATCCTCGTCCAGAAAAAGCTCCGATAAGAGGAAGAGTACGCCCACCCCTGCCCCCGCCAAAGCGCCCCACAGGAGCGAGCCGCCCGAGAGCCCAAAGAGTAGTATGCCGGCGATCGCACCGATCACCAGATTCCGAAGGGCAAGGCCAATAACTAACGCCATGCCCAGAACGCTCAGGAGATCTGTTAATCGCTTGATGATTGTTTTTTTCTGGGGCATGGCAGACGCCTCTGGTCGTGACACCGTTTAAATATTGGATTAGAAAATCCTGTAGGGCAATCCCTCTATGTTTGTCCCGATCTGTTGCGTGGCAGGATCACTAAGGGGCTCAATCTCGAAAACACTGTCGGTGTTGGGTTTCGCTGGGCTCAACCCAACCTACACCCAACACACCTTTTTAACTTGAACTCTGGATAAGCAGACATCGCGCAAGACGGTCGAAGCTTCGCAGAATCAAATACTGGCTCCGATATTGCCGGAGTCTGAGGGGGCAATCTCCCCCTCAGCGGGAGGTGTTGGGGGGCTGGACCCCTGACAACCGGGTTTGACAATGAGATTGTAGGGCTTTGAGGAATACGATCGTTTCGCTGATCTAGAACTGGGGTTAAACCCGTGCTCTAAAAAAATTTCGCCGAACTCTCCGGATGCTCCGCTCCAGACCGGAATACCAGTAGTGGTAGATGCACCCTGATGAGAAGTTCCCTGGCAAACCTTGCGCTTGCCAGGGATTTTTATTTTTTACGGGCGTGTGACGAAGGGCTGAACTCTCCGGATGCTTCGCTCCAGACCGGAATACCAGTAGTGGTAGATGCACCCTGATGAGAAGTTCCCTGGCAAACCTTGCGCTTGCCAGGGATTTTTATTTTTTACGGGCGTGTGACAAAGGGTTGAGTTGAGCCAAAGGCGAATGGGTAGGGATGCTAAAGTCATGCACAGTATCGTTGAGCGCCCCTAACGAATCCCCATGTCCAACATTTTAGAAACGATCAAAAACCGCGAGGTGCTGGGCATCACCGGTCGCTTCAATATGTTGTTTGCCAACGCCTCGTTTCGCGCGGCACAGATTGTCCCAGCCCGGTATCGCTGGATCATCACTGAGGCAGTGCAACGAATTTCGCTGCCCACCCCTGAATTTCCCCAGGTCAAAAAAGAGGTGATTCGCATTCTCACGGAGGATGAGACCGCAGCGGCGGAGCCGGAAGTGGAGCTGCTGACCCCACCGCCGCCCCTCTACACGGCCTATCGCTGTCTGCACAATAATCCGCTCCATTGTGAATGGCCCGCCCAAACCCTTGACGAGAATCCTGAGGCCAAAACCTGTGCGCGATGTGGGTTTCCAACGCTACTGTCCCCCGAAACCCAGATTCAGGGCAAACGCGGCCGCTACCAGATTGAGAGTTTCTTGAAGACCCGGAACCTGGGTCGTATTTACCGGGCGATCGATCTGCTCGATCGCCAGCCCGTACTCGTCAAGGAATATTTACTCCCGGTGCGTCATTTCAAGGAACACCCGTTGGAGTTGCAACAGCGCAAGCGCACCTTTGACCATTTCACCAGCTTGGAGCTGGCCGATCGCCGTACACCGGATCTACGCTGGGATGTTCCTTTGGATGGGCTTGTGGAACTCACGGCCAATGAGCAGCAGCAATTGCAGTCTGGTCGAGCCTATAGCATTTTGCCGGAAACCCCAGAGATCTTCCCGACTCTCGGACAATACCTCAAAGAAACGGGACCCCTTTCGCCCTATCTGGTGCGGCAGATTTTGCTGCAAGTGCTCCAGAGCCTGGAGGGGCTGCATGAGCAGAAATATCGCCTGCCCACAGGTATTGTGCGCATCGGCATTCCCCACGGTAACTTGAACTTAGAGAGCCTACTGATTGTGCCCAACTTCCAGGGGGTTTATATTTACCTCGCCGACCCGGCCCTCTGGGAGCATCTCTTTTTGCCGCTTAATCAAACGGTTCCCGAGCCCTCGGTGGTGGGCGATCTGGAAGATTTGGGCAAGGTGGCCTTTTATCTGTTAGCGGGGCGATCGGCGGATCCGGGCAACCAAACCCCCCTCGACCCCGGTGTGCCCGAATATTGGCCCGAGGCGACTCCGGAGGCTTTCAAGCGCTATATTCTCTGGCTTATGGGGCTTAATAATCTGCCCTTTGAATCGTCAAGTCTGGCCCGGCAAGCCCTGCTGAAGTTGCCGATTCCGGAACCGGTCACGGTGGTTGACCGACCCGAAACCCTGCAGGACGACAGCAAGCCCTTCCCCCCCACCTGGCTACGGATTTTGCTGCTCCTCTTCTTCGCAGTGGGGGCCTTGGGTGGGCTCTTCCAGCTTTTCAAGCGCTTAACGGCAGAGCCCCCCCTGCCCGGCCCCCCCACGATCTGCTGCGTGAATCAAGTGTCTGGCCTGCCCAAGGGAACGATTCGCTTCACGGGCGAAGGGGCTGGGGTCTGGACGCCCATTTGGCAGCAGGCGAATTTAATTGTCAAGGACAAAACCCTGGCCGGTGAAATCGATCGCCGCCTCAATCCCGATAGTCCGGCACCGGAGGAAGGCGCTGCGGCTAGTCCAAGCCCAGCCGCAGCGAGTGACCCAGCCGCAGCCAGCGACGCATCCACTCCAGCTCAGACGGATGAGCCTGCGCCAGACGCTGATCCAGCCGCAGCGGGGGATGGGACAGCCGAATCGGGAACAGAGGAAGCTGCTGCGGGTAGCGATGCGGAAGCCGAGGAGCCCACCCGGATCACCCTCACCTATCTTCCCCAACCCTCCGCAAGTGATGCCATCGCCAAAGTCCGGGATCAAGAAGCCGAGTTTGCGGTGAGTAGCTTGCTGGAGAATCTGGGCATTGACTTCTGGTACGAGCGGTTTGCCTACGATGCGATCGCCGTCTATGTGGCTTTTAGCTACGAAGACCGTCGCAACGGCTTGCCCCGAGGCCTCAACGGTCAAATTAGCCTGGGGCAACTCCGGCAACTCTATACCGGGGAAATTACCAATTGGCAAGAAATCGGGGGCCCTGATCTCGCCGTCAAACTCTATATTCCTGATGATCAGGAGGCGGTGGCCATTTTTGAGCAACGGGTGTTACAAACCGAAGAGGCGATCGCCAAGTTCCGAGAACTGCGCAGTCAGCGCAGCAGCGCCAGTGCCGCCAGCACTCAGATCACCCGGCTGACCACCTTTCAAACCCTGAATGCGGTGCTGCGGGATTTTGAAGCGACTCAGGTGGGGGCGATCGCCTTTGGCAGCCTTTCCGAGGTGTTTGGCCAATGCTCGGTTTATCCGCTCGCCCTAAAAGCCGGGGGTAAAGGCCCGGTTTCACCCTTGATCAACAATTGGGGCTTCTCGATTAGTCCCCGGACGGATCTCTGCAATGAGAAAGGGAGCTATCGCACGAATATTGCGGCGATTCGCCAGCAGCGCTATCCGCTCGCTTATCCCTTGGCCGTTGTCTATCCCCTCGACAACCGCCGCCAACCGATTGGCCAAGCCTTTGCTGCTTTGCTCCTGACCGATGAAGGCCAGCTCTTGTTGAAAAAGGCGGGATTGGTTCCCCTGCGTGAGATTGATGAGAAGAAGCTGGAGCAAGCCTTGAGTGGGGAGTCGGAGTAAGTCAGGTTTTAATGACGCGCCCTGATGATATTCAACGCTATCATTCAGGGAAAGACTGGCACGCTCTTTCAACGGTTTCGCTATGCCCTATTCCACACAGCAACTGATTGAGATTCTCGAAAAAGAAATGCGGGCCAGTTGTCGGGGTCAACGGGTGCTGCTCTCGGCCCAAGAGCGCTTCAATGACCCGGTTCTCTCTCTGGCGCTCGGCAACGACAAGATCAGTCGAGTGTATGCCTATCGAGAGTTTCGCGAACAGATCCATGACTATCAGCGTCGCTACGGCGTTTCGGGGCTGATTTGGCGCACCTGTCAGTTTGGCGGTCAGACGGTGCGTTTTCCGGAGTTGCACAATCAATTGATTGCGATCGCCGCCGATAAACAGGCGCTGCAAGCCTCCAAAGCTAATGTATTGGCGTTTTGGCGGCAGACGACAGCAGGCTTAAAACTCTGGCTGATGGGCAAAGAGCAGCAACGTCTCTCCCCGGAGTTGGTCGAAACCTTTATCGGCGAGGCGGAATGGGCCGAAGTCGATGCAGCGCTGACCGAAGTCTATTTGGGACTCTGCTGGGGTAAGCCGGAGGAGCGGCATTATCAATGGGCGCTTCCCGAGTCGGGCTGTCGGCGAATTGTGGCCACCCGCGATCGACCGACATTGTTGCGGGTTTGATGGCAGGTCGCAAAATGTCCTCTGGAGAGCAGAGTGGGTCAACCCACCTCCCCACTCCAGGGTACTCCTCCCAGTCGGAGATTTTAACCATAAATCCCCTCTCGGGAGGGGCGGTCAAGCGTAGCGTAGACCGGGGTGGGTTCAGGGTATCGGCCGCCAAGGTGATCGTGATCGCTTAGCTACTGAGCCGAGCCAAAAAACGCTGGATAGACAAACGCAAACGCAGTGCTACTGGGAATCACTCGACCCTCCCGGTCTTCCACCACCACCGTTTCAAGTGTCGCATCCCAACGGGCCACAAGCGGCTGACCCTGAAAATCCACTGTCTGGGAGCCCGCTTCACGCAGCTCCTCATGGATGAATTGATGACTTGCCCCAGCAAACTGGTTGTGGGGAGTTTGGGGATCGGCGGCCCAAATATAGCTGACGATCGCCTTAGGATGATGCTGCCGTTGGGCCTGGTTGCGCACCGGAAAGATAAGGCGCTCGTTGGTGTAGTAACTGCCGTAGGGATAACCCTGGTAGGCGCGATCATGGCCGGTGCGGGTGGCGAGAATCTGACTCTCGGGATATTGAGCCAGCCAGGCCTTGAGGGTGGTTTTCACGGCGGGGATGCGCCCGAGGCTCTGGTTCATCTGGGGTCCCACCACACCCAAGGCCCAGGGTTGCACAAACAGGCTATCATCGGCGCGATCGTACAGAATCAAGCAGCTCTGGTAGAGTTTCCCCGAGACACCAAAGGTCGTGTCGCCCCGCTCAAAGGCAACGATCGTATCGCAGAGGGGGCAATAAGAAATCGTGATGTTAACGCCGCCAACGGTGTCATTGACGATTTCATGCCAGTTCATCACTCCAAAGGGGTAGGCTTTGGCTTCACCATTGATGACCACACCAATGACTGTTTCATCCTCAGAAAAAGGCGTTGTGGTCGGCGTATCAAATTCGGGGTTATCGATACTGGGAATCCCGTCTTTGGGGGGCCCACCGTTGAGCAGTTCGCCGAGTTCAATACGACTGTTCTGTTGGGGCGGTGTCCCTTGTTTGCGCAGATCGTCGAGCTCTTGGTCTTGATCATGCAGAATCTGGGTCAAGGCATAATATTGGAGCTTAAAGTCTTGCCAACTGCCGGCCTGGACGATCGCCACCATCAGCAAGAGCAGGGAAGCTGAGGCCGCCCCAAGTGTAAGTTTGCCGAGCCATTTCATTGTGCCATCCGCTCCCGCTCTGCGTTGTCGTTGTCCGTAGAGTGGCGTAGCAACCTGAAAACGTTCTGAGGAGGATGGCAAAAACCTTGGGAAAGTCATAATGTAAAGATAAGCATCCAAAAACTCAAATATGTCTTGGAGCGTATCTATAAAGAAAATGTCAAGTTCAACCCAAGTAGAGAAACAATGAAACAAAACGTGATCTCACGCGAATATAAAGTCATGCTTCAACGCATCCGCTTTATGGGTTCAATAACCACCTTACTCCAACAGGCTGGAGCATTTTGGGTCGATTTCAAGCACAGTATTGAAGATGTGGTGTATGACACAGATGGTAATTTAGATCAAATCGAAAAAGAACGCAGCATTCGCTTCTATGACAGCAGTGATCAGCGTCTACGCAATAATAACTATGTTTTTCGAGAACGGGTCAATCTTAGAACCCGTGAACGGGAAGTGACGCTTAAATACCGTCATCCCGATCGCTATATTTCCCAAGATCGGGATATGTCTGCCGCAAAACGGAAAAAAGGCAAAACAAAATTTGAAGAAGATATTAAATTACCTTTTCTCAAACTCTATAGCTTCTCGACTAAACAACCCATTTCTGAGCGTAAAAAACTCAATACCCTCGCTGACCCCGGAAAACTCTATCCTGACCTTTCTACCCGCCTACCGGGGTATCAAGCCGATGAACCGCTCCAGATTGTGAACAATTTTACGGCACGAGAATTGGTGATTACGGGGGCAATGTTGAAAATTGGCAAACGTCCCAAAGTGAGAGCAAGCTGTGCCTTAGTAGTTTGGTATGATGCGGCTGATTCGGCCGAGGCACCGATCGTGGTTGAGTTTAGCTTTAAATATGAAAATGAGCAGGAAGACTATGCGGGGGCAGTGGCACAGCGGGCCTATGAAGTGCTTCGCCGCTTGGGTGATGCCCTGCCGGATTGGGTGGATACGGCGGGGCCGACCAAGACAGCTTATGTTTATACCAAGGCTTGATGGATGTTTGCCTTAGCCTAGGTTAGGCGAAGCAGATTAAAATTGAGCAATCGACTAAAAGGAGAATGCCAAATCAATTAAACTATGTCTGGAAAAAATGCTGGTGCTTTGTTCAACCAGAAGAGTGTTGAGAATGCGATCAAGGGCTTTGTCTTTCCAGCCGATCTGGCGGATAAGCACAAGAAGGTACAGGAGTGGATCGCCTCACTCCAGTCAGGCAAGCTCACCAAGATTAAAGAAGTCTCGCTTCATGGTCAGTTCCTCAATGATATTTTCCAAATGGTGTTGGGCTACCGCTCCATTATTGAGGGCGATCGCTGGGAACTCCATGCTGAGCAAACCATTGCGGATGGTGGAGGGTCGGCAGACGGGGCAATTGGACTCTTTAATGCCAAAACAGAGGATTCAGGCAAAGTAAAGCTCTGGGGGCGAGTCGTTGCCCCTATTGAACTCAAAGGCGTGACCAATGACCTCGATCGCACGGTATCGGGTCGCCATGAGTCGGCGGTGGATCAGGGCTGGCGTTATGCCAACTACACCCCGGATTGTCGCTGGGTGATCGTGTCAAATTATCGAGAAATCCGACTCTACCAGACCAGCAAGACCCCAGCTTATTATGAGTGGTTTTGGCTCGAAGACCTAACCCATCTGGAAACCTTCAAGTGGTTCTACTTCATTCTCTGTCGGGAGAATTTTTTGCCGCCAACGGCTGATGCCAAGGCTAAATCGCGGATTGATCAGTTGCTCATTGAGTCAGCCAATGCAGATAAAGACATCACCGAAAAGCTCTACGAGGAATATAAGCAGGTACGGCTACAACTAGCCAAACATTTTCTGCATATTGGGCCAGCAGAGTTGAACAATCGCAACATCACGCTGATCGCGGCTGCTCAGAAGGTGCTCGATCGCATCTTGTTCATTGCATTTTGCGAAGACCGGGGTTTGTTGCCAGAGAAAACACTACAAAAGGCCCACGACCATAAAGATCCCTATAATCCCCGCCGCATTTGGGATAATTTCAAGGCGGTGTTTCAAGCGGTGGATAAGGGGAACAGTGCATTAGAGATCCCTGGCTATAACGGTGGTCTTTTTGCTCATGACCCGCTCTTGGATGAGCAATTGTGGGTTTCAGATGTTCTCTGTAGCCAGCTCAATACCCTGACCCGCTATGACTTTGCCTCGGAGATTTCAGTCAATATTCTGGGGCATATTTTTGAACAATCGGTATCGGATTTGGAAGAGTTGCGAGCCAAGGCAGCGAATCAGGACTATGACCAGAAGAAGGGGCGTCGTAAGACTCAGGGTGTTTATTACACACCAGCGTTTATTACGCAGTACATTGTGGCAGTGGCGCTGGGTGAATATCTAGAGCGTAAGGAACAGGCGCTCTGGGCAGAAATCGGGATTGATCAGATTCGGGCGAATGCGGTTCGCAAGCGGCGGGTGGCAGAGATTGAGTTTTGGGAACGTTATCGGGATGAGGTGCTGACCCAAACACGGGTGATTGATCCGGCTTGTGGTTCGGGGGCATTTCTCATTGCGGCGTTTGATTTCCTCAGTCGCAAGTATGAAGCGGTGAATGAGCGGTTGGCGGCACTGCAAACGCAGGATAAATCAGGGCAAGTGGTGGGTCAGCGTAGCTTGTTTGACCTGACCAAGACCATTCTGAATCAAAATCTTTATGGGGTAGATTTATCACCAGAGTCGGTGGAGATCACCAAACTCTCGCTGTGGCTAAAAACAGCGGAGCGCGGCAAGACATTGACCTATCTGGATGACAATATCAAGGTGGGCAATTCGATTATTGCTGACCCGGATGTGGATGCTTACGCTTTTGACTGGGAGGCGGCGTTTCCGGACGTGTTTGTCAGTGGTGGCTTTGATGTGGTGATTGGCAATCCACCCTATGTGCGCCAGGAGTTACTGACGCCGTTTAAGCCTTATCTACAAGAACATTATGCAGCTTATGATGGGGTGGCAGATATCTATGTTTACTTCTACGAAAAAGGGCTAAAAATTCTGCGACCTCAGGGGATTTTGTCGTACATTGTGACGAACAAGTGGCTGCGGGCGGGTTATGGGGAGCCGTTGCGGAAGTTTTTTGCTGAGAACTCGGTGTTTGAGCAAATTATCGATTTCGGTCATGCACCAATTTTTGTGGATGCGGATGTGTTTCCCTGTATTGTGTCGGTGAGGAAGCCGGAAGGTGAGGGGGCGAAAGAGACCGAGAAACCGAAAGTATCAGAATCTGTGCAAATTTGTCCAGTGCCAAGGGAGCATTTGGAAAATATCAACCTGCCACAGTATGTAAATCAAGAAGGTTATGAGATCCCTTGGTTGAATTTTGATAAGCAAGCTTGGAGTCTAGATCCTGTTCAAGTCAGTGCTCTATTTGAAAATATGAGAGTATCTGGAATTTTTTTGAAGGATTTGATTGGTGAAAAACCGTTCTTGGGGATAAAAACTGGATTCAATCAAGCTTTTCTTATTGACGGCAGAAAAAAAGATGAAATCATTCAGTCTGATCCGAAAGCATCAAAGATTATCAAACCCTATCTAAGAGGGATGGACTTGTCCCGATGGCATCCAGAATGGAATCAATTATGGATGATTTTATTGAAGTCAAGCAGTGATTTTAATTGGCCATGGAAAGAGTCCAATAATAATGCAGAGTCAGTCTTTTCAGGAACTTATCCGTCAATTTATCAACACCTCATTAAGTTTAGAGATAAGCTCATAAAAAGGCAAGATCAAGGATACTATTGGTGGGAATTGAGACCCTGCGCTTACTATAAATTCTTCGACAATCCAAAGATAATCTATACAGACATTACTTGGCGACCAGAATTCAGTTTTGATGTGACTGGAGCAGTATCGGTCAACACGACCTATATGCTTCCTCTCAGGAATCACTATCTCCTTGGAGTACTCAATTCTCCAATCGTTTGGGCTTATATGTGGCGGAACACATCGCACGGAAAAGATGAAGCATTGAGGCTTTTCACCCAGTTCATCGAGACACTTCCCATCGCCCCACCCACCGACGCAATCCGTGCCGAAGTCGAACCCGCTGTCCAACGCCTGATCGAAATGACCAAGGCTAACCAAGAAGCGACTCGTGACATCCTCGACTGGCTTGGGCTTGAACATGGCATTGAGAAACCGGGTAACAAACTCAGCGACTTTGCCAGCTTGCCCTTGGATGACTTTGTTAAAGAAGTCAAAAAACGTCGCCCCAAAGCCGCAGTTAGCCTCGGTCCTAAACTGCTCAAAGAACTCAAAGAAGCCTACAGCGACTATGCTCACCCCATCCAAACTCGCCGCTCTGAAGGGTTGACTTTAGAGCATCGTATTTCTGATTTGGTGAATCAGGCCTACGGCCTCACCCCCGAAGAAATTGACCTGATGTGGAAAACTGCTCCACCGAGAATGCCCTTTCGGAGGCCGTAGCTTAGATCCCCAGAAAACTTGTGTACCCTAAAGTTTGTAGACATCCTGGCGGTGGCGAATTCTTACAATGTCTATTTGTCGAGCCTGATCATCTACATCGTAGACAATTCGATAATCACCAACCCGCAACCGCCAACTTTTTGTTTGACCCTTCAATTTCCGAACGCCTGACGGTCGTGGTTCAGTCTGGAGGTAATCAATCTGTTCAAGAATGCGATCGCACACAGACTGGGGCAGTTTCGTGAGTGACTTTTGTGCCGAGCGGGCGATCGTAACCTGATATTCAAACACGAGTGGCTACTGAATCTAAATCTGCTTTTGCTGCATCCCAGCTTAAACGAGGCTCATGAGCTGCTGCTGCGATCGCCACCCCATCACAAAAATCTTCCCAAAGTTCTTGATCTTCCTCATCCGTTAAATCCAGCACAAGCGCGATTTTCTGACCCTGTGCGTCAGTTAAAAATTTCCAGCTTGAAGAGTTGGTTCCAGTTTGGAGGGTTACCCAAAACTCAGCATGGGTTTTTAAATCGATCAACGCTGAGGTGCGATCGCCCGACCCATTGACTAAAAATTGTACGCCTTGCATTTTTGCTGTTGCAGATAACAACCCCTCGATTCTATAACAATCGCTCCTTACCCTGACCAACCAAAACGGGGCTGAGCCCAAGGACTCAACCCCATCTTTTAAACACCAAACTTCAATCTAGAAGCGGCTCGTACCCGGCTTGTAAACAATGAAGCTCACCGTTTGACATTGCTTGATGTTGTCAAAACCCACCACACGAATGTAGGAATCTGAATATTCTTGACGACATTCACGCACTTCGCTCAACACATCTTGGGGGCTAGCGGCGTTGAACAGGGGCAACTTCCATAGCGTCCAATGGTGATCACCGGGGTTGGGATCTTTTTCAAATTCCACTGCAGGAATGTAGCCTTGATCCAGCATATAGTTGATCTGTTGCGCAATCTGCTGATCGGTCAGCGGGGGGAGGTAGGAGAGGGTTTCGTACCGTTTCTCTTTGGGTAAAGTTTTCATTGCCAGTCGTTTCCTTAATTAACGTTCAGGATGGGGTGAAGATTCCGAAGATTCATCGGGGCTGTCCGACTCATCGGTCGTGATGGGCGGTTCAGCCGGGGGGTCTGGCACTGTTGCCGTTTGGGTTAAACGCTCTAGCACCTGACGGCGGTAGTCGGTATTGGAGGCGGCGATCGCCTCTCGCAGCATACCGGGCAGAAAATCCGCGATCTGCTCAGCAATATTGGCGCGCACCGTGAGGATGCGCAACACTAACTCCTTCTGCTCTAACATCAAACCCTGAAGATAGGTTTCAGAGTCTTTGAGTTTGCCCTCCGAATACCGACTCAGCCAACTGGCTTGCGGCGGATTCGTCTGGGAGAGCTGATTGACAATTTCACGCACTGCGTGATATGTCAGATAGGTTTGCAGCGTTTTAACCGTTTCTTGGGCAACAACTTTGGGGTTCATGCCGAGTGGAAAATAAGTCCGAACCAGACCCAGTTTAAAAGAGGTCGCTGGGGGAAACTGTAGTCAAAGACCCGATTTCCCCAGAGCGAGAACAGGGCTTAGAGCGTGTCCATGGCCTCGAACTCGAACTTGATTTCCTTCCAAAGTTCGCAAGCTGCGGCCAATTCAGGCGACCAGCGGCAGGCTTCACGGATCACGTCGTTGCCTTCACGAGCCAAGTTGCGACCTTCATTACGCGCTTGAACACAGGCTTCAAGTGCCACACGGTTGGCGGTTGCACCGGGTGCGTTCCCCCAGGGGTGACCCAGCGTACCACCACCGAACTGGAGGCAAGAATCATCCCCGAAGATTTCCACCAAGGCGGGCATGTGCCAAACGTGGATACCACCAGAAGCAACCGGCATGGTGCCAGGCAGGGACGCGTAGTCTTGGGTGAAGAAAATACCGCGGGAGCGATCTTCTTCAACGTAGTCTTCGCGCATCAGGTCAACGAAGCCCATGGTGATGCCGCGCTCACCTTCGAGCTTACCAACGACCGTACCGGAGTGGAGGTGGTCACCCCCGGAGAGGCGGAGGCACTTGGCCAGGACGCGGAAGTGAATGCCATGGTTACGCTGACGGTCAATTACTGCGTGCATTGCTCGGTGGATGTGCAGCAGCAGACCATTATCACGACACCAGCGAGCCAGGGTGGTGTTAGCGGTGAAGCCCCCAGTGAGGTAGTCGTGCATGACGATCGGGGTGCCGATTTCTTTGGCAAATTCAGCCCGCTGCATCATCTGCTCACAGGTGGGAGCCGTGACGTTGAGGTAGTGACCCTTGATTTCGTTGGTTTCCGCTTGGGCTTTCTCGATGGCTTCTTGGACAAAGAGGAAGCGATCGCGCCAGCGCATAAAGGGCTGAGAGTTGATATTCTCATCATCTTTGGTGAAGTCCAAGCCGCCACGTAGACATTCGTAAACGGCACGACCGTAGTTCTTCGCTGAAAGGCCCAGTTTGGGCTTAATCGTGCAACCCAAAAGGGGACGACCATATTTATTAAGGATGTCCCGTTCAACGGTGATGCCGTGCGGCGGGCCTTGGAAGGTCTTGATCAGGGCAACGGGGAAGCGCAAGTCCTCGAGGCGCAGGGCACGCAGGGCTTTGAAACCAAAGACGTTACCCACGATCGAAGTCAATACGTTGGTGACGGAGCCTTCTTCAAAGAGATCCAAAGGATAGGCAACGAAGCAGAAATATTGGTTATCTTCACCCGGAACTGCTTCTAGGTCGTAGCAACGCCCCTTATATCGATCCAGATCGGTGAGGTTGTCCGTCCAAACGGTGGTCCAGGTACCGGTGGACGATTCAGCGGCGACCGCTGCACCCGCTTCTTCAGGAGGAACACCCGGTTGGGGAGTCATCCGGAAACAAGCCAACAGATCCGTGTCTTTGGGGGTGTAATCAGGGGTGTAATAAGTCAGGCGGTAATCCTTTACCCCTGCTTCAAATTTAGGTTTGGTTTGTACCATGATCCTCAATTCCTCCTCTTTGGGTGTGAGGCCTGCAATGAAAACTCGATGTCGTTCACAACTGCTCTGCTGTGCTTCCTGGGAGATGAGTCACTGAAGACGTTCCTCAAAATCCGAGAACAGTGAGATGCCAGCAATGCACGTTAGCGATCTAAGAGATTCTGTAAAAATTTCTTTCGAGAGTTAGCTTATCACGAAGCTATAACTTTTTTGGCGACTATTGACAGATCCATGCAGATTTCTCAATATCCATTCCTTGTGCGACTGATTAATGAAATTAATACTTTATTAAAAAGAGTGAGTACTCCCACCGGAGCAACATCAAAAGCCCCAGCAGGTCATGTCTGTTGGGGCTTAGCAAGAAAATTATTGATCACTAGACGCCTCGATTTTGAGTATCTGGAGCTGTTACAAACTGCATCTTTGATCTAAGCAGCAGCTCACTTGATGCAAAGGCTTCAAGGGAAAAGCGGAAGTTATTATCCGAATCATCCCGATCGGGGCCGCTAAATGAATGCCAAAAATTCTGCGTTTCTTTGTTAAGAATTGTTAATGATCTGGAGGCGATCGCCGCACCGATTGTTCATGGGGAAACAAGGTGATCAAGAGCTGATTGAGCATTACTTTGCCATAGGTCGCTTGACCCGGCGGTTTCACGGGTGGTGGCTCTGGAATGGGTGCAACAAGGGGGGAATTCGCTTCAGGGAACACCGCATTTTCTGACTCAATCGTTTCCAATTCAGAATTGTCGAATGGGGCGTTGTCTGACTCGGTCTTCTTTGCCGTCATATTTTGGGGATAGGGGATCGCCTTCGCCTTCTTGGTATGGGTCGGGGCGTTTGCAGAGGCGTCAATGGGTTGGGCAGGCTCCCACGGATCGGCCAGGGGGGAGACCCGTGGCTGAGAAACGGGCTGAGAGATAGGCTCAGCAGCGGGCGTTGCCGTCTGGCCATTGCGCCGAGGGGTTTCAAGGGCGATGGCGTCTAGATCCACTTGACGGCTCGGATCGCCCATCACTGTCCCCGCTGGAATCACCGCCATCGGTTCAACCGTGGTGTGCCAGAGGGTGGAAATACCACCGATGCAGGCATTGCTGCCCAGATGGCTCGGCCCCATGATCAACACGCCAGGACCGAGGCTCACTCCGGCATCCAGTTGAACCACACCGCCGTAGGCCTTGATGATCACACCCATGCCCAGGCAGACACCCGCTGCAAGGCGAATGGATGAACCAGGGGCGGCTTGGAGAATGACACCAGGGGCGATCGCCACCGTCGGATCAATCTGAACATCACCGATAATCCGCACCTCGGGATAGTCTGGCAGATGAATCGGTTGCAATGACATGGGTCAAGAAAAAGAGGGAGCAATGCTCCTGGGGTCAGTTAATACCCGTTCGCAATTTGCGTTTACAGTTTCCCCGCTAGGGACGCTACACGACCGCAGTCATCAAGCCAGAGCTGGCTGGGCTTGAGTCTGATGATCTATAGTCTGAATTTCGTAATGGGGTATCAGCGATTCGACCCACAGGACGGTAGAGCAACGTTACGGTCGCTGGATAATCTGCTCCAACACCCGACGTTTAGCCGCAGCATCAATGCCGAGCAAGCGTACATATTCACCAGAATGCTCATTAAGGCAGTCTTGCAGCTTGGTGAGCACTTCCCCTTCGCGGCTCGATTCAATGGGTGAGCAGGGCTGCCAGGACTTGACCCGGAAACGGCGCTTATCCGCGTGTTCCGTGCCGATGTTGTAACCCTGACGCAGGAGCGATCGCACCTGATCCACTACCGCGCTATCCAAGCTGCTGCTGGAGGTTGGACTAGCATAGCTACTCGTCGCATAGGTCGCCGCCCCATTACTGTTGGCGCTATAGCTGCTAGCGCTATAGCCGTTGCGGCTGGCCGGACGATTGCTGATGGCGGCGGTCGCTGTACCATTGCCATTACCCGGACGCTGAACAATGATCTCGCTGATCCGCCGTTTGGCATTGGCATCCACGCCAATCAAGCGGACGTAATCATTGGGATATTCCGTCAAAACCTGTTGGAGCTGGCCCATCAGTTGGGTCTCACTGGTGCCATCAATGCCCGCGCAGGTGAGCCAAGACTTAGAACGGTAGCGCCGCTTGTCGGCATGCTCAGCCCGGATGCTCAAACCCTGACCCAATAAAGTTCGAACTTGCTCACTCAGTCCTGCACCCGCCCCATTACTGGTGTGTTGACCATTACTGGCTGAGTAGCGAGCGGAACCATTGCGGCTGGCTGCGACGGGCGCATCACCGGGACGCTGGATAATAATCTCCATCACCCGGCGCTTCGCGTTGGCATCGACACCGATCAGGCGCACGTATTCCCCAGCATGATCAGCAAGGCATTGGGAGAGCTCCGCAAACACCGCTTGCTCCTGGGTGGCTTGAATTTGGGGACACGTCAACCAAGACTTGGCTCGGAAGCGGCGCTTGTCCGCATGTTCCGTGCCGATCTTATAGCCCTGACGCAGCAGGGAGCGAATTTGCTCGACGACTTCGCCGCCTAAGCCATTGGTGGCCACGACGCCATTGGTGGCAGCGCTGGTACGGATTGTGGCTCGATGCTTGCGCTGGGGCGCATTGCCATTGGGCCGAGCGATAATCTCTTCGAGAACGCGGCGCTTGGCCTGGGCGTCAACGCCAATCAGGCGCACGTATTCCCCGGCGTATTCCGCGAGGCGGTCTTCGAGTTCGGCCAGAACCTGCCCTTCACGGCTGCTCTGAATGCTCGGTGCGGTCAGCCAAGATTTAGAGCGGAAGCGGCGTTTGTCGGCATGTTCAAGACCAATGGTGTATCCCTGCCGCAGCAGCGATCGCACCTGTTCGATCGTTTCAGGAGTTAGGCTCATGGTGGTGTCTGCTAGGTCTACTAATTCGTTGTCAGCGTTAAGCGAAAAATGGGGGGCGGGGGTGTCCGATTCCGCTTGATCGCGAATCGGGCGAATGCAACTCGGGTCTTCAGCACAGCGATAGCCCACCCGCAGGGCTTCGTTGATTTCGACCACATGATGGGCAAAGGCGCGATCCGCTTCTTGCACATCCGGCAGACGATCGGCCTGCTGTTGATGGGTAATCACCGCACCGGAGGGGATATATTTGCCAGGTGGAATGTCCACATCCTGGATCAATGCATGCATCATGACAATGCAACCATTGCCCACCTTGGCATTAAACACCGTGGAACGGAAGCCAATAAAGCAATCATCGCCCACATAAACGGGCCCATGGACGAGCGCCATGTGCGTAATACAGGTATTCTTACCAATCCAGGCGGAATAGTCCTGACCATCGTCGCCCCGGACGCGCCCCTTTTCTAAGCCATGGATGACCACCCCATCCTGCACATTGGTATAGTCGCCAATATAGAATGGGAACCCCTCATCGGCCCGGATCGAAGTACCCGGCGAAATCAACACATTCGCCCCAATGCGCACATCGCCAATAACATTCGAGAACGAATTAATGTAGGCGGAGGGGTGGATTTGGGGTTCAGTGAGACCCCTCGACCAGGGTGTGGGGGGAGCCGCGCGTCTACGGACAACCATGACAATTTCCTTCCTTCATAACCAATTGAATTTAGAGGGAGTTTGGGGTTTCCAGGGCAACAGAGAATGGGAATGGAGCAGGATGACCACAAGGGATGGGGTGGATAAAACCAAGGCAATCCGGCTCAGGAGGTTAGCTTGGATCGAGCCGGAGCGGGTCGCACCCGATACTCATCTTTCTTGCTGTAGAGCTGGCCGGATTCTACGGAGACTGTATCGATAATGCCTACCACGAGCGCATCGACGGGGCGCTGATCCTCGACCTCCCGTTGGGGAACAATCGAGCGGCGGCTGACCAACACCCATTCCCCAATGCCTGCCCCGACGCGATCGTCGGCGACCTCGTACTGAGGGAGCAACTGACCTTCGTGATCAATAAACTGTAAGAGCAACAGCTTGATCCCGGTCATCGTGGGCAGCTTTTGGGTGCTGACAACCGTGCCGCGAACCTGTGCAATCTGCATGGTGTCCCTAGCGTCTCAGTGAGGGGTTAACACTCTCACGGAACTGCTCCACCGCTTCGGTGTAGCGAATGGGGAGAACATATTCGAGGTTCTCGTGGGGGCGAGCAATGATGTGGGTCGAGAGCAACTGACCGCCATTGACACGCTTGATGTTTTCAGTGCCTGCGTCCACAGAGGCTTGTACCTCCGAAACATCGCCCCGAACAATTACGGTGACACGCCCGGTACCAATCTTTTCGTAGCCCACCAGCGTAACGCGGGCAGCTTTGACCATGGCATCAGCGGCTTCAACCACGGCAGGAAACCCTAATGTTTCCACCATTCCAACTGCAATTGACATCGTTATTCAATCCTCTAATTCAATCTCATAGGGTTAATTTGACCAATTCGCTCGGTCGGTTAGCATGCTGGGTTAACGGGGCCGATAACGGTTCAGCTTCGGGGCTAACGTGTGGGGGCACAGAGCCGTATCTACGACGAGCTGGGCAGCGAGGGTTTGGGGCAGTGAACCACAACCCAATCGCTCAAAATTCTGCCGCTGCGCTAGTAGGTTCGGAACTGTTCGACCTCTTCGGTGTAGCGAATGGGCAGCACGTATTCCAAATTCTCGTGGGGACGGGCAATGATATGGGTGGAGAGCACTTCACCGCCCTTGACACGATTGGCCGATTCAATCCCTGCAGAAACTGAAGCTTGCACTTCGGAAACATCCCCCCGGACAATCACGGTGACACGTCCGGAGCCAATTTTTTCGTAGCCCACTAAGGTAACGCGGGCGGCTTTGACCATGGCATCAGCGGCTTCAACCACGGCAGGGAAACCCAAGGTTTCAATCATTCCAACTGCAATAGGCATTCTTTAAACTCCTTTAATATCGGCAAACAATGAAACGTGAAAATATAGGATTGAACTGAACCGATTCAATACTCACAGCACAGGATTAAAGCTCCTGACACTGGGCAAACCCAAAACATTACTACAGCAAGCTTGCTTCAGCTTGGCAGCACCTATCAAGATTGTCCTATCGTCACTCCGCTTCAGCATAAAACAGCTCTCTTGTTGATTAAAACTGAGAACGATTAAGTCGCTGGGAATTGCTTAGTGCTTCACTTACTCAACAAGAATAGGAAACCGTTGGGTCTTTGACAATATAAATCTTTATGATTTTTTTAAATTCTATTGTTAACAAATTTTAATAGGTTGTCTTCCATACGTCAAATATGGCAGTCCGTCAAGGACATTTTCGGTCAAGGGATTGAGGCGATCGCCCTGGCTGGATCTTGCGTTTTGTTGAATGGAGCAGTTGTGATTACTCATTGCATAGATAAAAATTAATCCGGAAGGTATCCTGCATTTTTATTGATCTATGGTTGGCTCAATCCCTGTTACAAGTGCAGAATAATGCACTGTTTTGGTTGATTTCGCAGTGGGGATCAATTGGATCAGCCCGCTGAGTTTGCAGGAGACCGCAGGAAAAAGGTGCGCGGGGTGAAGTGGGTAACAGACCCTGATGCGGTGATCGCCAATTTATTGGATCTGCCATGCGCTTTATGACCCATCCATAGGACAATCAGAGGAATAGTCCAGCTTTCTGACGTCCTTGACCCTGCTTTGACATGAATGCCCTAACCAACGTTTTGCTCGACTACACTGAGTTTGTGCCCCTTTATGGTCTGCTGGGGGCCATGTTGACCCTGCCCTGGTCACTCGGTATCATTCGTCGCACGGGTCCGCGCCCGGCGGCCTATATCAACCTCTTGATGACCGTGCTGGCCTTTGTCCATGGCGCGATCGCTTTCGAAGGGATTTGGGATCAAGCACCCTACCAAGTGGCATTCAATTGGCTGAGTCTGGCGGATTTCAATCTTTCCCTGACCCTCTATCTCTCGCCGGTGAGCTTGGGGGCCTTGACCTTGGTCACGGGTTTGAGCCTCCTGGTTCAGCTCTATGCCTTGGGTTATATGGAAAAGGACTGGTCTCTGGCGCGATTCTATGGGCTAATGGGACTCTTTGAGGCGGCACTCAGTGGTATCGCCCTGAGTGATTCTCTCTTTCTCAGCTATGGCTTTCTGGAGGTCTTGACGCTCTCAACCTACCTCCTCGTGGGATTTTGGTATGCCCAGCCCCTGGTCGTCACTGCCGCCCGAGATGCGTTCTTGACCAAACGGGTGGGTGATATGCTGCTGCTGATGGGCATGGTCGCCCTCTCTAGCGATGGAGCAGGGCTGGATTTTAGTGAATTGGAGTTGCATTTGCGCAGCTCGCAGATCGCCCCCATAACCGTCACCTTGATTGGCTTTGCGCTGATTGCCGGGCCGATTGGTAAATGTGCCCAGTTCCCCCTCAATCTTTGGCTGGATGAGGCGATGGAAGGGCCCAACCCCGCCGGGATTTTGCGCAATTCGATTGTCGTCAGTGCGGGGGCCTATGTTTTAATCAAGCTCCAACCGGTTTTTAGTCTCTCGCCGGTGGTCTCTGATGTGTTGATTGTGTTGGGCACGGTGACGGCGGTGGGGGCCTCGTTGATGGCGATCGCCCAAATCGATATCAAGCGGACCCTGTCCCATTCCACCAGTGCCTACATGGGTCTCGTGTTCATTGCCGTGGGTCTCGGGCAGGTGGATATCGCCTTTTTGCTGCTCTTTAGCCATGCCCTGGCCAAGGCGTTGCTGTTTATGAGCATTGGCTCGGTGATCCTGACGACCAGCAATCAGAACATTACCGAAATGGGCGGACTCTGGTCGCGGATGCCAGCCACCACGACCGCTTACGGCGTCGGCAGTGCCAGCTTAGTTGCCTTACTGCCGCTGGGCATGTTCTGGACCGTGGAGCGCTGGTTTAACGGCCAATGGCACACACCCTTCTGGTTGCTGGTGATGGTGTTGTTTGTCAATGCCCTGAGTGCCATTAACCTCGTGCGGGTTTTCCGGTTGGTCTTCTGGGGTGAGCCCCAACCTAAAACCCGCCGAACTCCCGAGGTGGCTTGGCCCATGGCGCTGCCGATGGTCGCCTTGACCCTGGTTGTGGCGGTTGTGGCGATCGCCCCCCGGCAATGGCCCCTCTGGCTGAGCCCCCATGCCCCCCTCGATGCCCCCACCCATTGGCTGGAGAATGTCCATATTCCCTTGATTGCGGGTTCGGGTCTGGTGGGGATTCTAATTGGGACGAAACTACCGCTCAATCGGGCTTGGGCGCGTCCGAATCTGCGTCCCCTGCGCTTTGTACAGGATCTCTTGGCCTATGACTTTTATATCGAGCGTTTTTATGCGTTGACGGTGGTGGCGGCGGTCTCTGGTGCCTCTCGGTTTACGGCTTGGTTCGACCGCTATATCGTTGATGGGGTGGTGAACCTGGTGGGTCTGGCGACCATCTTTGGCGGCAGTTCCCTTAAATACAATGTCTCGGGCCAATCACAGTTTTATCTCTTGACGATGGTTTTGGGCGTTGCCTTGCTGTTTTGGTTGATTTTTAGTGGTGAATGGTCGGTGATTACGGGCTTTTGGACCACCGTGTTGGAGACGGTAACAGTGGGTTAGCGTGTGGCAAAAAAATGCGGTAAAAAATCTTGATCCGTGGCAGGCAGGTGCAGTTCAACTCCGCTCACTGACCACCTGCGCTACAGTTCATCTCCATTCAATATCCGTAGCGCGGGCGTCTCGCCCGCTCAAGATAATCGCTTTTGGAGCGCTTTAGTTGAGAACAATTTGATTCGGGAGTTCAATCAGAAATTCATGTTAAGCCTATTAATCTGGGGGCCCGTACTTGGGGCAATTGTGATTGCCCTCTTGCCCGTTGAACCGTCCTCAACGGGGTTTCGCCGCACGGCGATCGTCACCGGGCTGCTGATGCTCGGCGTCACGGTGCTACTGCTGGGGCAATTTGACCCCAATCAGCTCACGCCCCAGTTGGAGGAGTTTATCCCCTGGATTCAATTTCTGGGTTTGAACTACCATCTGGGCATAGACGGCCTCTCCTTGCCCTTGATCGCGCTCAACAGTGGTTTGACCCTAGTGGCGATCATTGCCAGCCGCCCCGATCTTGAGAGGCAACGCTTCTACTATGCCCTACTGCTGCTCTTAAGTTCGGGGGCAGCCGGTGCCTTCCTCGCTCAAGATCTGCTGCTGTTTTTCCTATTCTATGAGCTGGAAATTATTCCGCTCTATTTCTTAATTGCGATCTGGGGTGGTGGCCGCCGGGGCTATGCGGCGATGAAGTTCCTGATCTACACCGCCGTCTCCGGCATTTTAGTCTTAGCCGCCTTTTTGGGGTTGGTTTGGGCCAGCGGCGCGAGCAGCTTTGACTATGAACCCCTGCGTCAGCAAAATCTGCCGATGACGCTACAGCTCATCTTACTGGCCACGCTGCTGGTGGGGGTCTGCATCAAGATTCCGATTTTCCCCTTCCATACCTGGCTGCCTGATGCCCACGTGGAGGCTTCGACCCCCGTTTCGGTGCTGTTGGCCGGTGTCTTGCTGAAGCTGGGAACCTATGCCTTGCTCAAGTTTGGTGTGGGGCTCTTTTTCTCCGCTTGGGTGGTGCTTGCGCCTTGGCTGGCCTATCTAGCAGCGATCAGCGCTCTCTATGGGGCCTTGAGTGCGATCGCCCAGCAAGACATGAAGAAGGTGGTGGCCTATTCCTCGATCGCCCACATGGCCTACATCTTGCTCGCCGCCGCTGCGACCACACCCCTGAGCATGAATGCTGCCATGTTCCAAATGGTCAGCCATGGTCTTATTTCTGCCTTTCTCTTCTTACTGGTCGGGATTGTCTACAAAAAAACCGGCACTCGGGATGTGAATGTGCTCTGTGGTCTGCTCAATCCTGAGCGAGGACTGCCGATTACAGGGAGCTTGATCATTGTTGGGGTGATGGCCAGTGCCGGTCTGCCGGGTTTGGTTGGCTTTATTGCTGAGTTTTTGGTCTTCCGGGGTGCATTCCCCATTTTCCCCATTCCGACCCTTCTTTGCATTGTGGGCACCGGCTTGACCGCTGTTTATTTCCTGCTCATGGTCAACCGGGTCTTTTTCGGCCGGCTGCCCGATGGTTTAGCCAACCTACCCCGTGTGACCCTCAAAGACCATGCTCCCTCGCTCGCCTTAATGAGCTTGATTTTGCTCTTTGGCCTCTTGCCCAATTGGGTGGTGCATTGGACTGAACCCCAAGCCACAGATTTGGTATTGCGGGAGACGGTGATGGGTTTGCCGAGGGCGGCTGAAGTTTCAGTTACAGGGGAGGGCTTGCTGGGAGAATTTGCCTTGGATATTGGGCAGGGGGCGATCGTTCAAACCGATTCGGGCATCAATCCAAATTCATAAGTTCTCCTTTTAAGTAGAGACGTCAATGATTGTGTGAACTGCATTGATAGGATAACTCACGCTTTACTATCAGGAAGACCCGGCTCAGTCATAACAATAGTGGTTTTATCTCTGATTAGAGCAATCACGAAAGAAGCAGCAGCTTCAGAAGCATAACGCTGCCAATCGTCATTCTTTGTTTCATCTGCCCAATCAGAAATCCCTTTGACCAGAAGCATCCCACGGAGTCCACTTTCTGTAGCAGCAAGGCTTACTCCTGCGCCTTCCATTTCGACTCCGATTATCTTAGACCAATAGTCTTGTAATTTTTCTGTCCAAGCTTCGTCAGCAACAAGTGTTTCACCGGATGCAACTATGCCGAAATACGCAGCAGGATTAATTCTGCCTGTTTTTCCATCAGGCCGCTCTGTTTCAATCAAAGTGAACCAATCAGCAGGCTTCAAACTTTTTGCAGCTCGGAGAAGTACATTATCTGCAGAAAAAGAATTGTGGCGGAACTCAACTTTAGATGGCTTCTGCTTCTCCGGTTCATAATAGACAATTTGCTCTGAAACGATAACATCGCCTAAGAATTTTTCATCATTCTTTTTTCTTATCCCTCCAGCAATACCCGTTAAAATAATAGATTTAGGTCGAAGCCTGATGATAACATTTTGAGTAACTAGTGCAGCACGTATATTGCCCATGTCATGTATGCAAAAAAGTGCGACATTGCAAGGCTTATTACCTTGATCTGACACTATTTTAAATCTATGATAGGATCTGCCATTAATATCAAGATTTTCAAATTCAATACCTTTATTTCTTAAGACTCTTAAAACCGATTCCTTTTCCACCATTAGAGCTGTGATGATGACCAGATCAGCAGTTTGCCGCTCTTTGGTATTACTTTCTGAAACTGTCATACTATCGCTATTCTCACCCTCTTTAGTTGGAGCTTTGGAATTGGAATTTTGCTGAACCTTTAAGTTACTTTGTGAATTCTTTATAATATCGCTGTTATCTCCCTTGCTAGCTAGAGACTTAGACTCAATTTTCTTATCGGGCTTTATCTCAAAATCTCTTCCCTTATTTTGCTTTTGTCCCTGATTTTCTGGGAAATAACCCGACAGATTAGGAGGATTACCTTGATTCTCCAGTTTTGACAGAGGATCCTCGATGAGCTTGAGGTAATTAGTTACTTTCTCTGTATTTTCTCGTGAACCTCTTCCTGATTTTTTAATCTGTTCGGTAAACTCAATAGTCTGCTTCAGCAATCTCGTGAGAGTATAGTATGCATCAATTTCACAAAGGGGAGCTTTTTTGGCATCAAATTGAGACTCTAGGCTTGCTAGAGATTTGTGAATGGACTGTATATTTAGGCAAAAATTTTCGATATCATCTAAGTCGCTTCCGAGAGTTATGGGGGGGGATGAATCAAGCCACTGAATCAAAATCTTAACTCTTTCATTGATATTAGCAATAGCTCCCGCTGTCTTTCGTAGTTCAAAAGGTTTAACTGTAGATTTCATTGTTTCTCTTTTTACCTAGCTCGAAGGATTCAAGTTGGGACTATTGTACTGGTCTTCGTAGAGAGAACACAAATTTGATATGCGAGCTCTCAATTTGTTGAGAAGATGATATGTCTGAGGAGGCAGTAAGAGCTTGATTTCTGGAAGCTCATTATGTTGCAGAGCATCATAAAAAATATCAACTATCTCATAAGTGGATTTCTCAGTATCCTGCAACTGCTGAATTACATCATTATTTCTTTCTATTAAATCGAAATATTTAGATCCACTATCATACCAACAATCACATAGTTCGCCACGAAGTTCTTGGTAAAACTCGTACAATGTTTGAATCGTTTCTTCATTGCCTATTTTCTTGACAACTCCTTTCATATGTTCCTCTATCTGCCCTTTTTTCTCATTCAGATATACAATGAATTCCTTCGTTTTTTCTACTTGCTGCTCTTCCTCACTTCTCGGTTCTGGATATTGTTCAGCTGATTTTCCTACTTGTTGCTCTTCATCACCCCCCAGTTCTGGATCTAGTTCGATTGACATTACTCATAGGATGCTCGCATACAAAAGTACTTTTGAAATCACCAGATATATTCTTTCGCAAAGAACTTGTTAGTACATTATATCAATGCACAAAAAACATTAATTAAGTCACATATATTAATAGTTCATTTGTGTTTATTTTGTGATTACCTAGACCACATAAATTCCGCTCATATCCTCAGAAATATTAAGCTTATTGGTTCTTGTGTACTAAGTTTGTCATGCAAATTAAGAAGACATGTTTAAGTAGGTCGGGTTAGAAAATCTCACCTAGATTGCGGAATGTAAAGATCTGCGTATCCCACGCCAATCAATGGGTTGGGGAGATTTATAAACAGCAACATAGTTGATTATTTTAAGCCTGGCCTACTTGATATTTATATCCCCAAGCTCTACCCTGAGTTTCACTAATAGATACACTTTAAATAGAACCACTTGTATAGATAGTTATCCGATAACAGTTTGAGCTATCTCACCTATGACCCTCACCCTTACCCAATGGTCCGTCGAAGACTATCATGCGATGATCGCCGCCGGGATATTGCAAGACCGACGGGTGGAGCTTCTGGCGGGCGATATTGTTGAGATGACGCCGGAAAGTCCACTTCATTACAGCAGTGCCAAGCAGGGCACAAGACACCTGGAGTCGTTACTGGGCGATCGCGCCGAGGTGCGCTTTAACGGGCCCATCACCTTGGCCAATTCAGAACCTGAGCCAGATATTGCCATTGTCCACCCCCCTGCCACTCGCTATACCAGCCGTCATCCCGGGCCAGCCGATGTGTTTTGGGTGGTTGAAGTGTCCCAGTCTAGCCGCCAGAAGGATTTATCCCTCAAACAACAGATCTATGCTCAGGCAGGAATTCCCGAATATTGGCTTGTGGATTTAGTGGCTCGTCAGTTGTGGGTATTTCGTGATCTGCAAAATAATATCTACAACACCACATTAAAGTTACAGCAAGGGCCTCTTTCACCCCTCGCTTTTCCGGATGTGGTGGTTGAAGTTGAGCGGTTTTTGGTGATTTGAAGATTCAATTTTGCACAACCAGAGGATGCTGAACATTTCAAATGGGTCTGACTGGTACCAATCGAGATCTGTTCTAAAATCGCAAGCATCACCGATCGCCGTCCCCTCATGCCGCCTGAACCCGTCTTCCTCAAACACCAAGACCCACCCTGGCTCTGGGGTGGGCTCTCAGTGGGGTCGATCGCCCTCCACATGGGCTTGCTACTCCTCCTCGGTGGTCGGGGGTTAACCCTACAAACGCCAGCCCCAACGCGCTCGGGTAACTGGGTGCCGATCACGCTCTGGTCAGCCGCGTCCGATGTCGATGCCGCAGCGAATCCAGCGGCCAAAGCGATCGCCACCGCTTCAACACCGCCTGCGCCCGTTCCCGTTGCGCCGCAAACCAGCGCCAATACCCTGCCGAGTCCCTCCCCTAAGCCCAATCCTGACGCCAAACCGAATTCAGCTCAGCCAAAGCCGAGTCCGAGTCCCAATCCCCAAGCCAGCCCAAAACCTTCACCTGCGCCCTCTCCCAATGCTGCTCCAACCCCGCCCAACCCCAACGCTTCACCCACAACCGATGAGCCAGAAGGAAGCAATCAAGATAATTCAGGTCAAGCTGCTGCGGGGTTTGGTATTGGCTTTGAATGGCCCAATGATATTTGCCAGATGAGTAGTCCAGTGGCTTGCACCGATCCGGTCGATCGCCCCGCCCAAATCCAAACGGAACCGACCGCTACTCAAGTTACTCGCTTATTCCAGGACTTGGGTCTTAAGGTGACACCCTCAACTGAACTTGAGACGGTGATTATCGTTGAACCGAATGGTACAGCGACCGTTGCACCTGATACCACGACGGTTTTGCAAGGCCATTTAACCGCTTCCCAGGCTGAAGCATTGGCTCAAAACATCATTGCGTTCTATCGCTTTTCGCCTACCCTACGTGAGGGTCAGGCAACTCCCTATGGTTACACGATTACCTTGAGCGTGACACCCAATATGTGAGCAGGGCAACTCGCTGGGCAGCGCTTAAACTGTACAAGATTGAAAAAATGCCGCGTTAACCCTTCGCTTTACCAAAGCGCCAGCGATGAACCAGATCGAGAATTAGCCCAAGCCCCCCTTGTTTGTACCACACGGTAAGACGATCGAATTGCCCAATCTTCTGGGTAATCCGATCTAAGACAATCGCGAGTAGCACAATCCCTAGGCCCCCAACTGCCGATAGCCCTACATCTAAACGGCCGACGCCCTTGATAACCATCAAGCCTAATCCAGGTACAGCAATCATGGCTGTAATCACCGACATACTCAATGCAAAGAGTACTGTTTGATTCACACCAGCCAAAATACTGGGCATGGCTAACGGTAGTTGTGCCTCCCAGAGAACCTGTCTTGGCGTTGAGCCAAATGCTAAAGCGGCTTCAACCACTTCCTTGGGAACCTGTCGAATCCCCAGATTTGTCAATCGAATTAACGGAGGAATGGCATAGATGATGGTCGCAATCACTCCCGGCACCTCACCAATGCCAAACAGCATAACCACAGGAATTAAATAGACAAAAGCAGGAATCGATTGCATTGCATCCAGCAAAGGACGTATCCAGCTCTCAATTTGATTATTTCTCGCACAAATTATACCCAGTGGAATGCCAACAACAATGCAAAAAATCAAGGCAGTTACAACCAATGAAAGGGTGATCATAGATTGCTCCCAAACCCCAACAAAGCCAAGAGCAGTCAAGGATAAAAGGCTAAATAGACCAATCTTCCAACCAGCGAGTTGCCAAGCGATCAGCCCTAGAAACAGCAATAAAATTAAAGGCGGAACAGCAAGTAGATTCTCTTGGATTCCACTAAGTACCCACGCAATAGGAAGTCGAATAAGCTGAAAGACTGGACGAAAGTTTGTGACGATAAAATCGATCGCCTGATTAATCCAATCATCAAGGGGGACTGTGTAAAAATCGAAGGGATTGAGAAGAGAACTCAGACGCCAAGGACTATCCATGAGCAAAGTAATGGAAAACATAGATAAATGACAAGATATTAATTCCATTATTAACGACTCTCGTTATCGGCAGGGAACCAGGGGTCTAGTGGACGGTGTCAAGCTTAATCTTGCTAGTCCGCAGGCTCCACGGCTGCTTTGAGCCAGCTATCAAACAGACTTTGATTGTTTTCGATCCATGCCTCAGCGTGACGTCTGATTTCTTCTGGAGAGTCTTCTCCATCTTTAATCAGGATGCTCTCAGCATTGACATCTGCGACTGGAATCTCAACGACTTCAAACCAGCGCCTTGCTACAGGATTTTCATCGATAAAGGTTTGATTTGCAAGAACATGTTGAACAATAATAGGAAAGCCAAGATTTTTACCATCAACCGTCGTATCAACTTCTGATAGAGAGGAGAAATCTTCAGGTAAAGTTGTAAATGGAACTTCTAACCAAGTCGCGTCTTCTCCTGGCTTTAACGTTGATAGCAGCCAATGCGGATTATATGCATAATATAAGACAGGTTCATTCTGAGAATGGCGAGCTAAAACATCTGCAATCAAGGCTGAATAGGCACCTTGAATATGCTCTACGGTGTCACCAAGATTGAAGGCTTCAATCTGATGGTCAATGATCTCACCACATTTCCAGCCGACCTGGCAGCCGACCAAATTAGCTTTCCCATCGCCATCGCTGTCAAACAGCTTCGCTATTTCCGGATCTTGAAGCTGTCTTAAATTGTTGATCGCATAGGCTTCGGCTGTCTCTTTATCGATTAAAATCCCTTGTATTCCGCCACCGAGGACAACCTGACCTAAGATTTCTAGCTTTTCTTCACCCCCTGCATTTTCAAAGAAAGCATCATGCCCAGGTCTGTAGAAACCCACCGTATAATCTAGATCTCCATTGGCAATCGATACGTTCAATGCTGCGTAATCTGCCTGTCGAATCTCTTCGAGAGTATAACCTAGATCCTCTAGACCAATATTAATGATTTCAGTTAAAAACTGTTCTTCGATCCAGTCGCTATTGCTCGCACGTACTGTAGTCCCTTCTCCCGGACTTGCGGGGTTGATCGCCTTACGCTTTTCTGCTGTGGATTCAGGCGATTGACAAGCGCCCAAGCTGACGAATAAAGTGACTGCTAGAATGAAAAATCTCAATTTCTTGAACATAATAAATTTATTAGGATAGGAAAGGACTATCCCAATCCTGAAACAGCATTGTCTTGATTGGTATTCTCTATCGGCTTACTGAAGCCACCAATGTGTGCAAGGATATCCGAGAACTCAATTATACCGCTAAGCTGATCGAATTCATTTACGACTGCGAGGGGGATTCTGGTTTGATAAAGATGGCAAATCGACTCTAGAGAGTTGTTTTCCTGAACTTTTGAGAAATGGGTGTCCATAATCTCAGTGATCTCAAAATTTCCCTGCTGTATTGCGGTTTCTAACTGATGACGCTCAAGAAAACCGATCGGTTGGGTATTGTGGTTCACGACATACATATGTTGCTGCCTCTGAATCTGCATTTGTTTATAGATTGATTCAGCAGAGTCTTGGCTCACCCGACAAAAATGAGCTGGGTGAGACAGCGTTCGTACTCTCAATACTTGGGCACGATTAACATCTTGTATAAAGTTTCTCACATATTCATTGGCAGGTTGGGTGATGAGTTTTTCTGGCGTATTGACTTGGACAATCTGTCCATCTTTCATTATGGCAATACGATCGCCAATTCGCAGGGCTTCTTGAATATCATGACTGATAAAAATAATGGTTTTGCTTAAGCCTTTTTGTAATCGTAATAGTTCATCCTGCATATCTCGCCGAGTGAGTGGATCTAACGCACTAAAGGGCTCGTCCATCAGTAAAATACCTGCATCTGTGGCGAGAGCACGGGCTAAGCCAACCCGCTGTTGCATCCCACCACTGAGTGATGCCGGTGCGTAGCTTTTCCATTGAGATAATCCGACAGTGGCTAGAGTCTCTAATGCTTTTTGACGCCTTTCTGGTTTGCTGACTCCTCTGATTTTTAAGCCATATTCCACGTTTTCAATAACAGTTTTGTGGGGAAATAAACCAAAGCTCTGAAAGACCATCGACACTTTTTGGGAGCGAAGGTGTCGAATTTGTTGTGCGTTAAACCGAACGACATCCTCTCCATCTATGTAAATATGTCCACTGGTAGGTTTGATTAACCGATTGAGACAACGTACTAGCGTTGATTTACCAGAGCCGGATAAGCCCATGACAACAAAAATCTCACCTGGATTAATCTCTACAGAGACATCAGCAATTCCCAGTACTTGACCTGTTTTCTCTAGGATTTCATTTTTATTGGCCCCCTTGCGGAACAGAGATAAGGCTGTGCGTGGGTGTGAGCCATAAAGTTTGATCAGATGTTCAATTCGGATTTTTGCCATGCCCAGCTTCAGAATCAGCTTCTATCGCTATCCTAAATCAGATCGAGCTGCTCGGGCATGGCAAAATAAGTGTTCAAGTGGGGTCTGGGTTGGGCCTAAACCTGCTCGATCGCCGTACTCTCTTCTTCTCCTTTCAAACGCGTGATAGCACGATCGAGCAAGCTGGAGACCAACGAGAGCACAACGGAACCAAACAATGCCGCAAAAAAGCCTGCCACATGGAAGCCAGGAGTAAAGTAGCCCACTAAGCCAAAGGCGATCGCATTCACAACTAACAAGAACAAACCCAGCGTGAGCACGGTCAACGGCAGGGTGAAAATGACCAAAATCGGTTTAACCACTGCATTGACCACCCCAAACAAGGGCGCGGCGATCAGCGCTGACTGCACCCCCGCAATGCTTAACCCCGGCACGACCCAAGCTGTTACCAGCACTGCTAGTGCCGAGACGACCCAGGTTAATAAAAATTGCAACATCACACCTGCCTCCAAATTTAAAATTTGCCTTACAAAGTTGAGTTGATTTTAGCGAAGATGAGGGGTGAACTGGGGGCGGTTGACGGGGCGGATTTCTCCATGGATGACGCGCCCTAACGTGTTTAAAGCCGATCGCGCAGCGCGAGCAATTCCTCACGCACCGATTGGGTTTGGTAGCCGAGGGCGATCGCCCGGTCATTGTTCAGATGCAAATCGCGGGGACGTTGGGCCGCCATGGGCACATCGGCTTGGCGGCAGGGCTGGAGTTGCTCATGCGGCAGCGACCAGACATCGGCCATTAAACGGCCAAATTCATAGCGAGAGAGGCGCTCCGAACCACTCAGGTGCAAAATGCCGCTAACGTTTTTTTTCAGAGCCAAGAGTAAACCCCGTGCTGCGGTGGCAGCACTAATCGGCATTCGGTATTCATCGCTGAAGAGGTTGACGGTCTGACCCGAGCGCAGTGTTTGCAAAAAAAACTGAATAAAACCGGGCGCAGTGGGGGGGGCTGCGCCAAACATCAGGGGCAGGCGACAGATTGCGGTCATCGGCGCTTGGGCCAGGATGCGTTGCTCAGCTTGGGCCTTATGTTCACCATAGAGATTAATGGGACAGGGAGGAGATGCCTCGCGATAGGGCGGGTTCAGCCCGTCAAACACAGCTTCGGTGGAAGTCCAAACCATGGGGATCTGGCGCTCGGCGCAGCATAGCGCCCATTCAACGGGCGTTGTGACGTTGAGCGGATAGGAGAGCGCTGGGTTTTGGGCACAGGCATTGGGTTTAGAGAGGGCGGCGGTATGAATGACTGCATCGGGTTGGGTGGTGTTGAGCAATTGGATAATCGCTCCTTTTTGAGTACAATCTAGCGGCTGCATTTCCACACCCGCGATCGCCACTGGGTTGCGATGGTACGTCCCCAGAACTTGCCAATGGCGCTGGGCGATCTGCGCTAGATTCCAACCCAGGAAACCACTGGCACCGGTAATGAGTAATCGCGGCAGTGAATTCGGAATTCGGAATTTCGAATTCCGAATTCCGAATTCAGCGTTCACTGCAACACCTTCTCCAACTGCTGCTGCTCCCAAAGATACTGATAGAGCCCCGGTTGGTTTAACAGGTCTTCATGACGACCCATTTGGACAATCTCTCCCCGGTCCATGACAAAGATGCGATCGGCCGTTGCGGCGGCGGAGAGTTGGTGTGAGATAAAGAGCACGGTCTGGCTGTCGGCTTTCTGGGTCAGCCGATCCAAAATCTCTGTTGCGGTTTGGTTATCGACACTGGAGAGGGCGTCGTCGAGGATGAGCACAGGGGCATCGAGCATCAGGGCACGGGCGATCGAGGTGCGCTGCCGCTGGCCCCCCGAGAGGGTAATGCCGCGCTCGCCGACTAGGGTGTCGTATTGCTGGGGAAAATTGAGGATCTCGGGATGGATGCGTGAGGTTTGGGCGGCCCGCTCCACTTCTGGCTGCTCGGCTAAGGGTCGGCCATAGCGGATATTGTTGCGAATTTGGCTGCTAAACAAGAAGCTATCTTGGGGCACATAGGCGATCGCCTCACGGAGGTCTTGCAAGCGCAGTTGGGTGATGTCATAACCATCGAGAAAGACTTGCCCCGAAGCGATATCGAGTAGGCGTGGTAGGGCGGTTGCCAGAGTGGACTTGCCAGAGCCAATCGGGCCAACCAGGGCGACAATCTCACCGGGCTGAATCGTGAAATTAATGTCTTTGAGGGCCGGTTCGGTTTGACCCGGGTAGGTGTAGGTGAGATTGTAGGCCGAGAGTTTGCCCGCTACCAGTTCCGGGGGCAAGGCGATCGCCGCTTCGGCATTGTGGATTTCGGGCTCGACGGTCAGAATCGATTCAATCCGGTCAATACTCACTTCGCCACGCTGATAGGCGGTGATTGTAAAGCCCAAGAGCGCGGTGGGAAAGACCAGGCGCTCCACATAGATGAGCAGGGCAACAAATTGCCCCACCTGAATTTCGCCGGCGGCGATCGCCTGCGCCCCGAGTCCGAGCAAGATTAATAGTGAAACCGAAACCAAGCCCTCCACAATTGGAAACAGTAGATTGCGGCTGCGGGCCAAGCGCAGATTAGCTGTCAGTAGGGTCTTGTTTTGCGCCCCAAAGGCCAGCCGCTCGCTCCATTCCTGGGCATAGATCTTGATCAGGGCAATGCCGCTCATGTCTTCTTGAATGAGTTGGCTCAAGTCTGAGAGCTGTTCTTGCACCTGTTCCTGTTGCACACGGAGGCGATCGCTAAACAGTTGCACCGCCGCCAACATCAGGGGATACACCAAGAGCGAGAGGAGGGTCAGCTTGACGCTGATCGTCAACATAAACGGCAGCGTTAAGCTATAGACAAACAGGGAGTTAACCAAACTCAAAATCGCAAAGCCTAGCAAACGGCGAATATTATCTACGTCGGAGGTCGCCCGGTTAATCAAGTCGCCAATGCTATGGGTGGCAAAATAGCCGGGTTCAAGGCGCAGCAGATGTTCAAAGATCTTTTGTTTGAGGTCAAATTCCACCTGACGGCCAACGCCAAACATGGTGATGCGCGAGAACATCCGAAACGCCCACATCAAGGTGGCGCAGAGCCCAATCCAAAACACATCGCCCAGGATCGGACGCAGTTGGCTGGCCGATTGCAGCTCATCAATACTCTCCCCAATCAGACGGGGAATGTAGACACCAACAATATTGACAATGAGTAAGGCCAGAATCCCTAAAGCTACAGTGGACCAATGGGGATGGAGATAGCTCCCTAACTTTTTCAGGCGTGGGTTCATGACGGCAGCGCAAGGGGGTTGTGATCGACACTATACCAATCTGGGGTGGGTCACGGCGTTGGGGGGGATATTCACCCAGGGCTGTAACGGTTGCGCTAATTAACCTGAGTTTCGGTTAAGCGAATACTATCGCAATCCTCAAAACACTAAAATCTCGATGTCAAACCCGGTTGTCAGGGGACCCGCCCCCCGACACCTCCCGCTGAAGATCGAAGAGGTGTTCGAAAATTCCGAGAATGTCGTGAACTGCCCGCGATTCTTCAACTTTCTTCTCGTCGAACTGGTCGATAAT
>JBCDEB010000011.1:0-71613 GCA_039180005.1 Cyanobacteria bacterium P01_G01_bin.54 | reverse complement strand
GAGGCAGGAGGGACGCCTGCGCTACGGTTTATTCTCCTTAATATCCATAGCGCGGGCATCTTGCCCGCCACTAACACCGCTCATTTCTGGAACACTTTTTTACTAGGAATACTCTAAGCAGGACAGGCTTAAGTAATACCGATTCCCGAAAATATGACTACAGATCAGCAAGCGAGGGCTGAGCGGAGTCGAAGTCCGGCATCTATGGCTAGATTTTACTTGTAGTCAGACTTTTGTGTTTTGGTATAAGACGGCAATTTATCCACAATTGATTGTATGTTTACAAAATTTGAACATTTTGCGGCGACGAGCCTGATGGGATCGGCTCAAGAGGCACCCCCACGCCAAAATGGCCATCTGCGCTTTGATCGAGATTGGGAAAAGGTCGCCTTCGGGGTCGCTATTGCCCTTGCCAAGCAGGGTCATTATGAGTGGGAAGACTTTCGTCAAACGCTCATCGAAACCATTGGTGAATGGGAAGCCCACCACAGCCTTGATGATCCTGAATGGGACTATTACCAATGTTGGTTAGCCGTATTGGAGAAGCTGGCGATCGCATCCGGTGTGATTGAACCCGATGAGCTAGAGACCTACCTGTCCCAACGAATCGACTGTAAAGCCACAACGGATAGTCCCCGCGAAACCCCCTAAAACTCAACATCTAAAATTTAACAGGGTTTCGCTATGGCTCTGAAATCCATTGTAGGGACACGGTTTCCGTGCCCGCGCAACCTTTAAAATCATCCTATGGTTGGGGGTGACGGCCCGTCATGACTGATTGGTATAAGAATTTAATCCGACTCATTGCAGAATGCTTTAAACTTCTGGCAGGTGAGACGCACTATCCCTCCGGGAAGCTGCGCCAGCGACTCCTATCAGTACAGGCGCTCAGCAATCGCCTGTACTACGGAATTACCGATTTATTTTCTAAGCTTCCATCAACCTGGATTAGTAGGTTTAGACTCTTTTTTTCAAGCAAATGCCTAAGGCTTCGACTGTAGTGCTCCAGGGGGCAAACCATTATTACGAATGGATTCGCTCGGAACCTGAATCCGAGGGTGCTCGCCCGGTGATGGTGTTTCTTCATGGTTGGGGTGGCTCCGCGCGGTATTGGCAGGCGATCGCCCAACACTTTGCCGCTCATTTTGACTGCCTACTCTACGACCTGCGTGGATTTGGGCGATCGCCTGAGGTTGAGTCCGCCGGCGATTTTGGCTATACCCTTGATGACTATGCAGCGGATCTCCTGGCGTTGTTAGAGGCGTTTAATCTGGGTCAGGTTTGGCTGCTCGCCCACTCGACTGGCGCATCGATCGCCACCGTGTTTGCTAGCCGTTACCCCGAGCGGGTCGAACGCCTGTTGCTCACCTGTAGCGGCATCTTTACCTACAATCCGATTACCTTTACGGCCTTCCATTGGGCGGGGGCGCGGGTCGTCGAACTCCGATTTGATTGGTTCCGCCAGATTCCATTAGCAGAGCATCTGTTTATGTCGCGGTTTCTCTACCGACCGCTGCCGAGTGCCATCAGCCAGCAGTTTCTAGAAGATTACCTGCTAGCCAATGCCCAGGCGGCAACCCAAACGATTCGGACGATCGTGAGTGAGCAAGCTGCCACAGAAATGCCAGGACATTTTGCCAATCTCCAGATGCCAACGCTGCTGATTGCCGGGGAACAGGATCAAATTATTCCCACTCGCCTCGCCCGTCCAGCTGCTTGTCTCAATCCGCTGATTGACTACCAGGAAATCCCGCAGGTGGGTCATTTTCCGATGTTGGAAGCCCCCAAGCGTTATCTACAGATCGTGCAAAAATTTTGTGGTTTTGATTCACCGTAATGCCGTGGCACTCAACCCGCTGGCGCTTTTGGTATCATTTGACTCATACTTCATCCCGGTTTTATTTAGGGTCTACTTGGCGAATTTGGTACGATATCGCTGTAGCAGTGGCAATCGCCCGTTAATTTTTTTATCTTTCATTTAACAAATAAATTCGAATACTAAATCCTAAATCATGCGCGTTCTGCTTATCTATCCCCTGTTCCCCAAAAGTTTTTGGTCCTTTGAAAAAGCGGTTAATCTCATTGGTCGCAAAGCCTTTGTGCCACCGCTCGGTCTGATCACAGCGGCGGCAATTTTACCCCAAGATTGGGAATTTCGGCTGGTCGATCGCGCTGTTAGCGAGATTACTGAAGCGGATTGGGACTGGGCGGAAGTCGTGATCCTCTCCAGCATGATCGTCCAGAAACCAGATATGCTAGCGCAAATTCGGGAAGCAAAGCGTCGGGGTAAAAAGGTTGCCGTCGGTGGCCCCTACGCCACCTCGACCCCCCATGACTGTCAGGACGCCGGGGCAGATTATTTAATCCTCGATGAGGGAGAAATCACCATCCCGATGTTTGTTGAGGCGATCGAACGGGGTGAAGAATCGGGTGTGTTTCGCGCCACTGAAAAGCCCGACGTCACGATTACGCCCATCCCCCGCTACGATCTTTTGGAGATGAATGCCTATGCCATGATGTCGGTGCAATTCTCGCGAGGCTGTCCGTTTCAATGTGAGTTTTGCGACATTATTGTGCTCTATGGTCGCAAGCCGCGCACCAAGGAACCATCTCAACTGCTCCAGGAACTCGATCGCCTCTTTGAACTGGGATGGCGTGGCACGATCTTCATGGTGGATGATAACTTCATTGGTAACAAACGCAACGTCAAGCGGCTTTTAGCGGAACTCAAGCCCTGGATGGCAGAAAAAGGTTATCCCTTTACTTTTAACACCGAAGCTTCTGTGGATTTAGCCCAAGATCAAGAACTCATGGATGCCATGGTGTCTTGTAACTTTGGCTCCGTTTTCCTCGGCATTGAAACCCCGGATGAAGATAGCCTGGCCGTGACCAAAAAGTTCCAAAATACCCGCGATCCCTTAAGTGAGTCAATCTACAAGATTCAAAGTTCTGGTATTCGGGTGATGTCTGGATTTATTATTGGCTTTGATGGTGAGAAGAAAGGGGCGGGCGATCGCATTGTCCAATTTGTGGAAAAAACGGCGATTCCTCTGGCCTTCTTTAGTATGCTCCAAGCCCTGCCGGATACCGCTCTTTCCAAACGGTTGATCAAAGAAGATCGATTGCTCGACACCAGTAGCGATATTAACCAAACGACCTTAATGAACTTTGTGCCGACTCGGCCCATTGAAGATATTGCCCGTGAATATGTCGAGGGGTTTTGGAATCTCTACGACCCCCAGAAGTTTCTGGATCGCACCTTCCGTTGTTACCAGATCCTCGGCCAAGCCAACTACCCGAAGAAAGAGAAAAAGATCAAGAAGCCCTTCGATTGGCAGGTCGTCAAAGCGGGCTTAATTGTTCTCTGGAGCCAGGGCGTCGTCCGTTCGACCCGCTGGACATTTTGGCCCTATCTGTTTTGGATGATTCGTTATAATTCGGGTGGCGTATTAAGTTACCTCACCATTTGCTCCCAAATCGAGCATTTCTTGGAGTATCGTCAATTGGTCAAGGATGGCATTGAGGCGCAGTTAAATGCTTACTTGGCCCATGAGCAGGAGTTGAAGGTGCAGCAAGCGCAATCGGAGGAAAAAGTGGCGGCGATTGCGGGTTAAAGGCAAAATACCATTGTTCGCTCAAGGATTATGGCACCACCTCTAAGGTTGAACCATCGGTTAAACGATAAATGTAGAAATCACGATCTAGGGTAAATAAGCGCCGAATTTCTAGATGTTCGGCCGCAGCAACAATTGATGCATCTGCTAAATCCATCGGTCGATCACTATAGGTTTCCATTAGGACCATCATCCTATCGATTTCAGTATCGGTGAGCGGATGCAGTTGCAATCGGCCTGTTGAGCGCAATCGCCACAGAGCAGATTGCGCAGGGAAGCCCCCAGCTCTAAAGAGAAGGTACATTGCCTCAGTAAAACAAGGCCAGGTGGTCAGCAGTGGTGCGTTAGGCAAACGCCCTATTGCAGTAACGCAAGCTGCGTGATTCGGGTCATTTTGATTGATGAGTGCGACGAGTGGGCCGGTATCGGTTAGATTCACAGATGACCTCGTGTCTGCTTCTCAGCCAAACCGTCAGTAAAATTTTGACCACAATTCTCTGAGTAAGCTTCGCTTGAACCCGCCACAGTGCCAATATAACCCGCTAGAAAGTCTGCAAGGGTCGCATCCTCACTGCTCGACGCTTCAACAATGGGTTCGGGGGCAAATCTTTGCCGAAGGTAATCGAGTGCCAACAATTCGGGGGTTGTGCCTTGTCGTTGGGCTTCTTCCTGGAGTGGGGCTGCTAGATCGGGGGGAAGTGAGAGGGTGAGCATGGGGGTTTTCGGTGTCAGAATCTGAGTTTACCTAAATGTTAGTCCCTCGCTGTACAGGCGGCAGAGCTACAGCTTTCCCATGTCACGGCAGAGCCATGACATGAGATGTAGTTTCTGTCCGAATACTCACACAACTTGGCTGAGCCCAACTCAGCCAACGCTGTTAGAATCGTAGCAATCATGAAACCTACGTATGGCTTGAGTCCACCCGAGAGGGGGAACGATGCTCCGAAAAATAATGTTCAGAAGAAGGAAGGCTCGATTCAAAGGTGAGAATTATCGCCATATGCAAACATTTGTTCTTGAATCGAGCCTACTTCTTTCAGATTTAGAAGAACTAATAAGTGACATTACATCCTCAAGATCGAATACTCGAAATTTCGATAACCTTAACCTTGAGGGTGAAAACCAGTTAGCTTTCTTCAAGCCTACTGACGAAAACCTTGACATTGAAGTTAATGATGCTATCAATGTAATTCATGAAAGCGCTTGGGCGATAGACAGTTGGAATAGGGCTGAGTATTTTGCTTTAGTCACTACTGATGGAGTAATACTCGATGATTCTGCTGATGAGTTCTTTGACACGACTCAAGAAAGTGATCTGGGAGTTGCTTTCTGGAATAAAGCCGATCGCCTTGCTGTAGTCATTGCAGGTGGAGCAGCGCTCGGTGGTATGGTGGCTCAGATCCCTGGTGCAATTGTCGGCAGTGTTATAGGTTTATCCTATGGCTGCTACATTACTCTCATCAGTCCCAAAGTATCGTAAGGCTGAGGATGGATATAAATTTTTTGTATGTTTGGCTAGGAGGGATGAGTCTGGCGATGATTACCGCACCGTTGGTACGAAAACGACGGGGTGAAAGTCCACCGAATGAGCAAGCGTTCATTGCTGCGGGGTTTGCTCTCGGCGGGGCGATCGCTCTCTTTAAAGTCTTAGCCAAAGTAATTTCTCAAGAAGAATTGCAAGACGATCTCGATTGGGACGGAACAATCGCCATCTGTATTAGTTCTGGAATGGGGATTTACTTGTCTCTGAAAGAGATTATGAAACTGTTTTAAACGAGCTACGCAAATATAAGTATTCTACCTTTGATATCTTAACCCTGGCAGGCGAGACGCCTGCGCTACGGGTTTTCTTGCTCAATAATGTTTTTTGAATCATCCATTTCCCCCTTCACCCCCAACAAAATCCCCGCCACCTCAGCCAGACGATCGTGCCGCGACAACAACGAAAAGGGTTCCGACAAGTCATAATGCTCCTCTTCTAGCTTACAGAAAATAAAATCACTACCATTCGTCACCATGCCAAAGCTCGGTTGCTCCGGTGCAGCCGCCATATAGGCCAAACATTGGGGCAGGGCTAAATCGGCGGCAAACTTGGCTCGCTTGGCCTCAACGGTCAATACCCAAAACTGTTCTCGAACAATCAACACATCCATTCGTCCCCGATAAAGCTCATCGCGATCGCTCACCTCAATCTGCACCGGCACTTCGGAACGAACAAAAAAAGGCGGCTCATGAAATCCTAAACGTTCGAGCAGCGGCGCAACAATCGACAATAATACCGTACCTTCGGTGAGCAAACCCGCCTCATAGTAGTAGATATAGCGCTGTTGCAGTTGCTTGAGAAAGTGCTTTAAGTCTTCATTCAGATCGATAGTTACAGTCTGCCATTCTGAGAAAAAATCATCTGTCTCCGCCCGTTGTAAACCCAAGCGATCGCGCAGTTCCCCAAAAGTGGATATTGTCGATTCGATCGCCAAAACAGTAGTCATGATTTATGCAGATGTCATTAGTCTCATTGTAGCGGCTTGACTTCAATGCATTAATTTCAAAACACAACATCCCCTCTTGGGAGGGGCGGTCTCGCGCAGCGATGACCGGGGTGGGTTCAGGGTTTTGGCCACCCATGCAACCGTTGTTTCTGGGCTGCGTTAACCCAGTCAAATCAGAGAGCGGCGATCGGCACTGTATGATAGCGATCGCCCCCGACCCCGCATGACCCTTGACTCAGCGTCCTCACTACTGGTCTATCTTGCCCTACATCCGGGCTCAAACCACGACGATCGCCACCGCTTTAGTGGCCACCCTCTGCTTCACTGCAGGCTGGCCCGTGTTGATTAAACTGGCCGAATGGATGGCCGAATCTGTTGGTTCAGGGGATGTGCGGCGCAGCGGCCAGGTGGCGGGGTTCTCGGCGGGGGTGTTTGTGCTGCACAAGCTGGCGCAATATGTGCAAGACACATTGATGGCCAAGGCCGCCTTGCAGATCACCCTAGACATTCGCCAACGCACCTATGCCCATGTGCAGCGCCTGAGCCTGAGCTATTTTGAAACCACGCAGACCGGCGATCTGGCCTATCGCCTCACCGAAGATGTCGATCGCATCGGTGAGTTTGTCCATAAGCTTTTTCATCAGTTTGTACCCTGTGTGCTGCAACTGATTGTCGTGCTCGGGATGATGGTGGCGATTAACTGGCAATTGACCCTGAGTGCGCTGGTGCTGGGACCCTTGATGGCAATTATGATTGGCACCTTTGGCGAGCGATTGCTGCAATATTCCCGGCGCAGCCAAAACCGGATTGCTGATCTCTCCTCGCTGCTGATTGAATATTTTGGGGGCATTCGCCTGGTGCGGGCCTTCGCTGCCGAAGACTATACCCTGAAACAGTTTAGCCAGCAGGCCGAAGCCAATCGCCGCGCCCGTTACACCGCCGAGCGAATCAAGGCGTTTCAAATTGTAATCGTGGGCTTCTTGTATGCCATGAGCGTGATCTTTATCTTCTTCTTGGGTGCGTGGCAGATTGCCCAGGGCAACCTCACAGGCAGCCAGTTTATTAGTTATTTTGCCGCTGTCGGCTTGCTGATTGACCCGATTAGCCTCACGACCCAAAACTACAACGAGTTCAAACAAACCCAAGCCTCGATCGATCGCGTCTTTGAGCTGATGACGCGGCAACCGAGCGTGTTTGATGCGCCCGGTGCGATCGCCCTGCCTGCCATTTCCGGTAAAGTCGAGTTTCGTAACGTTACTTTTGGCTATGACCCTGCCCAGTTGGTGCTCAAAGATCTTAGCTTCCAGGTACAGCCGGGCGAGCTGATTGCCCTGGTGGGCCATTCTGGTGCGGGCAAAAGCACATTAGTCAATTTGTTGCCCCGCTTCTATGATCCTCTGGCCGGCGAGATTTGGATCGATGGTGTGAATATTCAAACCGTGACCCTCCAGAGTCTGCGCCAACAGATCGGCATTGTGCCCCAGGACACGACGCTCTTTTCCGGGACGATCGCCGCCAATATTGCCTTTGGTCAAGCGACCTTTGACCAGGCGGCCGTGGAGCGAGCGGCGCAGATCGCCAATGCCCATCAGTTTATTAGCCAGTTTAGCCAGGGCTACGGCACCTATGTGGGCGAACGGGGCATAAAGCTCTCGGGGGGACAGCGACAACGAATTGCGATCGCCCGAGCCATTTTTCTCAATCCCCAAATCCTGATTTTGGATGAGGCGACCTCGGCTTTGGATTCAGAATCGGAAGCTCTGGTGCAAGAAGCCCTAGAGCGGATTATGCGCGATCGCACCGTCTTTGTGATTGCCCATCGCCTCGCCACCGTGCGCCAGGCCGATCGCCTGTTTGTCCTGGAGCAGGGCCAGATTTTGGAGTCGGGAACCCACGCCCAACTGCTAGCCCAGAATGGGCGTTATGCCCAGTTCTATGCCCAGCAGTTCCAAGATGCTTGAATGATTGTCCCGCTCAGGTTTTGGTTTAAAATGGCGGCGGATTGCTGTTATCACCAGAAAACACTATGCTCTCGCTGCTCCTGAGTTCCTTTGGCCTCCTTGGCGTGCTGGGAACCGTCTTCTGGATTTGGATGCTCTATGAATGCCTCCGCACAGGTGGGGCGGGCGATCGCCAATGGGTATGGATTTTGATCTTCCTCAACGTCATCGGCGCATTGATGTACTTCTTCATCGTCTGGCTACCCCGTAACCCCCAATTTGTGGGCAAGCTGGGGATTCAGAATCAGCGCAAGCTGCGCGATCAGCTCTGGCAAGCAGAAGCCGAAGTTAAGAATATTGGCAAAGCTCACCAATACATTAAGCTCGGCAATATTCTCTACGATCTGGGGGAAACGGAACGGGCAGCCGAGGCCTATCAGCAAGCATTAGAGCAAGAACCAAAGAATGTCAAAGCGCTTTGGGGCGCGGCCTGTGCGGCCCGCGATCGCCAGGACTATGCAGCGGCAAAAGCTCATCTCCACCAGCTCATTCAAGTTGATCCTGAATTTTCCTACGGCGAAGCGTCTCTCGCCTATGGCGAAACTCTAGCGCAAGCGGGTGAGCTGGATGCCGCTGCCACCCATCTCCAGCACCACCTCAAAAGTTGGAGTAACCCCCAAGGCTATTTGATTTTGGCGGCAATTCAAGAAGACCAAAAACAGTTTGCCCAAGCCTGCGAAACTTTGGAAACCATGATTATTAAAATCAAGGGATTTGTCCCCTTTCAATACAAGAAAAACCAGCATTTTATCCACCAGGGTGAACGAAAAATCCAGGCACTGCGGCGATCAGCCTAGGGCGTGTCATCCATTAATCTCAAAGGCTTGACAGACGAGTGATAACACGCCCGACCCAACAAAATAGGTTAGGGACTGTAACCGTTACGGTAATTCAGACTTGAGCATCTCAGTAATGACAGCCCCTAATCTTCACCAATGCTATAATCAGCCGTCGTGAGTTGAAGGGATGCGGTATGAAAAGCAGCTTACAGCGACTGGGCGTGGCGCTGATTTTAATCGTTTTCTGCTGTCTCACTGCTTGTACGCCGTTTGGGGGTCGCTTGAGTCTTTGGAGCTCGGGTAAAAGTACACTCACGATCTGGTCGTTTTTTCCCAATCAAGATGTGGAGGTCATCGTCAGAAACTATGAAGCAGTTCATCCCAACACAAATATTATTCATACAGGCTATGGGTTTAGCGCCTTAACACCAGCTTTTTTGCAGCGGGCAGCTCAAGGTTTGGGCCCCGATGCGGTGATTATGACCGAACGGGATCTCCCCGCCTTAATTGCTGCCGGACTTGCTGAAAATCTAGATGTGTACATTGATAACCAGATCCTAGAAACCAACGACCTGTCGCCAAAATCGCTGCTTTCTTTACAGGGTTTAGACGGCCATTTGTATGGCCTTCCGGTTGCCTTTCAAACCATGGCCCTCTGCTACAATCGTGCATTGACGGATGCACCGCCCGCAACATTATCAGACTGGTTGGCCCAGAGCCGCAATGGCATCACCACTGCCCTTGAAGCCGGATTTCTCAAAGGCATGTGGGGCATTGGCGCATTGGGGGGGCATTTCTTTAATGGAGCGAATGAATTTGTGCTCGACCCAGAGAGTTTGGTGCGCTGGTGGAACTGGTTAAGGGAGGCGCAGCAATATCCCACGGTTTATATTGATCATCGTCCGGAGGTTCTCTACGATCTCTTCGCCACTGGCCAAGTGGCGTATTTTCCCTGTTGGACTTTTGAGTTTGTTCCGCTCCAAGCGGTTCTCAAATCTGATTTGGCGATCGCTCCGCTGCCGAAATCTTCAGCGGGTCAACCCTCCCCCTATGTGGAAACCGATACGCTAATTATCAATCCCTACGCCACCCCACAGAAGAAAAAGCTCGCCCTAGAATTTGCCCAATTTATCACGCAACCTGAGCAGCAACTTGCCCTGATCTCGGGTAAAGAACATACCGTGATCCCCGTTAATCCAGCTACATTTATTGATGAGCGGTTGTTACCGATTATTTATGCCTTTGCCGAGAATGTAAAATCAGCGGTCGCCTTCCCGATCTCGGAAACCTACCGTTTGGATCGGCTGCGTTTTTATGGCGATCGGCTCTACAAACAAGTGATGCAGGGGGTGGTCGAGCCAGAGATCGCCGCCCAGCAATTTATCACCCGGATTAACCATCCACCAGCAGATGAGCAGATTGTGGTTTCCACCTCAGCGGCCAGTGATGAAGTGCAAGCAGTGGTTTTGGTTGATGTAAAAAACAATACAGAGTATCTGCTCAATCTCCTGCACACCCTCATCGGCTTACTGCAACGCCGGGCGGTATTGGTTCAGTTCCTGGCGTTTGGTCTCGTCCTGGGAGGCGCTTGGCTCGTCGCCGATTACCTCAATCGTTGGTTGAAGACCATTATTCGCTAGGGGAGAACCTGTCATTATGACCCGAACATCACCGCCAAAGCTCTGGAGCGGGCCGAGCATCCAGCAATTGGCATTGAGCTTTCAGCAATGGGCGAATTTGCTGAGCACGATTCTGCAATTTCTGCTCTTCCCTAGCTTGGGTTGGCTCTTCGTTTGGCTGTTGACCCAAGGGGTAAATCAGCTCGGTTGGTTCTCCGCCACGCTCTTACAAACCTTTGGACTGCCCCTGTTGGGGCTTTTTTTGCTGTATCGTATCGCTGCCTGGGCGATCGCACGGTTGGGGGGCAAAGAGATTTATGTCGTCCTCGTGAACCGCTTTTTATTCCCGCTCTTTCTCTGCTCTGTGGTCTTGGCGTTCCTCGCGCTACTCACGGATCTCAGTCTGCTGGGTAATACCCAACTGTTTACCCTAGCCGGAACACCCATTACCCTACGGAGTTTATTCTTTGCTTCCATTGGCCTCTACTTTTGGTTTTCGGGTGTCCAAGGTATCGCCAAATTACTCCGTAAGCTGTTATTGCGACAGATGCAAATGGATGAAGGGGCGTTGGATGCGGCTCTGATCTTATTCCGTTACTTTTTGATTGGACTGGGCCTATTTCTGGCGTTCAATGAACTCAATTTAGATTCCACTGCGATCGCGGCCGTCTCTGGCGGTCTGGCGGTGGGGATTGGCTTTGGCTTAAAGGATATTGTGATTAACTTTCTCAGTGGCATTGTGCTACTGTTTGAGCGATCGCTCCACCCCGGCGACATTATTGAAATTGAAGGACAAATGGGCCGGGTTGAAGACATTAGTCTGCGTGCCACCACCATTAAAACCAATGATGAGGTGGAGATTGTCGTGCCCAACCAGATTTTCTTTACCAATGTTCTCACCTCTTACACACGCCAGAGTCGTCGTGCCCGCTTCGGCCTGAAAATCCCGATCCCCTGTGAGCATGCCCCAGAGACCGTCATCCCGATTTTACTCAGTAGTGTGCAAGCAAATACTAATGTTCTTACAAGCTTGACGGCCAAGGTGGAAATTAGCAGCTTAAGCCAATCCGTCATCTATAATCTCAGAATTTGGACCAATGATCCCTTGCGAATTGATGATCTCCGTAGTGATTTATATCGACAGATTTGGCTCACCTTAAGTCAACATGGCATTGAGCCGATTGAACCCAGCGATATTAGTGTTAATAAGAATCTGGCGATCGAACGCCCCCCCCAAACCTTACCCGCTGCCATTATCTCCCCTAGGATTGAACCACTCCATCAAGGCTCCTCCCAAATTGAATTAGTGAGTCAGAGCTTTGAAAAAATTAAGCCCTATGCCAATGACTTTGTTGCCAGTTTCTATGAAACATTATTTCAAGAAAACCCCAAAGTGCGATCGCTCTTCAAAAATACCAATATGGACAAAATGCACCAAAAGCTGCTGGAGAGCCTGGTGCTTTTAGTGGACAATCTTCAGGAGCCAGAAGCACTTCGACCCGTGCTGCAAAAACTGGGGGCAAGACACAAAACCTATGGTGTGGTGGCGCAATATTACCCCATGGTCGGTGATGCACTCTTGGCAACATTTCCGAAATATATCCCGGATGATTGGCACCCCGAAGTTGAAAAGGCTTGGACCGATACCTTCCAAGCCGTGATGCAAATTATGCTAGAGGGCGCAGATGAGCTGTAGTAAGACATGTTGGGGGTGGCGCCGCCCCATCATGACGCATTGATATCACTCGGGGCTCAACCCAAATCTAACCCTTCAAGCTCAGATTTAAGCTGCGCAATAAACGCGTCAGGATTATCTAGCTTCATCAAGCCAAAAGCCGCCCATTCTTCGGGCGTGTAGTTGGCATCATCCCCGATCACATCCATCGACCAATAGGCGATCTTTGTGGGGTCTTCGAGGAAGCGATCGGCCAACTTTCGAGCAGCTTTATCTTCGCCCAAGTCTGCTTTGGTCGCCAAACACAAATTTAATAGCTGTCCCAAAGGGGTTGCGGGTGTCACCGACATTAATAATGTCATTGCATCCCCAAGCGCCTTCATATTATCTGCCATAACCACCTATTTGTATTGAAAGATACTAAAAAATAGAACATCCTGTATCTTACAGGAGATTGGGTGGTGAAAAGTATTCAATCTTACAGCTTCAATCACTCTCTTGTGGCAATAAGCCCATTCACCATCAACACAGGTCACAAGACCGTTACGCGACCCACCAAACGGTCTGAAGCCATTTTATGCTCCTTGCTTACCAATGAGCTAGACTCCTAACCCCATAACGTATCTTGCGACTCCATCGCCATGGTTTTAACCGTTCACTTCAGAGGCCGTTCAGTGAGATTGCCAACGAGCCCTATGGCAAGTTTATAGCCCCTACTCCTATTGTGCGAGTCGGACGCTGTATTACTGGTTCTGCAAAGTTTCTGACGTTAGGTAATGATATACCGTAACTGACAATAAATGAGAATAAATCGCATTTGGGGCTCCAAAATATAAGGTTTCTACTGCGACAGTTGTGTATCTGTGATAATTTTTTTTGACTGTTAACAAGCCATTGAAACGGTTTCGGTAGTGTGTTCCTATTTCCCAGTAAATGAGAATAAATTGCAGTTGCTAATGGTGCATATCAAGACCCTATACATAATGAGAATAAATTGCAGTTGCTTACGGTGCATATCAAGATGCAAAAAAAACATATTCGCTATTTTTTTGTAGCCAGAAATACGAAAATCCCTAATCAAACAGCTTATATATGAGCGAGGCTTTAGTGAAGCCGTGAGCAACATGTTTTTTGAATTCACTAAGTAATCTTTGGAAGACTTGGTGAGAGATAGATCTGTTGAGCCATTTAAGTTTGGCTTAGCTAGCTTAGCCTGCCTGAGATCATTACCAAGCCGGTTACTCACACTTCTATGAAATTCGGAGGAGAACCCTGAGAAATGTCGTTAAATGTTGAACTTTTAGAGCAAAGTTTCGAAAAAATTAAGCCCAATGCCGATGCATTTGTCACCAGCTTTTATGATAATTTATTTACCGCTAATCCTGAGGCCGCCCCACTGTTTGCCGGGACAGATATGGCGTCGCAGAAGAAGAAGCTATTATCATCTTTAGTGCTCGTAGTTGAGAATCTCCGTGCTCCCGATGTACTCACTGGTGCATTGAAAGGGCTTGGCGCTCGCCATGTTAAGTATGGTGCTTTGCCAGAGCATTACCCCTTAGTGGGTGGGGCGATTCTCACCACCTTTGAGCAATACCTCAAAGAGGAATGGACCCCTGAGGTAAAGCAGGCTTGGGTCGATGCCTATGGTGCAATTACTGATCTCATGCTCTCAGGCGCGGACTATTCCAGTGAAACGGTGGCGCTAGAGAGCCCGACCCCTGCCTCTACGGCTACAGCGACTCCACCCGTCCCCCAACCCATGCCCGAAGCACCAGAAGCCTCGATCAATTGGTTGTTGGTGATGGGTCTCTATTTGGGCGTCGGGATTGTGACGTTGCTCTTGGTTTTCCTCTAGAGCGAACGGTAGTGAGCAAAAGCAGGGATGAAGAAGAGCAGATCTAAACTCCGTGACCTCTTCAGTATGAAGAGCGCCTTGATTCTTTTGGTTGTACTCCTCCTTACTTGGTTCGGAGCAGCCTTTGCCATGGATCAAAAGCAGATTTTTCTGCCTGGAGAAACGTCAAAGGGACATCATCTTTTTGAAGTGTCTTGTCGTGCTTGCCATGAGGGCTTTAAGCCCGTCAGCAATGATAATTGCAATCGTTGCCATGAAGCCGAACTGGCGGAGGATAAGCACGGAGTCAAGAAATTCCGTGACCCACGCTGGGCTGAGCAGTTAGAAGAGGTGGATGCATTGACCTGCACGGCTTGCCATAACGAGCATGTCCATATCTTTAGTCGGGGGGTTCATCTGCATCCTGACCTCTGTATGGGGTGTCACGAAGGCATTATCAATGGTGAGCTGGCCAGTCACGATGGCTTTACTCGGGAGGGGTGTTGGACGGCGGGTTGTCATAACTTCCATGACCACCGTTCCATTTCAACTGGATTTCTAGCCTCGAATTTAGATCAGCCCTTTATGCTGCCCCAACCGGAGGTGCCGAAACTGGCGATCGCCCCCACCCTGGAGGCAGCCCCCGAGGCAGACCTTAGCGATGAATTCCTGGAGGGCAAGTCATGAAGCGTTTCCTCGTGACCTTGAGCTTGGGGCTTGCGCTCTGGTTCTGGAGTATTGGCAGCGCAACTGCTGTCAGCCAGGATCGTCTTGATGAAGTCACCCAGCAATGGCAGGGCAGCTTGCATGCGGTTTCTGAGGTGAATTGTTCCAGTTGTCATCAAGATAAAGAGACCAAGGACTTGATCAGCAAGCCCACCTATGAGAGCTGCCAAACCTGCCATGAATCGGAAACCGAGACGTTTTTACTGGGCAAGCATGGCATTCGCCTCCAGGAAGGCCTCTCCCCTTTAACCCCGGCAATGGCACGCATTCCCATGCACCCGGATGCCCGTGACACGGTAATGAATTGCAACACCTGTCATGACGTGCATGCGGTGAACACCCATACGGCAGCGGTCGATGCTTGCACCACCTGTCATGATGACGCTCACACCCGCAACTACCCCAACTCGCCCCACGCCGATTTATTTGCCAATGCGGGTGAATTGCCCCGTCCAGATACCGCATCTGTGACCTGCGCAACCTGTCATCTACCCCGCCAAACCTTGGGAGAAACCGACGTTGTATTTGTTAACCACAACAATACCTATACGTTGCTCCCTCGCGATCGCATGGTCAAAGACGTCTGTATGAATTGTCATGGTTTAGAGCATTCCTACAACAGCATTTTTGACGATGCCCTGGTCGAAGCCAATTTCGACCATCCCCCTAGCCAAAAGCTAGAGTCATTTGACCTGGTGCGTGCGTTTGAAAAACGGCGTTCCGGCGGCAATGAACCTCCAGCGTCTGAATAGTTTCTATTCTAATTTTCTATCTTGAGGAGAACCTGACATCATGTTACAAACGATTCGCCATTGGCTCCAGTGGATTCGCTTACGAGTCCTTGCGCTCTATATCTTGGCTGCAGCGATTTGCATCACTGCGGTTGCCTGTAGCGGCGGCGCACCCAAAGCCGATGCTGACGCAACCGTTGGCATTCAACCAGAACTGGTTACGGACTATATCCACACTGCCCTTGCTGCTGACCGTACTGCTTACACCAAGCATGTGGTCAACCGCTCCCAAACCTTGGAGGGGAAGGATAACGAGAAAGGGGTGCTCGCAATTGAAGCAACCGAAGGTTGGCAAAACACCGATGGCATTCCCTTGCCGGCTCAGATGTTCCGTTTGGGCTATGAAATTGCCAATGAAATGGCGGATGGGGCCTTTACCTATGGTTTGATTTCTACCTGGTACATTAACGACAGCCATGAGCCGAAGAGTGACTTCGAGAAAGAAGCAATGGCAGCGGTCAATGAGTCGGGCGAGCCGTATAAAGGCTATCAAGAAGTGGGCGGTCAGAAGTACTTCTCCGCACTCTATCCTGATAAGGCTGTTGTTGAAGCCTGTGTGACTTGTCATAACACTCACCCGATTCACCTTGAGCGCTACCCCGATAAGCAGTTTGAGATGGGTGAAGTGATGGGCGGCATTATCATCAACATCCCCCTTGAGGAGTCCTAACCGCTAACTGTTAAGTTGCAATGGAAAGAGGGAGCAAAACTGCTTCCTCTTTTCTGGCTCAAATGCTATGAAACTCAAATTCTCAACGCTAATCTTCCTGACGCTACTGACCGCGCTTCTCCTATTGCCCTTTGTGTTTAGCCCGTATTACATTGCTATATTGCGGCAAGACCACTTTGAAATTCATGCCATTTTCCAAAGCGAAATCTATAAACAAATCACGGGCTATCTCTCGTTGGTTTTTGTGATTTTCGAAATGGTATTTACTGCCCGCAAGCGTGGCCGGGGATGGTGGGTTAAAATCAAGATTCCGGGTTCCATGAATTTATGGCGGGCCCTCCATATCTTTTTGGGAGTTGCACTCCTAGGAACTACCTTGGTGCATACGGTTGGCGTTCAAGGTCTCAACTATAATGCTGTGTTTTTGTGGGTGTTCTTTGGTGTCACCCTTTCTGCGTTGGTGGGGGTTGTGGCGGAAACGGGTATTTTGGAGTCACCCCGTCGCTACTTTGGCTGGATGCCTGCGGATGGCAGTGGTCGCGGCATTCCATTCCTTTATAAGGGTCCGTTAATTCGGAATTTGCGATCGCTCTGGTTAGCAACCCATATTATTCTGGTCTGTATCTTTTTTGTAATGCTCCTGGGTCATATTTTCCTGGCCTATTATTTCCGTTGATGATGGGGAGAGCAATGGTATTAAGACTGGCTAAATTTTTCTGTCTGCTGTGCTTGGTGATAGGAAGTTGGCTCCTGAACCTACCGACGACTCAGGCGAGTTCTTTAACCGGCCTTGCAACCCTGCGGGCTTTGGCTCGTACCGCAGTGCCTTACTCGGAGGCTATGGCTAATGGAAAACCGACATTAATTGAGTTCTATGCGGATTGGTGTACAACCTGTCAGAGCATGGCCCCAGCGATTCAGTCCTTAGAGCAGAAATATGGCGATCGTATTAATTTTGTCCTGCTCAACATTGACCAGCCCGAATGGTCAGACCAAGTTTCGACCTATCAGGTCACGGGTATTCCCCACCTGATCTTTCTGGACGGAGCACAGCAGCTCCAGCGGCAAGTGGTTGGCGCAGTGCCTAAAACCATTTTGAGTGAGATGTTGGCGCAATTTTAAGCGGATGTCAAGAAAAAATGTGCCAGAAAGATGTGGAGCAGTGGCAGGCGAGACGCAGATTCGACAAGCTCACTGACCGCCTGCGCTACGGTTTTTCGTTTTACTATCCCGTAGCGTGGGCATTTTGCCCGCCCTGGATAATCAATTAGTTCTGAAGAATAGACTAATCCGGCACATTTGTTGCCCCGTTTTGCCGCAGCCATTGCTTCTGCTCAGCGGTTAACCCCTCAGCATCGGTAAACGTTGCCCCGGTAACGTTGCAGTTCACAAAATCCGTCTCCTGCCAATGGGTATTTTCAAAATTGACATTGGTTAAGTTGGCTTGCTCCAGATTGACTTTAATCAAGTGTGCGCCCTCAAAGTCTGAATCATAGAGCGAGGCTTGAGAGAAATCGATCGCCGTTAGCACCGTATTGATAAATTTTGCTTCTAAAAGCTCGGCTTGCAAAAAGCTAATACTCTCTAAATGGGTATAACCAAAATTGGCTTCGATCAATTGAGCCTGATGGAACTGGGCATTTCTCAAACTGGCATCTTGGAAATTGGCTTTATCCAACGTTGCACCCTGCCATTGGGTTTCTTCTAGCTGGGCTTGTACAAACTGTGTTTGACGAAATGAACCGGCACTAAACGTTGCTTCGGTGAATTTTGATCGGCCAAAATGGGCACGATCGCCCTTTACCTCAGAAAAATCAGCATGGGGAGCACAACTCTCGCGTAAATCGGCCTGGGAGAAATCAGCACCCCGAGCATTAATATAATTCAGACTCGCACTGTAAAACTTGCTCTTGACACAGATGGCACCACTGAAATTCGCGCCATTACAAATAGAACTATTCAGCTCAGCCTGAGTGAAATTCACTCCCACAACATTCGCCTCCGTAAAATTGGCGAAATAGAGGGTTGCCTTAGTGAAATTGGTGCTCCTGCAGGTTGCGCCAGTAAACTTGCCACCACGTAAATAGGCTTGGGAAAAATCTCCCCCCTCAAGCGTCTGATTGGCTAAGTTAAGCCGACTCAGTTCTGCACTTTGCAGCGATTTGCCCTGAGCAACGTGGAGGAGGACTTCATCTGGCGTTAATAGGGACATAGCATTTAATCCGGCGAATGATGCTTTGGGAAAACCTGCTCACTAAACATCTTTTTTGACGTTCTAGATATTTTACTAAGATTAGCATTACCACGCATATAATCCTCTCTCTTTACCTCAAAAATACTGATAAGTTTTCTAGTTCTTCTCTAGTGACACCAAATCCTGATTGTACACACCCAGAAGACAAGAGAAGACTGAGCTTGCGGTGTGCTTGCCGAACTGTCGAAGTCTGAAGGCCAGGTTATCCCTCCGGGACGCTACGTGAACGACAAGTCCTCATCCCAGCTTTATTTGGGGTCTACTTGGCAGATCTGGTATGAGGTTTCACAATGAACTTTGAGGGCCTGGTCGAAATCAAGATAACCCTGGTGGCTGACACAGTAGATACCCCGGAGGGCTAAAAAAGGCACAAACATTCCAGCATTGTCATGAATTTGCTTAAAGCGAGTTTGCGCATTGTTAATTGCTTCAAGTTGAAACGAATGGCGCACGGTAAAGAGCCATGGTGCCACAAAATGACCTTGCCAAACAAAACCATGCGGCGGATTAATTTCTAAAAATTTAGCTGTAATCCAATGTTGACCAAATTGTTTGAGGTTTTCTAAAAAGCGAATTTTTTTGCCGACTTCAAACTCAGCCTCAGCGTCTAGAACAAACGGATTCCACTCGGAATAGCCCACGAAATCGGTTGCCTGTTCCCACACCCAGTGCAATGGGGCATCAATCACGACTTCGGTTGACCATCCTGGCATTAATGCCAATTTCTGGCGCAGACTCGATAAATTGTGGATACGCTGCACTCTGCTCATTAGGAATATTGGGTAGACTGCATGAGCGATCGCCCGATTGCTATTTTTGCATCAATAGCTTGAATAAAGCCATGCTTATCATCTCGAAAGCGCTGTGACACCAGTTTGGTCCTTTTCCCAGAGAAAATTATCGAGCTTCTGTAGGGGCTGGGTTTCCCTGCCCTGTGCTCGTTCAAGAGACTCATCCCAGGTGTTTCAAGGGGGTTGCTGGGTCAGGTTTCCTGACCCCTACACAAATAATCGTCAGATTTTCATTTTTCTTTCTCTAAATAAAACCATCCTGCCCTCAACGGGAGGTTTTGAGGAATGCGATCGCTGCGCTTATCCAGAATTCAGGTTAATTAATCATTTCCCTAGCGGGGAACATTGAGCGCACCGTGCGATCGCAACCAAGCTTTTTGGCTTTCGGTTAGGCCTTGGGCATCGGTAAACAATGCGCCTTGCACCTGGGTATGGTCAAACTCGACCTGTTCCCAGACCGTGCCTTCTAAGTTAGCCTGCTGGAGATTCGTCTGGATCAGCTTGACCTGAGTGAAAGCCGCCCCCTCGAAGGTGGCGCTAAAGCAATCACTATAGCTTAAATTCGTCTCGAGTAAGATGGCTTGGGTAAAATCCGCTTCAACCGCTTCAGTACTGACCAATTGCGCCAGACTAAGATTGGTTGCCCGGAAGTTGCAGGCAATCAAATCCGCAGCGTGAAAGTCTGCACCGGTTAGATCCGCGCGACAGAAATTCGCCCATTCTAGATTGGCGCTGTGCCATTGGGTATCCGTTAAGATGGCGCTCTCCAGATTGGTGTTGCTTAAAGATGCGCCATTAAAGCAACTTTGGGGCAAATTGGCGGCCCCAAGACGTGCCTGAATCAGTTGGGCATCCGTAAAGTCGCAGACTTTACCCTGCACTTGGCTCAGTTCTGCCTGGGTTAGATCCGCTCTGCGGAACATTGTGCCATCTAGCACTGCGCTGTTGAAGCTGGCTCGCTCGGCATGGGTAGACTCTAAGCAAGCGCGGGTCAGGTTCGCCAAATTCAACGTTGCTTCGGTTAAGGTTGCCCCAGTCAGGTCTGCCGTTGCCAAAATGGCTTTGGAGAGGGTGGCTTGCTGGAAATGACTCTCTCGGCAGGATGCGCCAGTAAGATTAGCGGCTCTCAGATAGGCCTGGGCGAATTGACCACGATCGAGCATGCTATTTTGCAGATCAATGCAACTGAGTTCTGCATTGCGGAGCGAATGGCGCTGCTCCAGTTTGGCTCTAACATCTTGGGGGGTCAGCAATGTCATAGAGGATACAGACTTGTCTTTGTTCATCTGTAACATTCTAAGAATTCTGTAGCTCAAGCTACCAAAAACTCCATAAGTCTTGACAAAAAGGGGCGATCGTCTTGCGATTTATGCATTAGAGGAGTACCTGTTAAGCCGATTCCGGCTTCAACAGCGTTGAAGGATGCATCAGTAGCTCAGCAGTGGAGCGCTTCTCCACCATTTCGGGGGTAATGACACAGCGATTAACATCTTTACGGGAGGGCAACTCATACATCACTTCCAGCATCAGTTCTTCCACAATGCCCCGCAATGCCCTGGCCCCCGTTTTGCGGCGATAGGCTTCGCGGGCGATCGCCCGAATTGAGTCTTCATGGAACTCTAGTTGCACATTGTCCATGCGCAGTAGCTTTTGGTACTGCTTCACCAGCGCATTACGGGGCTGGGTCAGGATAGCCACCAATGTCTCCTCATCCAATGGGTTTAGCGTGGCTGTGACCGGAACTCGACCGATAAACTCAGGGATTAGCCCAAACTTCACCAGATCCCCCGGCTCCAGTTGCAGCAGAATATCCGCCGTGCGTTGCTCCTTCGATTGGCTCTCACCAGCGCGGACAAAACCCATAGACTTCTTGCCCACCCGCCGCTCGATCACCTTGTCGAGCCCCACAAAGGCCCCACCACAGATAAAGAGAATATTGCTGGTATCAATTTGGATGCAGTCTTGGTAAGGATGCTTACGGCCGCCCTGAGGAGGAACGTTAGCAATTGTGCCCTCCAGCATTTTTAACAGAGCTTGTTGGACACCTTCACCCGAAACATCACGGGTAATCGAAGGGTTCTCGCTCTTGCGAGCAATCTTGTCAATTTCATCAATGTAGATGATGCCCCGTTGGGCTTCCTCTACATCTAGATCCGCCACTTGGAGCAGACGCAAGAGGATATTCTCTACATCCTCACCTACATAGCCCGCTTCGGTGAGGGTCGTGGCATCCGCAACCGCAAAGGGGACATCGAGAACTTTCGCCAGGGTCTGGGCCAGCAAGGTCTTACCTGAGCCCGTTGGACCAATGAGGAGGATGTTAGACTTTTGCAGCTCGACAATGTCTTCTCCAGAATGCTTGAGACTACCAGGGCGTTGGTTGGTAAAACTCAAGCGCTTGTAATGGTTATAGACCGCGACGGAGAGAATTTTTTTGGCTTCGTCTTGGCCGACCACATGTTCGTCGAGATATTGTTTGAGTTCGGTCGGTTTGGGGATTTGGGTGAAGCTCAATCGCTCAGCCGGCGATCGCCGCTTCGGCGGGTGTTCGTCTGGATGTGTGACGGGCTGTGCTACGGGGCCAGAAGAATCAATTAACTCTTCATCAAGAATTTCGTTACACAACTCGACACATTCATCACAGATATAAACGCCGGGGCCCGCAATGAGTTTGCGCACCTGTTCCTGGGACTTACCGCAGAACGAACATTTAAGATGGGAGTCATACTTCGGCATGAAGACCTCACTCAATTGCAGTCATGGGGGGCACTTGAATTTCGGGGAGGCCAGGCTTGAGAATCACCTGATCAATCAAACCGTAGGTCGCCGCTTCGGTTGCAGACATATAAAAGTCACGTTCTGTATCGGCAGTGATGCGCTCAAGGTCTTGGCCTGTATGTTCAGCCAGCAAGCTATTGAGCTGCTGCTTAATATAAAGGATTTCCTGGGCTTGAATCTCAATATCCACCGCCTGTCCCTGCGCACCGCCTAGGGGTTGATGAATCATAATCCGAGCACTGGGAAGGGACATGCGCTTGCCCTGAGTTCCCCCTGAGAGCAGGAAGGCCCCCATGCTGGCCGCTAAACCGTAACAAATGGTCGCCACATCAGGGCGAATTTGCTGCATCGTGTCGTAAATTGCCATACCGGCGTAAACAGAACCACCTGGAGAGTTGATGTAGAGCTGAATATCTTTCTCAGGGTCTTCGGCATCCAAAAACAGGAGTTGGGCAACCACCGAGTCGGCAATGGTGTCATCAATGGCATCACCTAGAAACACAATCCGTTCTCGTAGGAGACGAGAGTAGATGTCAAAAGCACGCTCTCCCATTCCCGACTGTTCGACCACCATGGGCACAACTGCCTGCGCTTGAGACACGAAGGGATGCTCGATCTGACTATTGGGCGAGCGATGAGGGGACTGGGAATCGATCATAGTTGTGCTTTACTGGTGAGGATTTGGAGATGTAAAGGGGGAGGATTGGATTGAGGTGGAGTAACAGTTTTTAAACAATTTGCCTACCATTATGCCCTATGTCTCCGGGGGTGGGGGGGGATTGTTGGGAATACCGGCCATTCGAACTGTAGCAGAGGGTCATCTTGCTCCTAGGAGCGCTCATCAGCTCTAATCATTCGTGAGGCTTCCACGGCATTGCTGTGACGAGTTTATCGCCCATCGCGAATGCTGTTCTGACCTCTGGTTACCGCTGCCCATAAAGCTGCTGAGGGTCACTGATGAGAGGCGCGGGAGGAGACGGATGGCTCCCCCGATGGACTCGATTATTCTTCCCCAGCTACCGCTGCATTCTCATCCGGTGCATCATCCTCCGCATCCGTCTGGGTCTCCTCGACCGGAGGTGTGGCTGCCACATCGACCGTGGCCGTTGCGGCGTCGGTATTGGACGTCTCTGCTGCGTCCGACTCCGCCAACTCGCCTTTGGCCACCCAGTCAATGGTCAGGTTTTCCCGCAACCAGTCCAGAGTCTGTTCTTCGAGGAGCTCATCGGTGACAAATTGCTTGACACGCTCTGGATCCAGTTTTTGATCTGAAAGTTGCTCATAGAGAGCAGTGATTTTTTCTTTGAGTTTTTCGGGGTCGGGCTCGATGGACTGCTGCTTAGCGATCGCCTTCAGCGCTTCGGTGGTCTTGAGGCGGTTGATCGCTTCGGGGCGGACTTCGCCTTTGAGTTGCTCTGCCCCGTCTTGGCTAATTTGGCTGGGATCAAGACCATATTGGCGCAACTCCGCAACAGTCTGCTGAATCATTAAATTGGTTTCCCGCTCGATCAGGGTTTCGGGCAATTCGGCATCAACGACGGTTAAGAGCGCCTTGGCGATCGCCGCTTCGGCGTTGTTCTGGCTGTTATTCTCAGCGAGCTTTTTGTACTTCGATTCGATATCAGCTCGCAACTCTGCTAGGGTTTCAAACTCACTAATCTCCTCAGCAAAGTCATCATCGAGTTCCGGCAGTTCTTTCTCCTTGATTTCTTTGAGTGTCACAGTGAACGTCGCCGCCTGATCCGCCAAATCTTCGCGGGCGTAATCCGCAGGAAACTGCACCGCAATCTCCTGGGTTTGGTCAAGCGTCATACCCACAATGCCGGTGATCAGATCTTCGAGGAATTTGCCCGATTCGAGCTCCAGCTCAAAATCGCTTGCCTCGGCCCCTTCAATCACTGCACCCGGCTCATCGGTTTCGCTGCTCAACCGACCGGTGTAGTCGACGACCACCGTATCCCCCCGCTGGGTCGGTCGATCGTCCACCGGCACCAACGTCGCTAAACGGGATTGCTGCTGGGCCAGGTAGTCTTCAACTTGCTGGGGGTCATACACCTCTTCTTCAGCTTGAACGACCAGGCTCTGATAGTCGCCCAACTCGGCGACCGGTGGCACATCCAAGGTGACGGTAAAGTTGAGCACTTCACCGGGTTTATAGGTCTTGAGGAGTTCGTCAATTTGGGGCTGAAGCTTGTAGTTCCCCAAGGCCTCAATCTCTTCCTGTTTGATGGCTTGGTCAATGCTATCTTGCACCAAATTCTCCAAGGCTTCAGCCCGTACCCGTTCGGGTCCCAAGCGTTGCAGGAGCACTTGACGGGGCACCTTGCCCTTGCGAAACCCAGGGATGCGGAGATTTTTAGAGAGATCCCGTACCACCTTCTCGTAGGCACTCTTCGAGGCATTTGCAGGGATTTCAAGGATTAAGGCGATCTGACTGTGCGGACGATGTTCCTGGGTAACTTTCATGAATGGGGTTTAGAGTAAGGCGCTGACAATACATCAGTGAAGACATGGGACATTGCCGAATAGGGCAAACCTATCCGATAATAATACATTCGTGGCCAAGCGACTGAGCGGAGGAATCTTGAATTTTGCCTAGTCCAATTTGTGTAGCAATTCTCGGTGCAACCGGCGCTGTGGGCACCGAACTGGTGCGTTTACTCGAAGAACGGGACTTCCCCTTGCGGGAACTCAGGTTACTGGCCTCGCCCCGTTCGGCAGGACGACAACTCTCCTTTCGGGGTCAGCCCCTAACGGTCAAGCCCGTTGAACCCCAATCCTTCGAGGGGGTGGATTTGGTGTTGGCTTCTGCCGGGGGCAGTACCTCAAAGCAATGGGCCGCGATCGCTGTGGAATCCGGTGCCGTGTTCATTGACAACTCTAGCGCCTTTCGCATGCACCCCGAGGTTCCCTTGGTGGTTCCCGAGATCAATCCCCAGGCGGCCCAGCACCATCCAGGCATTATTGCGAACCCCAATTGCACCACGATTCTGATGGGCATGGCAGTTTACCCGCTGCATCAAGTGCAGCCGATCCGCCGCATTGTGGTCTCCACCTACCAGTCGGCCAGCGGTGCTGGGGCCCGGGCTATGGAAGAGGTCAAGCAACAGTCCCAGGCAATCTTGCAAGGCCAAGCGCCCGAAGCGGCAATCTTGCCTTATCCTCTGGCATTTAACCTCTTTCCCCATAACTCGCCGCTCAATGACCAGGGCTATTGCCAAGAAGAGATGAAAATGGTCAACGAGACTCGAAAGATCTTTGGCGCACCAGAGTTGGCGATCAGTGCCACCTGTGTGCGGGTTCCGGTACTGCGGGCCCATTCTGAAGCAGTCAATCTGGAGTTTGGGCAACCCTGGACGATCGCCGCCGCCCGAGAGTGCATTGCCCAGGCACCAGGAGTGCGACTGGTGGAAGATTGGCAGCGTAACTACTTCCCCATGCCGATCGAGGCCTCGGGCCAAGATGAGGTGTTGGTGGGACGCATCCGCCAAGATCTTTCTCACCCAAACGGCTTGGAGCTGTGGCTCTGTGGCGATCAGATTCGCAAGGGGGCGGCCCTCAACGCCATCCAGATTGCGGAGTTGTTGCTGGCGCAAAACTGGCTGAAGCCCCAAGGCTCCCCAGCGATGGCTAGCCCGTTGTAGCGAACCCGTTATGGCAGGCTAGTGGTGGCGATCTAGCGGATCGCCAACCTGTTGTAGCAAACCATTGTGAGAACCGATTGGAGCGATCGCGCTAAGATGGGCGTCAGTATCTGTAGGATTGAGAAAAGCGAGTGAGTGATTTGGGCAAGGTTGGTTTTGGTCGGGTAATCACAGCGATGATTACACCGTTTACCGCCAAGGGAGCGGTCGATTATGCGGTGGCTGCCAAGCTAGCGGCGCATCTGGTGAACCAGGGTTCGGATGCGATTCTCGTCTGTGGCACCACAGGCGAGTCGCCAACCTTAGCGTGGTCAGAAGAATATAAACTGTTTCAAACCATCCAGGCGGCGGTGGGCGATCGCGCCGCTGTCCTCGCAGGTACGGGGTCTAACTCTACCGCTGAAGCGATTGAGGCTACCCAAAAGGCTGCTAAATTGGGCTTAGATGGAACCTTGCAGGTGGTGCCCTATTACAATAAACCGCCCCAAGCTGGCCTTTATGCGCATTTTGCGGCGATCGCTGCCGCCTGCCCAACGCTTCCCTTGATGCTTTACAACATTCCGGGGCGCACCGGCTGTAACTTAGCTCCGGAAACGATTATTCGCCTGGCGGAAATTGAGAATATTGTTGCCCTCAAAGCGGCTAGTGGTAGCTTGGATGCGGTCACTCAAGTGCGGGCCGCCACCCCCGACGAGTTTGCGATCTATTCAGGAGATGATTCTCTAACCCTACCGATGCTCGCTGTCGGTGCTCAGGGCGTGGTCAGTGTCGCGAGTCATCTCGTCGGCTCCTCTCTAAAGCAAATGGTGAGCGCCTTTTTGCAAGGCGACATCAAAACCGCAACCCAACTCCATTTACAGCTCTTCCCGCTCTTTAAAGTGCTGTTTTGCAGCACTAACCCCATCCCGGTCAAGACCGCCTTGGCGTTGCAGGGCTGGTCAGTGGGCGGCTTTCGTCCGCCCCTCTGCGACCTTGCACCGGAGCAGCAGACCCAGCTTGAGGCAGTGCTGCGATCGCTGGATTTACTCTAATTTTTTGGAACTGAGATGTTCGTTTTGCCCCACACGATTGCCATGACACCCCTGTCGTTGGTGCAAATCCTAAAATTCTTGAAGCCTTATCAGGCGGACATTGCCCACCCTCAGTCTCGATCCTCGTCTGCTCAAATCTGTTCGTTGGCTTGAGACCCGTAAATTTCGACCAATTTCATTCCTCAACCCCAAGCATCCAGCATTGGATGTCCTCTTATCCAACCTGAATCACAGACAATCTCTCTCAAAAAAAACAACCTAATCTACATGAAGAAAAACGGTCAGCTCAATATGAAGAAAAACGGTCAGTTCAGTCCCAATTATCAAGCCGATAGCCTGAAGATCATTCCCTTGGGGGGACTCCATGAAATTGGCAAAAACACCTGTATTTTTGAATATCAAGATGAAATGATTCTACTCGATGCAGGCATCGGCTTTCCCACCGATGGCATGCATGGTGTCAATGTGGTGCTGCCAGATATCAGCCACCTGCTGGCCAATCGCCACAAAATCAAAGGCATGATTGTCACCCATGGGCACGAAGATCATATTGGTGGTATTGCCTATCATCTCAAGCAGTTTGATATTCCGGTGATCCATGGCCCCCGCTTGGCAATGGCGCTGCTGCGAGACAAACTCAACGAAGCAGGGGTGGCCGATCGCACCCAACTCCATACGGTGATGCCCCGAGATAAGGTCAAAATGGGGTCGGCCTTTGAGGTGGAATATATTCGCAATACCCATTCCATTGCCGATAGTTTTACCGTGGCGATTCGTACGCCGCTCGGGGTTGTCATTCACACGGGGGACTTCAAAATTGACCCCACGCCGGTGGATGGTGAATTCTTTGACCTCCAACGTCTCGCCGAATATGGGGAGCAGGGGGTACTTTGCCTTCTGAGTGATTCCACCAATGCCGAGGTGCCCGGCCATACGCCGTCGGAGCAGTCGGTTTATCCCAACCTCGATCGCATTTTCAGCCAGGCCGCCAACCGTCTGTTTGTCACCACCTTTGCTTCCTCAGTGCATCGGGTGAACTTGATCTTACAACTGGCTCAGAAGCACCAACGCAAGGTCGTGGTTGTGGGGCGCTCCATGCTCAACGTCATTGACCATGCCCGTAAGCTGGGCTACATCAAATGCCCGGACAACCTCTTTTTGCCCCTCAAGCAACTGGCAAGCTTGCCCGATAATAAGGCCCTGATTTTAACGACGGGGTCTCAGGGCGAGACTCTGGCGGCAATGACCCGGATTGCTAAGGGTGAGCATCGTCAGATCAAAATCAAACCGGGTGATACCGTGGTCTTTTCTGCCAACCCGATTCCCGGCAATACCCTGGCGGTGGTGGACAACATTGATCGCCTGATGATGCAGGGTGCCCATGTGGTTTATGGCCGTCATCAGGGGATTCATGTCTCGGGTCATGGCTCCCAGGAAGACCACAAGATGATGTTGGCTCTGACCAAGCCTAAGTTTTTTGTGCCCGTACATGGTCAATACCGGATGTTGGTGGAGCATACCAAGATGGCCCATCGCATGGGTATTCCGGAAGACCATACGGTGGTGATCAACAATGGCGATATCGTGGAAGTGACTGCTGACCAGATTCGCATTGCCGGTCAAGTGCCCTCAGGCATCAGTCTGGTAGATGGCTCGGGAATTATCCATGATCAAGTGGTGAAGGAGCGACAGCAACTGGCTGAAGATGGTGTGGTGACGATCGCTGCTGCCCTGAATGACCAGCTCCAACTGGTGGCTCAACCGGAAGTCCACTTGCGTGGGGTGGGACGACCCATTGAGCGCAAGTTACTCCAGCAGATCACGACTCGCAATGTTGAGCGCTTCCTGCGGGAGCGGGGCAATCACTTTAAGTCCCGTGAGAATGGCACAACGGGTCAGGTGGATTGGTTGGGGCTCAAGATCGAGCTAGAAGACCACCTCGCGCGTCTGGTGCGTCGGGAATTGCACGGCCGCCCTCTGTTGGTGTTCTTATTGCAAACGCCCCTGAGTGAGGGGAGCGATCGCACCCCCCCCACAACCCCGCCCTCAACCCGGCGGCGGCGGCGATCGGCGGCGTCAGTCGCATCCTAGGGGTGGGTAGTTGCAAGATTTCCCAATAGCCCAATCTGACGTTCCTCGCATGGACATTCCCACCCCGACCGTTGAGTTGCAAGAACTTGGCATTTCGATTGTGGCATCGGACTTCCGACCGCAAATGCTTAATCTGGATGTGCTCAAATTCAGCGGCATCATTCCCCAGGATTGGGAATTGGCTCAATCGCCTAAAATGACGACCGCGCTAATGCAGCTCAGTTTTAGCAATGGGGTTAATCTGATCGCCCAGCCCCGGCAGATTGCGCTGCTCCAAGCAACCCCCATTCCGCCCGATACAGCCAATCCAGAGATTCCCCAGATCGCCCAGCAATATCTGGAGCAGTTCCCCAAAGCGGACTATCAGAGTTTGAGTCTCGCGCCTAAGGTGCTGCTCGGGTTTCCCGAGCACCCTGAGGCCGCCCGTGAATTTATTACGGGTCAGCTCTTAGCAGAGGGGACGTGGCAACAATTGGGCCATGCTCCCCTCCAGGCGAACGTGACGCTCAACTATCAGCTCAAACGCTGCCCGCTGACGATCGCCATCAGCGCTGTCCAGCTCAAGCAAAATGAGCAACAGATTCCCGCCCTGCTCTTTGCGGGCACGTTTAATTACAGCATTCCGGAGGTCTACCGCGATCGCCGAGCCGCCTATCTCAGCAAACGAATCAGCAAATGGCCCACCGATTTGGTGCAGTTTAGCGAGGTAGTGCATCGCAAATTTTTCAGTACCCCGTCCAATAGCTCGTCGCGCCCCGCAGCCACTTCGGTGTTTCCCGATCTCGAAGCGTCCCAGTGATACCAAATCCCGATTTTATTAAGTTAGAAAGACAGTGAAGACTGAGCTTGTCGAAGTCTGAACGGCCGAGCTTCGACAAGCTCAGCCCTCATCTCCGCTTATTTTGTCTTTAATTGTCGGAGCTGGCATGAATCCTCTCAGAGTAGCTGTAGCCGTTGTCTTCGCAGCGTTTGAATCCCTCCATAATCAGAGTCCCGAGCAAGGGCTGACTTGATTCACGCTTTCAATCGTGCTTTAATATCTTCCGCAAAATCCCGGTAGGGACGCAGTGGTGTTACTGTCACCGCCAGATGCTGGCCGATCGCTTTCATCATGGGCAAGTCCAGCAGAATTTGATCGAGCATTTCCGGCGAATCGACCTGAACAATGGCGATCACCCGCCGCTGCCCGACACATTTCCAGGCATCCACCACAATTCCGTCGGCTTTGGCCCCCAATAACGCCTCAGCATCCTGCAGCCAAATGCTCAGGAATTCTTGCTGGGTCATATCAGTCGCGTAGTGAATCGCCAAATCGACGTGATAGAGCATGGGGGGATCTCCGGAAATCTATCTCAATATTTTCTCATTAAAGCGATCGTCTCCCCTCTAGGGGCTGTCATCAGTTAGATCGCAAGCTATTGATATGACTTGCTTACAGCCCCTTTCCTGTTTTTTGGGTCGGGCGCTCTATCGCTTGTCCCATAAGGCTTTCGGCTCTAACTGATGACGCGTCCTAGACAATCTTGTCCCTGTTTCTACAGCACCCCTAACTGTGCCAAACAGCGCCGGGTTATCGCCTGACGCTTCGGTAGCTCCTCAAAATCTGCTACTTCTAAATTTGTTGCAAAGAAATACACGTCTTCCCCTCGTTCTAAATACCCCACGTACCAGCCCACCTGCGTCTCCAGCGCCCAACCCGTCTTGGCACGAATCACATAATCTGGCGTTTGTTCCACAATCATGATGTCCTTAACCATGGCAAATGTCTGGGCCGAAAACGGCAGTTCCTCTGCCTGTAATTGCTGTAAAAACTTAATCTGCTCCTCAGGGGTAATCCGCAACTCCCCCCGGAGCCAAAACGTATCGATTTCTGTGGGGCGGCCGATCGCACCGTTGCCATAGCCCACTTGAGCCACCCACTCTTGCATTCGTTCATGACCGACGCGACGGGCGAGAACCTGATAGAACCAAACTGCCGAGAGTTTGTAAGCTTGGCGCAAGTTCAGATCCTGGTTCCAGGCCGGGAAGCTCCGCTCTACGCCATCCCAGGTCAGCACGGCCAGCGCACTGGTAATCACGCCAGTCTCTAAGGCGATTAGGGAGTTAAGGATTTTGAACGTTGAGGCAGGTAAAAACGCGGTTTGGTTGCGCTCAGGATTATGTTGATAGGTGCGATCGCCCTTGAGGTCATAAATTAAGATCGAGCCCTCCACTTCTAGGTCTTGAAACGGTTCAGAAAAGTCAACGGCTTGATGGGAGGGGCCTTGATCAGACGCAACGACTGGGGTGATGGGTGAAACAGAACGCTCGGAGCGGGTCAACGCAGTCTGCCCAGAGGTCATGGCGCTAAATGTCGTCAGCAAACTGGAGACTAGCAAACGAAGTAAGAGATTCATAGAGCAGCAAAAGAAAAACGCTTAAGCACTGTAACGATGGCAGCCCTATAATAGGCAAATTTCAGAATTTCTTTGGTTGCTCCGTTGCTCACCGCAAAAATTAATGATTCTTTACCCAGAGGCGGTCAGTTGGGGTTGATGAGCTGGCTCTAAGCTTCGTTAAGTCGCAAAAAAGGATTGCTCAATTCAATATTGAGCAAGGGATACAGCCCAAAGTGAGCGATCGCTTATCCTCAATATTCCAAGTATTTATACCTATGCCAATCCAGACCTATTTCTCAGACTATCTTTTTTTATTATTGAAACTATTTTTATTAAATCTGAGTATAAATATTGTTTTTTAGATTTATTTTTGTCTCAGCATCCTTGAGTAAACCTGAAGAATCTCAAGAATTGTCTAAATTGTCCCTAGTCTGATTAACAAGGCGATCGCTCCGCTGCTAGGCTTGTAAGCCGCCGAGCTTTTCGCCACAATGCAAATCATCCAGAAAGCGCGATCGCTGAAGACTCCCTCATCCGGCGGTGGCGAGGGGCTCTTGTGCCCCGTTTCGATTCTAAATGTCCATTTCTAGAGACCCCCCAAAACTATGAGACTCGCAGTTTACGGCAAAGGCGGCATCGGCAAATCTACCACCAGTTGCAACATCTCCACAGCGCTCGCTAAGCGTGGTAAAAAAGTTCTGCAAATTGGTTGTGATCCCAAGCACGACAGCACCTTTACCCTAACTGGCTTTCTCATTCCCACGATCATCGATACCCTGCAAGAAAAAAACTTCCACTATGAAGACATCTGGCCCGAAGACGTTATCTACAAAGGCTACGCTGGTGTGGATTGTGTCGAAGCTGGTGGCCCACCAGCAGGCGCAGGCTGCGGCGGCTATGTCGTCGGCGAAACCGTCAAACTCCTCAAAGAGCTAAACGCCTTCGACGAGTATGACGTGATTTTGTTTGATGTTTTAGGTGATGTCGTCTGCGGCGGTTTTGCTGCACCGCTCAATTACGCCGACTACTGCATGATCGTCACCGACAATGGCTTTGACGCCCTCTTCGCCGCCAACCGGATCGCCGCCTCCGTCCGCGAAAAAGCCCGTACCCATCCCCTCCGTCTTGCTGGACTAATCGGCAATCGCACCTCAAAGCGCGACCTGATCGAGAAATATGTCGAGCATGTGCCCATGCCAATTTTGGAGGTGCTTCCCCTGATCGAAGATATCCGGGTGTCCCGCGTCAAGGGTAAGACCCTCTTCGAGATGGCCGAAACCGACCCCAGCCTCAGCTATGTCTGTAACTACTACCTCAATATCGCCGATCAGATCTTGGCCCAGCCCGAGGGGGTTGTGCCCAACGAGTCCCAAGACCGCGATCTCTTCTCACTGCTCTCGGACTACTACCTCAACCCCCCTGCCGATGCGCCTGTGCAGCAGGCGGAGGAAGAACTGGAATTGATGATGGTTTAGATAGTGATTAAGGAGAATCTGAAATAATGACCGCTACCCAAATTCGTCCGACAACCCAACAGCCCAGCGCCTTGAACTTTGAGTGCGAAACGGGCAACTACCATACCTTTTGCCCGATTAGCTGTGTGGCTTGGCTCTACCAAAAAATCGAAGACAGTTTCTTTCTGGTCATCGGCACCAAGACCTGTGGCTACTTTTTGCAAAATGCCATGGGTGTGATGATCTTTGCCGAGCCACGCTACGCGATGGCCGAGCTTGAAGAAGGGGATATCTCCGCTCAGCTTAATGATTACAACGAGCTCAAGCGCCTGTGTGACCAGATCAAGCGCGATCGCAACCCCAGCGTGATTGTCTGGATTGGCACCTGCACGACCGAGATTATCAAAATGGATCTCGAAGGCCTCGCTCCCCAGCTCGAAGCCGAGATTGGTATTCCCATTGTCGTCGCCCGAGCCAATGGCCTCGACTATGCCTTTACTCAGGGTGAAGATACGGTGCTGGCTGCCATGGCCCAACGCTGTCCTAAGCAAGCCCCCGCCAAAGCCGAAGAGAAAGAAGAGCGCAACGCGATCCAAAAGCTGCTCAATTTCGGTCGCCAAACCGAAGAAGTGCAACGGCTAGAGCGCGAGTACGCCGAGCATCCGCCGTTGATTCTCTTTGGTTCCCTGCCGGATCCGGTGGTGACAAACCTGACTCTAGAACTCAAGAAGCAGGGCGTTAAGGTCTCTGGTTGGCTGCCCGCCAAGCGCTATACCGAGTTACCCGTCATTGAAGAGGGCTACTATTCTTGTGGAGTCAACCCCTTCCTCTCCCGCACTGCCACCACCTTGATGCGTCGCCGCAAGACCAAGCTTATTGGTGCGCCGTTCCCCATTGGCCCCGATGGGACGCGGGCTTGGCTAGAGAAAATCTGTTCGGTCTTCAACATTGAACCCAAAGGTCTTGAGGAGCGGGAAGCGCAGATTTGGCAGAATCTGGAAGATTATGTGCAGCTTATTCGCGGTAAATCGGTCTTCTTTATGGGCGATAACCTATTGGAAGTTTCCTTGGCGCGGTTTTTGATCCGCTGTGGCATGACGGTTCCGGAAATTGGCATCCCCTACATGGACAAGCGTTACCAAAAGGCGGAGCTAGATTTTCTGGAGCGCACCTGTAACGAGATGGGCGTAGCGCTGCCCCGGATTGTGGAGAAGCCGGATAATTACAACCAAATTCAACGCATCTATGAGTTGAAGCCGGATCTGGTGATTACAGGTATGGCCCATGCCAATCCCCTAGAGGCTCGGGGTATTGATACGAAATGGTCGGTGGAGTTTACCTTTGCCCAAATCCATGGCTTTACTAATGCTCGGGATATTCTGGAACTGGTGACGCGTCCGCTGCGCCGTAATACCAATTTGAAGGATCTCGGTTGGGATAAGTTGGTGAAAGAAGCAGTGGAGGTTTAGGGTGATTGACTTGGGGGAATATGTTTACCCTCACAACAACTATCCTCACGACAACATTTGAGTTAGAAATCCATCGGTTGTGGCTGATGGATTTTTTTAATGGGCGATCGTGGTGTAGTAACGTTGTTGCACTACTACTGAGTTTAGATGAGGTCATATAGCATGACGACGGGTATTGTACTCAAACGATTAAAGCTGCGATCGTTTGTGATAAACAGATCACACTTTGCTGCTTAAGCAGTTGCTGCATGAATTGCATCTGGCGTTTTAAAGTTTTGGGCTGCCCGAAGTTGAGCCGCGTTTTTAAGAATTGAGGTTATGATTGGCTGCAAATTGACATAAGTCTTTAAGAAGCGCCCGTAAAAGTTCACAAGAGCTTGATTTTCGTTCCGGAGTGGCATTACTAAAACTTCAATCCACATCAGCTCACTGCTAAAAAGCGTGATTTCACCTGCATTCAATTTTTCCAGCAGGGGGCGTAATACAGCTTGGTAGTCAGGGATCTGTTCAACGATGTAGATAACTGGAGCCGTATCCAGATAAACATGGCTCCCCACTTTGAGATCTATTTGTCCCATGTGCCTCGCTCATCACTGAGATATTGATCCACTGCCTCGGCTGTCTGAAACGTGTTGACAGGCGGTGCTTGTTGGAGCATTTCAAATACGGAGAGTTTTGTTGGGCTAGGGGACTGAGGAATAATCACAAAAACTTCTAGTTTTGTGCCAACAGGTAGGTTGGGCAATTCGGGGATTGTTAGTTCTACACGGTTGCCCTCTAGCAGCTCGGTTTGGGCATGAATAGATAAGTCTGTGCTAATGCCTCGTGTTGTGGTCATGAACTTTACATTGTTTTAATTTCAATTAATTGGTTTGATTTTATCCTGATACACTAATTACTTTTGATTTACATGGTTTTGGTTGTCTGTACAGGGTGAGTTCCTAAATAGGCTAGTATGCTCTACTCATTCAATTTTCTTTACTCCTCCGTCCAATCTTCAATTGCGCCTGCCACAAATGCACCGACAGGATTGGATTTCAATACTTCTAATGCTCCACTCTTGGCTGCACGGATTGCCTTTTGCTTCCAATTAGGATTCGCTTCAATTTTTTCTACAGCTTGAATGGCTAATTGCATTTTCTCAATAGTGGTTTTAGGTGAAGTGGTCACCAATTGTTGTAGTAGCTCTTGTATCTTGCAGACAGCTTCATCTACAGTGGGATCATTGACTGTGCTGAAATTCTGTATAGAGTGGCTTACATCTTGATCTTTGCCTGCCAAGTTGCCTTGAAAGTTGTCGCCAACAGAAATACTATTATCTACTGTGAAGTTGATGGCCGATTTCTGCTCATCTGCCATGGATTCAACTAACTGGACGCCTCGACTCTCAAGTCGCACATAGCTAAAGTTAGGTATCCAAAAATCGGGGACTCCCATATCACCACTTCCCTGAATGATCTTGTTTTCTTTGAAAGACAAACAAATATCTGCGACATCTTGTTTTGTCCATTGCAAATCTGCATTCTGATTCTTTAAGCTCTCATACAGAGAATCTATATATACAAAATTACGCGTATTACCGTCAGATTCATGGTAAAGCTCCAACAAGAGAGCTTGGCGTTTTACTTTCTTTTGGGTGATGAACTGATGACTATCGGTGCTCATGTTGATTACGTATCTCACAGTGAGAAGTTCTTGAGTATTATAGCTCTCCCGTTCTCAGAGTGTATTGATGCTATTGCAAGAGGTTTTGGCGATCTCGATATGCTTAGAGCAGAACGGGAATTGTCCACCAGACAAGGATTTCAGTTTAGGATACAGTTCGGGTTGAGTGGAGCGAACCCCAAAAATACCAATGTTTTGAGAGATTCACCCGTGGGTAATCTAATGCACCAATTAAGGTGTGCCATAGCACTACAATTCCATCACCACTTGTCCCATCCGCTTCAAGATTTGCAGCACATCATAAAGACGATTTTGACGCGGCAGTACAGAAAAGACATCCGACATCTCGTATCGTGGCGTCGCGCTGCCCTGCACCTTCGTGAAGACGAAACTTTCTCCGTTCGTGACCATACCGTAAACAGGGCGATCGCCATTCGGGCTTGCCAGTAGGTATGCTAGGAGTTGCGGTATGGCGAGCCCCAGAGAAAACCCCGTCTCCTTCGATTCGATCGCAACCACCCAAAAGCGTTCTTGGAGAATCAGTGCATCAATGCGACCACGATAACGACGTTCATCTGCTTCAATCTCCAGATAAATTGTTTCTTCAGCCCGAAACTGGAAGGGCGGATCGTAGAACCCAGCCAATTGCAATAGAGGCGAGAGGACGATCAGTTTAATCGTTTCTTCCCCGAGACGCTGCTCAGAAAATTGATAGAGGAACTGACTCCGAATTTGGTCAAGGGCTGTCTGCTCCTCCGCCGTTAGGCTCGGCAGCCCCCTCAGCCATTCCTCAAAAAAGTCTGCCGCCTCAGCCCGTTGCAGGCCAAACTCCGTTTGGAGTTGAGCCAGGGTTTTCAGGCTGCGTTCAATGGCGAGGGTTTGCATGGTGTGGCGGGAGGGTTAAGCAATTCAATTGTATCGTGCCTAACTCATGATGCGATGACAGGCCCCAGCAGGTCGGGACTGTAACAGTGCGGTAAGATTGCATTGCTCTGGCAACTTTCGTAAAATTTTAGAGTTCTAAGCATTCACTCCCCTGGAGTCGGTCGGACTTCTCTGCTCCAAACAGAGCAAAATCTTCCATAATAGACATCAACTGAACTCCTCCAGACCCATGGCCCGACGCTCTTGGCTTGTAACTGTAGAATATGTACTGATTGGTTTTTCACTCATTGGCACGATCGCCTCAGCCATCACCAAAGAGCCTGTCTATGCGGCAGCGCCGCTGGTGATCACGGTGGCGCTGAATCTGGATAATCGCAATCGGATCAATCGGATTTCCCAAGAGCAGCAACTGACGGGACTGACCCACTTGCATCAGATTATTGATCCCATTGAGGTCCGTCTGGGTGAGTTGGAGGGGTTGAGTCAGACGGCTCAGCAGCAAGCCAAGGAAGATACAGCCCAGTTTAAGACGGCGATCGCCCAAATCCATAAGCTCATCAACCCCCTTAAACTCCAAGTTGAGCAGTTTGCGGGCCAGGCTGAGCAGATTGAAACCCTCACTCAGCAGCAGATTCGGGAGTTCAAGGAGCATCAGCAGCAAGCCAAAGAAGTGACGTTTGAGCAAATTGAACAGTATTTTGAGCGCATCCGTGAACATCTGGCCCAACTGGAGGAGCTGGCAAACAAACCCGATTCCCAAACCGTGGGTCAACTCGTACAGCTAGAGACGGCGATCGCCGAACTTAATGGTCAAATGAAGCCGCTCACGGTCAAGGTCGAGCAGCTTGAACAACAGGAGGAGGGGAGCGAGATCCGTCGGCAAATTGCCGAATTACGTGAGCTTCTGGCAGCCCAGCAGGCTCAGCTCAGTCAAGAAATTGAACCCCTCTCTCACCAAGTCCAAGAGCTCAGGGTGCGGGGACAAGCAGCGCCAGAAGCACTCAAAACGGCGCAGCAGCTCTATGACCTCAAGGCCGCCGTGGCCCGTCTGGAAGAAACCCCTGCCTATCGCCAGAGTAATGGCAACGGCAACGGTAATGGCAATGGGAATGGCCATGGGGGGCAGGCACGAGCCGCCACCGTAACCCATGGCATCGCGCCGACCAAACTGCACCCAGGCCAGGGGCAACATTGGCATTGCGCCCAGACCTTGCAGGGGCATCTCGGCAGTGTGAATGCGCTGGCGATCGCCCGCCATGGTCAGACCTTTGCCACCGGCAGCGATGACCAGAGCATTAAACTCTGGCAACTCACCACGGGTCAGGATGTGCGCACCCTGGGCACCCCCGATACCTCACGGGTGAGCCCGATCAAAACCATTGCCCTGAGCCCGAATGGCCAACTTCTCGCCAGCGCTGGCAACGACAAGGTGATCCAACTCTGGCAGGTTGCCTTGGGTCAACGCGTAGGCATTCTGGAAGGCCATAATGGCGCAATTACGTCCCTCACCTTTAGCGCCGATGGCGAGACATTACTCAGTGGGAGTGCCGACAAAACCGTCAAAGTTTGGCAGGTCAAAACGGGCCAGCTGCAGCAAACGCTCAATGGTCATTCGGAATGGTTTAGTGGGGTGAAAGCGGTCGCCCTTAGCCCCGATGGCAAAACGCTCGCCAGCAGCAGTGATGATAAAACCGTCAAGGTTTGGGATCTGGCCCAAGGCACGATTCGTCACACCCTAGCGGGGCATCATGACACCGTCAATGATCTGGAATTTAGTCCCGATGGTCAGTTTCTCTTTAGTGCCAGTAGTGATGGCACGATCAAGGGTTGGCGACTGGACAATGCCCGAGAAGCCTTTCACTTTAACGGTCATCGGGGTCAGGTCTATGACATCGCCATTAGTCCCAATGGTCGTCTGCTAGCCAGTGGTAGTTGGGATCGCACCATTAAGCTTTGGGATCTCCAAACCAGCCGTGAAATGGATACCCTCACCGGCCATTCCGCCGCGATTATGACCCTCGCCTTTGCCCAGGATCGTCAGGGCAATGGCTCTAGCCCCCTGGCGCTTATTAGTGGCAGTAGCGACCATACCGTGCGTATTTGGCGCGATCGCCCCCAAGCTGCTTGAGCGGCCGCTGTACCTAGGCTGTCTATCCTTACTGAGAGAATTACTTTGAAAATAGACAGGATTCATACTCTTGCACCGAGTAAGCAAAGCTAGCGAGATCCCCCCGGCTGCGCCGACCCCCTTGGGTTCGGGGGTTTTTATGGTTGGGGGTGGCGGCCCATCATGACTGATTACTTTGAAAATAGACAGAACTAATGTATTTTCAGCCAAGTGAGGAAATCCCCCCGGCTGCGCTGATACCCTACCCTGCGGGAAGCCGCAATATAGGTCAGGGTTTTTTCTCGTTGAGAATGACGGCCTGTTGATTGGTATTAAAGGTCACGCAAGGTTAGGGAAAACCGGTCTCTACGAAACGTGAGTTCTGGATAATTCAGACACTGCGCAAGACGCTGAAACTCAGCAGAGTCAACCATACTGGCTCCGGTATTGCCGGAGTCTGAGGGGGCAATTTCCCTCTCAGCGGGAGGTGTCGGGGGGCTGGACCCCTAACAACCGGGTTTGACAATGAGTTTTCAAGGCTTTGAGAAATGCGATCGCTTCGCTTAACCGAAACTTACGTTACAAAGGACAGTGCGAACGGGTCTTAAGGGCGTGGGGTTTAACCCCCTACCTATTCAGGGCTTGAGCATCGTTACACTGAGGTGATTATTTCGCCAGCGCATAAAAATCTGGCGCTGTCTCTAAGAACAGAGTAAAGTCGCGTCTTGGTCAGGATTCAGAGTTTTGGACCAGAGGAAATCGCACATTTGGCGTTGGTCTCGGCTTGCTCAATCGTTCAAAATGAACATTATTCTGAATTTTATTATATAAGCGCTGGCCAGGATAACGGTATCCATTAACAACCGGGTGGTTTGACAACGTTATTGCGGAAGGGGGGAATTGTGAAATTGCTGCATCGACTCATGGGCCAAATCAGCTTCATTGGTTTGGTTGCAGGTAGCCTATTGACCCATTCCGTGGGTGGCGCTTGGGCCGCAACGCCGACGCACGATCGCGTAACCCTGCTTGAGTTGCCCCCCCATCTCCAGCAGTTTATTGAGCAGATCCCGATCGTCCATGATTGTCCGTTGGATTGGGCAGCGGCGGCGGATCATCTGCTCGCTCATCTGCCGGAACCCCCGATGCCGGCCCCCACTGTGCCCGAACTCACGTTGCGATCGCACCCCCAGCAGCCAGTCACTGTCAAAGGGCTCCGGTTTGTCGGCAATCAGATTTATAGCGATCGCCAACTGTATGAACAGGCGATTGCCCCTCTGGCGGTTCACCCGCCCTACACGGCTGAAGAGATCGCCGCGATCACCACACAGATTACTCAGCTTTACCAAGACAACGGTTACATCAACACCTGGACGACGATCCCCAATCTGCCACCGGATGATAAGAACCGTCTGACCGTGGTGATTGTGGAGAGTGGGGTGGAAAAAATTCAACTGAGCTATTCACAATGGGGCGATCCCCTGGACATGATGGCGATCTGTGAGCATCTGGCTGGGGTAACGCAACCGCTGCAGATTGAGCAGCTCGAACAAGCCTTGCAACAGCTAGAGCGCAACCCCTTAATTGAGGCGGTGCAGGCTGAACTGATTCCGGGCAATGGCCCGGCAGGGCAAATTTTGACGGTGGAACTGATTGGCGCTTCAGGCGAGTAAGTCTAACGTGTTGATCATGGCGTAGAAATTACGGGCCTGCACCCAGAGGCGTCCCTCGCCCCGAAACCGACAGACGAGCCCCTCTCCTCCCTGTCGTGTCGTCTCAAACCCCCGCAAGGAGAGCCCACTCAGCATTTCCACCTGGTAGCTGAGTTGATCTTCAAAGGCGGTGACATAGCCCGTTTCCACAATGGTGTTCCCGGTCACGGGGATCTCGATCCGGCCGCCGTAGGTGTTAAACCATACATCACCGCTGCCGCTCAAGCGCAGCAGCATTAACCGATCGCCGTTAAAGAAGTTCCGCATACCGGGGAATTGGGGCTCAACTGCCACGCCCGGCCCAGCCGCCACTAACCCAGCGGATTGCACCAGCAACATTCGGCCCGGCGTCAAGACATAATGCTGGAGTTCACCGGGTAGGTCTGGGGTCAGGTAAAGTCGGCCGGGTTGCTCATGGGCGGTGAACTGTTCGAGCGGCGGGAATTTGGTGGCGATCGCCGGAGCGAGTCCATCTTCTGGAACTGCATCCAGCACCAGGGTCTCCTGGGCAATCCAGGGGTCTTTCGCCAGCCAAGAGGCGGCGGCGACCCATACGGGTTGTTCGGGTTGCAGATCAAGGCGCAGGGTGGTGGCTGATTCAAGGTGGTGGGCGATCGGGGTCATCATATAAAAGACGGAACCATAACAGTTTCAAGCAAGATTTTACTTTTTGTCCTGTCCTCAGCGCCATATCATGCATACTGTGAGGTTCGGTCGCAATGGCTTGACAATATCCGGCTCAGGGAAGCTATGCTGTGGCTATAGTTTAATTTGGTGTTGTCTGGAGGCTATCATTCGTTAGATGAAAAGCTGTAACCCTATCTAGTTTAAAGACCTCAATCTGTTTTTTGGGTTGGGTGCTTTATTGCTTCTTGACCAGCATGCTTCACTTTTGAGGAGCGTTCTACACATCTGCGATCTGAATATACGGTTAGAAGTTAAGGTTTTACAGTGATTGTTTAATCACAGGAAGATATAACAATGAAGAAAATAATTCTATCAGCGGTACTTTCGACTCTTTCGTTGATCACTATATGTGAATTGACTACCCAGAAAGTATATGCGGCAAAGATTATCGTCGGTCATGATGTTAATACTTTTGGAAGCCGAGTCGCAAATTCCGAAGAAGAAAATTTTGCAGTCAACGTGGCGAATTTTTTGACGACTGACAGTCCTGATCAAAATATCCTCCTTTATGAATCCAACCCTGGTGATGGTAGTCGTAATTTTTCAATAGGTGTTATCGAAGCTCTTTCTGATGAAGGGTTCTCTATTACATTGACGTCTGATTATCAGACTCCTTTCTCTGGCTTTGATGCAATTTTTGTCGCACAAGATTTTCCAACAGTGGATTTTTTAGACAATACCGATCTTATTGATTTTGTGGATTCTGGAGGTGGTGTATATCTTGCTGGAGGAGTCGGAGGTGATGGGCCATCTGCTGAAGCAGCAGGGTGGAATACATTTCTCGGTAACTACGGGCTAGCATTTGCACCTAATTATAATAGCATCAACAATGTTGTGATTACCAATACGCATCCAATTTTTGCTGGAGTTAACTCGCTTAGAAGTGGAAATGGCCAATCTATTATAAACTTGGGCACTCATCCAAATTCTGAGATCGTTCAGTTCTCTGGTAGTCAAGGAGTATATGCTGTGGTTGATACTCCATCAGAGTCTATTCCGGAACCAAGCTCTATTGTAAGTCTCCTCACCCTTGTTACTATCAGTTTAAATGCTAAGTTGAATCACAAGTATTAATAGTAAGGTGGGCAAAATCAATAGTCTTCAAAACTCAAAGTTTGCATAATCAAAGCAATTGAAATAACAGCCACGCTTACCGAAAATGAGCAATTAGCCTTTGAGCAGCCACTGACGATCCGTCACAACAGTCATGTTCGAGTCATTGTTCTCATCCCAGACGATGAAGAACTTGACGAGGACTTAGCTGTAGGTTGGGTTGACGGAGGAAACCCAACACCGCCAATTCTTTGATCGATTGCGCTCTGCACAGTGCCAAGGGAAATCATGTTGGGTTTCGTCATCACTCAACCTAACTTACGGAATTAAAGGGTTCCAGAAAACATTTTGTTTTTCGTCCTGTACTCAGGGTTTTTAATAGTCAGGCGCTTTAGCACTGATTAAGGGGCGTAAAATCAAGGGACTCAAAACTCAAACGAGAAATGTCCAGTATTTTCCCACCCTGCTCCTCCAAACATTAATTTAATGAGACTTCAGAAAACTAAGCTTCGGAGCTTGCACTATGAAAGCAATTGAAACAACCGCCACACTTAACGAGAATGGGCAATTAACCCTTGATCAGCCACTGGTGATCAGTCACAGTAGTCGTGTCCGCGTCATTGTTCTCATCCCAGAAGATGAAGAACTTGACAAGGACTCAATCGAAACAATTCGTGAAGGTATCCATGAAGGTTGGCAGCAGGCACTTACGGGCAAAGTTCATCCTGTTGCAGAGCTTTGGGAACAGTTAGATGTCAAATAGCTCTCCTGTTCAAGTTGGTTTTACAGACCGATTTAAGAAAGATATCCGAAGGTTGGCGAAGCGCTACCGAAATATTCGGCTTGATATTCAACCCATCATCACCAGGCTCGAAAATGGTGAGGTTTCAGGCGATCAGATTCCAATGTTTTTATGATTAACTCAGGGCTTGATCGGGGTAACGATCAAGCGAGAACAATCAACAGCATGGGAGCCCCTAAAAGGGGAGCATCCCACTTTTGCCAGTATTGCCCCCATCCCCCAGCCTCTTCTCCCAAAATTGGGAGAAGGGGAGCCAGATTCAAAGTCCCTCTCCCAAGCTTGGGAGAGGGATTTAGGGTGAGGGCCGCCAAACTGGGATGCACCCCCTAGAAGTCCTCCTTGGTGAAATCGGGCAATAACCCATAGGTATTATCCGTTGTGCAAGTCTTGTTGGTCTCATCACAAATTTTGAGCCAACGCATCATGCCAGAATCTTCATGATCGACGAAGTGACAGTGGAACACTAAAGACCCTTCAAATTGCGTAGGCTGATACAGAAACGTCACGATTTGATTGGGTTGCACCAATAGAGTGTCTTGCCAATGGTTGAGTTTACTCACGATGGGCTGACCATTTTGTTGATACGGCGTATAGGCCGGATCGTTAGAGCCAATACCCGCAGCACCAGTACTACTATTGTAGGTCTGGATCTCTTTGATGTAGAAAGGGTTGGTGTGGATATGGAAGGGATGAGCAGAGGTTACTGGAGGAACAAATTCCACCTTGACCGTCCATTCACCCACATCATTAAGATTCAGCGCGATGGGCTGCATATTGACCGTAAACATCTCCTTATCTAAATTGGAGCCATTGGCTTTAGCATTGGCGGCAATGCAAGCGGTTACGTCTTTAGGATCAGTATTGTTTGGGTCACAGGTGAAGGCAAAGCCAAAATTAATCGCCTTAAATAACGTCTCGTCTGGATTTGTGGGAGCAGACTGCTTTTGTTGTTGTTTAGATGCTGGAGGTACGGGGAAGAAAAGGAAATGACCCTCGTAATTCTGATCGGGTGGTTGGTTGGCGATCGCCGGGTCGGGTGGATAATATTGCGTCTGGGCATAGGCCAATAGATCTTTCGCCGCAGGCAAGGGTTTCTTAACCGGCGTCTTGGGCGCTTTAACCTCTAAAACCGCCACAATATCCTCAGCACTTGTTTCGCCCGTCTGAGGCTGTCCCATATACGCATAATTAACATTCTTGAGCAGCAGATAGGTTCCTGCGTCAGTGGGGTTAATTAAGGCATCTGCCCGGTTTCCCGGTCCTAGGGTGACACAGTCTTGGTAATAGTCGTAACTGCTGGACTGCCCCGATGCCGGATTATTACCCGCCGGACAGCTAGGATTCTCAATCCGACCCGTCGTAATGCCATCATAGGCAATGATATTTAAAGGGAGGGTTTTAAGCCCACTGCTTGCGGTGGGGTCGGCCTCAAAATTACTGGTATCTGCTAACCATTTATCGGCCGGGGTCGCCGCCTTTGAACTGGCTGTGATTCCACCGATAACCACAGCATCAGTAACTTTAGTACCCTTAGCGTTGGTTTTGAGGAACGGTACACGGTTGGGCGCGACCAGTTCATCCAGAATCCCCGAGAGGGTTGTTTGACCCGTGGCCGTCAATTGGGCAATTTGTAAGGAAACGGGTTCCGCCACCCCACCATTCACCAGACGCCAGCGTTCGGTGTCACCAGTGGTCATCTCAATTTTGGGATAGGTCTGGCCATTAACAAGGGTATAGCCCGTAAACACTTGCCCAGCAAAATTAGCATCAGCAGCGCCATGAACTGTCCAGCCCACCTCACAGGGTGTGTTGTCATCACAGACATAACCCCCCTGGCCATTTGCCCCCGGTGCAGGATATTTTGCGTTGGGTGCGGCATAGGGAAGATGCTGGAACATCATCAGGCGCTCTGTAATGCCATTCTTGGCCAAGAGTCCATCTAGGGTTTCAATGGTCAGAGCAGGCTTGTTGCCTGTGGGTTGAGTGGTAATGGTCGGGGCGATATCGTCAATAATGATCGTGCCTTCTAGACCACTGGACAATGCCACTGCAGTGGCGCCATGCTGATGGGGATGATACCAAAAGGTTCCAGCAGGGTGATCTTTGGGAATATCAATCTTGATATCCCAGGCTTTGCCTCCAGCAATCAAGCTATCAATCACATCATCACTGATCCAATAATCACGATCCTGGTTATAGGTTGGATCGGTTCCCTGCGTACTCGCAACGTCTCCGGTTTCCTTGACCACATCGGCTGGAGAATCGTGCAAGCCATGGGTATGGAAATTGGTCATATTGCAAGTCGCATTCGAGAGCTGGCCAATTTGTTTGGTCCCCTCAGTGCTACCTGTGACTGCTCCACCAACGCCCATACAAGATGTATAGCCAGCGTCGAAATATTCTGTCTTCGTCGGAATGGTCTTAGAATATCCTCCGACCTCATAGCCAATGAAGCGATCGTCGGGCAAGTTGTTGACCAAGTGCAGGATAATCTGATCACCGGGTTTAGCACGGAGGGTGGGGCCAATGATGTCAGTTACCCAGGTTGAGCTGTCCTGAGGCTGAGGTGTTTTGGGTACTGTGGCCACGTCTTTTTCTATGCTCGTAAAGCGACCTTGGCTAACCTCCTGAACCGTGTAATTCCGGAGCGAAACCACGTCTGGGCCAATCTGAGAACGGGCGTCACTCGCAGAGTTTTTCGGGATATAGTTCTTCGGCGAAGTGCCTGCAGGATAGAGAGACGGATCTGAAATGTCTCCCGGGTAGGAATATCCACCCTGACCATTCGACCAGACCGAATTGGTGGGATCGCCCCAAATGGGATTCGCTCTCGGGGCAATGTTATAGTCAATCGAGATTGTCGCCTCGAGGACGCCCGCCACGGTTTGAATCTCGGCTGGGGCAGTCAATGCCTTCATGTAGTAGTCAGAGGGTTGACTGGCAACGGCAGGTCGGCTCAGAAAAAACCAGAGTAATCCCACCCAGAGCAGACTCAACACAGACGTCGATCGGTGTTTCATTGGGCTTCTTTCTCCCTATTACGTAGTTAATGTTACTGGGGTTACAACCTAAGCTTAGAAAAGAGGGGCAAAGTCTATTACATGCCCAAATGATATATCCACAACTTTACTGCTCAGAACAAATCCTGCATAAACAACTTAATCTTTCTTTTATTATCTTGGCGGCTGAAGTGGATTGAGATAGAAAAGCCAACTTTTGTTACAGAATATAACGCTCACCAGATCTCTATCTTAGGCAGAGATTTCAAGGGTGTTTAGAAACAGCAAATTGATTGTTTTATACCAATCAATCCTGACGGGGCGTCACCCCCAACGATAAAAATCTAGCCAACGCACTTTACATCTAGATCGTCAATCTCCTCTTCCATCCTGGGTTCGAGGGGTGACGCCACAAGCGGCGGGGATAGCTCATAACTGACTATCGTTGCGCCAGCAAGATTTGATACCAAACCCGAAAAGTAAAGGCAGAATAAGTGGGGATGAGGGCTGAGCTTGTCGAAGCCCGGCCGTTCAGACGTTCGACAGTTCGGCAAGCTCACCGCACCGCAAGCTCAGTCTTCACTCTCTTTTTGGCTCTATATAGTCAGGATTTACTTTGAAAATAGATAATGTTAATACTCTTGCACCAAGTAAATGAAGCTAGCGAGATCCCCCCGGCTACGCCGACCCCCTTGGGTTCGGGGGTTTTCATCGTTGGGGGTGATAACCCGTCATGACTCGTTGGTATGAATCATTCAATACTGAGAGCTTCTCGTTTTGTCATAAATCACTTTACCTGCCTCAATACACAGCGTTGCTGCCACCAGAGATTGACCGAATACAAGCCCAACGCTAGCCAAATGCAGCCAAAGGTCACGGCATGGGTGTGGGTAAAGGGTTCTTGATAGAGAAAGACCCCCAGCAGCAGCGCCAAACTCGGGGCAATGTATTGCAAAAAGCCCAGAGCAGAAAGGGGCAAACGCTGAGCTGCGTTGTTAAACCAGAGCAAGGGCATCGAGGTGACAATTCCGGCACCCATAAAGGCCAGGGTGAGGGGAAGCGTACTGCCAAACTGACCCACTCCCTGCACTTGCCAATAGCCCACTAGGACAAGCAAAACCGGGGCGATCGCCCCGGTTTCCACCGCCAAGCCAACCATTGGGGCAACCGCCGTGACTTTGCGCAACAGACCATAAAAGGCAAAACTCAACGCCAGACCCAGAGCAATCCAAGGCACTTGTCCCAGGTTCCAAATAAAGTGCAACACCCCCACCGTCGCCAACCCCACCGCTACCCATTGCACCCGGTTGAGGCGCTCCCGCAGAATGACTGTGCCGAGCAGCACCGTGACCAGTGGGTTAATGTAATAGCCCAAACTAGTTTCCACAACGCGATCGCTGTTGACACCATAGATATAGATGCCCCAATTACAGGCAATCAGCGTTGCGGTCAGGAGCAATATTCTCAGCCGGGGGGGCGATCCTAGGGCAGCCCTGAATTCCCCCCAACGCTGCTGTCCCACTAACAGACCCAGCAGAAACACCAGCGACCAAATCATCCGATGGCTGAGCACCTCCACCGCCGGTACATCGCCGAACAGCTTCCAATAGATCGGCAACAGCCCCCATGACCCGTAGGCCAAGAGGGCATAAAAAATACCGATCGGATTCAGGGATGATGAGGGCAATGTTTAAGAAGCCAGGGCAACTTCAACCATCTGCTGAAGTTCTCCACTCTGGTACAGCTCAACCATCACATCAGAGCCGCCGACAAATTCACCGTTGATATAAACTTGGGGGATGGTTGGCCAATTGGAATATTCTTTAATCCCCTGGCGTATTTCCGGATCGGAGAGCACATCAAAGGTTCCGTATTCGACCGCCAATGTATTAAGGATCTGCACGGCATTGTTCGAGAAGCCACATTGGGGCATGAGCTTAGAGCCCTTCATAAAAACAAACACCTTGTTTTGCTTGACAAGGTCTTCGATGCGTTGCTGGAGTTCAGGAGTCATAGCCGTTAGGGAAGTTGTAGGACGAATTAGGTTATTAGGGTATGAGAAAAGATGTCAGGTCGGTAATACTTAACTCACTGGTATTGAACCGTTGTAGAAGATTTCACTGTAATCAGGATAACGTGTTGGCCTGAATCTAACCTTGATAAAGCTGTCTAGGCGTAGGGCGGGCATCGCCCACCAACACCGGGTTTGAGGGATTTTTAGCTTGTTCCCTTAAGGCCAGTTAGGGGACTAGATCGTTTGACCGCTGCTGGCCCAGCGCTCTGGAGTATAGGTCTTAAGCGCTAAGGCATGAATGGCTTCTGAAGCCAGTTGCGCTTTGAGTGCACCGTAGATGAGTTGATGCTGCTTCACCAGGGTTTTACCCTCGAAGGCTGCGGAAACGACGGTGGCTTGCAAATGATCGCCACCACCTGTGAGATCTTGTACTTTGACCTGGGCATCGGGAAGCTGAGCTTTGATCAGAGATTCCACCTGTTTGAGGTCTACCATTGCTGTTTGCGAATTATGAATACGAGTTTTATTGTATCGAGTCTATAACCCTCTGGGCGCAACTGGGAATCAGCGGGGTTCGGCAAAGCCCAATTCGACCAATTGTTGGTAGGCTTGTTTGCCAAGGCGACTGGTGGGGTTTTGCGATCGCACAATCTGAATCAACAGGGGTACCGACAGTTCGGGTTGCTGCTGGAAGCGATGCACCAGCGCGAGTTGATAGGTGGCGCGATCGCGCAGCTCTGCGCTCTCTTGAGCCTTTTGGCGCTGCTCCCGCGCAATATTGGGTTTAATGCCAGAAAAACTCTGGGCTAGCTGTTGATGGAAGTTTGAGAGCTGGTTAAACACCTGCCGCGCTTGCTGGAGCTTCTCAGCCGCACTGCTATAGTCTCCCTGATCCACGGCGGCTTCCGACTCCGCCATCAGTCGTTGGCCACCGGTCAGACTAATCAAATTCTCTGGTGGTATGGTGTCAGGGGGGAGGGGAATCTCGGAAATCTCGCTATCGAGCAACCCGAGATACACCAATTGTCGATGGGCCGCTTGGCCGAGATCAGAGGTGGGATTTTGGGAGCGAATCACCTGCACCAACAAGGGAATTGAAAGTTCGGGCTTGCCCTGCGCCTGGTGAACCAAGGCGAGCTTATAGGTCGCTTGGTCCCGCAGTTGGGAAGACTGTAGGGCATTGAGGCGCTGGCGATCGGACAAACGACTGTTGATGCCATTGAACGTGGCGGATAGCTGCTGGTAGAGGTTTGAGAGTTGATTAAACACCTGACGCGCCGACTGATATTTATCGGCCGCCAGAACGTAATTCTCGGCGGCGATTGCAGCATCACCGTCGCTCATCAGCCGCTGCCCACCCGGTAAGCTCAGGACACTGCCATCTTCGAGTACCCGAGGTGCGCCGAGTTCTGGTTCGGGCGCAGGGTCCACGGCAGGGGGGAGAATCTCAATTTCCGTCGCTTCAAATGCACCTGGAGCGGGTTCTGGCAACTCCTGGGCGCTCAGGCTGCCTGCAACTAGGGTTGCGCCCCCGACCAAACTGCCTACAGCCAAGCGATACAGTATTTCTTTTGGTGCCATCGAACTCTCTGCTCTGCGCCGCTTTCCACAGCGAATCTAACAAATTTATAAATAAATATAAAAGAACATTACCCCAAGCGGGCTGAGTCTGTCGTGCCGTCTTCTGGGAGGGGATGGGAGACGGGGCATGGGGGCAGGGACTCTAGGGCTGCTCCTCAAAAATCAGTCAAAATCAGTCAAGGCAGGCGGGACGCAGATATCCCTTGGGGAGGCTACGCCAATGACAAACTCACTGACCGCCTGCGCTATTATTGATTGTCTGCTGTATCTGTCGTGTGAGCATCTTGGTTGCCCACCCGCCAACGTTATTGAGACAAAAGCTACGGTTTTAGCGATCGATGAACTGCCCATAGTCTTGAATTTTTTGCCAGAGCCGCTCAGCAAGGGGTCCATGGGCGCGGTACAGCGCAGCGTGAATCTGTTCAGCTTCGCTGCGGTAAGCCTGTCGTTTTTCGCGTTGCCAATAATGGGGCGGTTCGGCCAGGTTGGTGATGCGATCGCCCAATTTGACCAACCAAACTTCTCGGGGCTGCTGCAGGATGCGCCGAAGCGAGTCTTGCATTTGAGCGGCCTTAGTGGGTAAGGTTTCATCTTTGGTGAGGGCTTGAACACCATCGGCCACTGCCGGACCAAACTGCACGGCCAGTTCGGCATAGGTGTGAGGCGTATCTTCGATCACATCATGCAGCAGTGCGCATTGAATGGCGAGATCACCGTTGAAGTCTATGGGGGTGAGCGTCAGCGCCCAAATTACCTCCATGGCCACATTACCCACATGGTTGAGGTAGGGGATCCGTTGGCCCGGAATGGGACTGCCGTAGGTTTGTCTGGCATGGGCTTGGGTCGCAAAATCCCAGGCCCGCTTAAAAACATCAGGCGACCAGCAAGAGATTGACATAGGGACAAGACAGCAATATGAACTACTCTAATTTAATCGGATAATTTAATCGGACTGACGCATTCACTGCACACGTTATCCCTAGGCTCTGAGTGCCGCTCTACCTCCCTGAACAAGATTAGGACGATTCATCGAACAGAGAAAAACATCAGATTGCCCTGTAGGAGCACGGTTTCTGCACCTGGCCCTCTTGATGGGAAACCCACCTGCATCAATGGGTTGTAGAGGACATGGGGCTAACGTAGGGCTCCTGAAACCCAGTCCCTACAGTAGATGGGGATTCTTTCCCTCTCCTCGGTGAATCCCTGCTGAATACGGGAGAAGCGTAGCCTGAGGGCGATCGAAAGACTTTTTAACTTGTACAGATGCGTCAGTCTCATCTATACGGAATTGCTATCACACCCAGAAGGTTTATGCTCGACACGCCGTCTTCCCCAGATTCCCCGGTCTCCAAAGCTGATGTTAATCACAATGCCGAGCGCCGCAAGTTGTGGCTCGCAGCCATCAAGCCACCCATGTACAGTGTGGCCATTATGCCGATTTGGATTGGCTCGGCTTTGGCTCGGGCCGAGCAGGGCAAGGGGGACGGACGTATCTTTGCCATCTTTCTCCTGGCCGCCATTTGTATTTTGGCTTGGACGAATATCAGCAACGATGTCTTTGATGCCCAAACAGGCATTGATCGCAACAAACGCCATTCCATTGTGAATCTCACCGGCAAGCCGCAACTGATGTTTTGGCTGGGTAATAGTTTTTTATTGCTGGGAATTTTGGGCATTCTTTGGATCGCTGGGCAGCAAAAAGATGGGACGGTTTTGCTGCTGATCTTGGGCTGTTGTGCATTGGGCTATGTTTACCAAGGACCACCGTTTCGTTGGGGCTATCAAGGTTGGGGCGAGGTGTTATGCTTTTTCCCCTTTGGACCCTTGGGGGTCACGGCCGCCTATTACAGTCAGACCCAAATGGTTTCATGGACCGGGTTGGCAACCTCAGTGGTTGTGGGTGTCACCACCAGTTTGATCCTTTTTTGTTCCCATTTCCATCAGGTTGAAGATGATCAAGCGGCAGGGAAGCGATCGCCCGTGGTTCGGCTGGGTACGGCGCGAGCGGCGCGTCTCACTCCCTGGATCTGTGGTTTTACCTATCTTTGGACGCTGGGTTTGATCGGTTTTGGGATTCTCCCTCTAGGGGCAATCGCCGCTATTCTGGTGAGCCTCCTCCCTGCCATTACCCTCTCGCAACTCCTACTCCAGCACCATGCCGAGCCTGAGAAAATTGCCCATTCTAAATTTATTGCCATCCGCTTTCACTTTGCCTACAATCTCTGCCTCGGCTTGGCTGTGAGCTTGAGTTCGCTCTAGCCCTGGCTATGAAACGTGAGTTTCGGTTAAGCGAAATTATCGCCTTCCTCAACGCCTTGAAATCTCGATGTTCAACCCGGTTGTCAAGGGGCCCGCTCCCTGACACCTCCCGCTGAGCTAATCCTGTAGGGGGTTTAAAATACTCCCTTGATTTTGCTAGAATTCAGCGGCTAAGCTCTAAAAAATGCGTTCGCAAGCTCCTGGCTGTAAGGGGGTTCTGCGAAACCCCTACAAGGTTAGCCTCGGTAAGGGGGGTGACAGCTCAAGCGACTGGGATAGGGGGCGATCGCCCCCTACACCACCACCGCAGGCGTCGGATCAGCCACCCAATAATTGTCAAAGACCACATCATCGGCGCTAATCGTGCTGCCATTGGTGGAGGCAATTTGTGTCCCGTTGTAGGAGAGGGTACTGCTGCCAATGGAGAAATCACCAAGATCGCTGTCGTATCGCTGTCGTAAAGATTGCCAAAGTCGCTGGTATCAATCACGATCTTGTCAGTGCCGGAGAGGAAGTCGGTAATCGTGTTGCTGCCGGAACCCAGCACAAAGACATCTGCGCCACTGCCCCCCGTGAGCGTGTCATTGCCAGAGCCACTCATCAGCACATCGACACCACTCCCACTGGAAAGCGTGTCATTACCTGCACCGCCCATGAGCACATCAGCTTAGCTGCTGCCCGTGAGGGTATCGTTGCTGGAGCCACCGTCAAGGGTGACGGACTGGCTGCTGCCGGTGAGGGTACTGACTTGAACGCCTGCAGTGCTGAGGGCAACGACCACATCATTTTCCGCAAGCCGACAATATCCGCTTGGCCATCTCCATTCACATCCGCCAACTGCCGAGAATTGCGGTCAAAACTCCCCCAACCCAGGTTGGTCGTAAATTCTGTGGCCACGGCTTGCAGACTTTGAAATGTGCCATCGCCGTTGGAGAGGGCAACGCTCGTATGACTTTCACCGAAGCCGATAATATCAGCCTTGCCATCTCCATTCACATCCGTTAAATGCCGAGGATAGCGATCGAAACTGGTCCAGCCGCCATCTTGGGAGGTGAAGGCATTAAGGCCTGTTGCTTGAGCGTTGCCAATGACAAATTCCTGTTCCGCATCGCTCAATACATGCAACTGATAACGCAGGTCGCCAAAGGTGCTATCCCCGTTTTCATCCCAGCTTTGCTGACCCATATTCGAGAGCTTGGCTTTATTCGTCTGGCTGGAATAGTCGATCGTGCCGGAGAGGGCGGTACCGTTTTTGAGGAAGGTGTTGTTGGTGCTGTTGTGGGTGAGGCGATCGCCATCTGCCAAGCCACTATTCAACGTCGCGCCACTTTCAATCAGAAAAAATCCTAGTTTCGTCGCCCCGGTGGGTAAATCCGAGTTGGCGATCGTGATCGCTTGCCCTTGCCACTATGGTCACTTGCCAAGGCAAAGATCACCTTGCCTTCCAGCACCGTACCGCTGTCATTGGTGAAGTAATAGCCCAGAGAGGTATCGCTACTGGCATTGTTGGCGAGTAACTTATCAATATTGATCGTCAGATCTTCGGTGGTAATCAGTTGCCAAAGACCATTGGTGGGGTCGAGTAGCGTTGCCATAATGCTGTGCCTCGTGTGGAGATGGACTTAAGCTGTTGAAGGGTTGGCTTTCCTTAAGCTCACTTTCATCATGCGAAATTGACCCCACTGGAGTCTGTCGGTTTTGTCTGGCCTTGGGCGGAGCGATTGTCGGGTGATTTTCCAGACAACCTAGGGCTTGACTTTTTCTGAGATGTGTGGGGAAAAACAAAACCCCCTTACCAAGGAGGATGGCTTGTTCTAGATATTCAAGGGCGATCGCCGTGATCTGTCCAGAGATAAGCGCATGGGAATAGATTTCAGAGATTTTGCTTTTAACCATTTTTAAATACCTCCTATGGACAGCTACTGGGCGTACTTGTTGGCGACCTAGAAATATCATCAAACCCCGTATTATTTGCCCCCACATTGGCAAAATCCACAAAACTCACCGTTGAACCTGTAAATACCGTCAAATCCAGATCATTCCCACCAAGCTGATACCCCGAAAATTCACCCCGTCGCAGGGGCACAATTTCTTGGCGGGCATCCCCCAAAGGCAGATAGGCATTAAACCACGCTTCCCAATCCTGCGCTAGCACCTCTGCTCCTAGACCCAATTGCCAGAACGTATTGCGAAATTCTGTCCGGTGCTGATCCAAGCCCACATAACCGCTCCAGACCCAATCACTGGCTGCATCAAACTGGCGATCGCCGATCCGGGCATTGCCACCATAGGCGGCATCATAGGTAAACAGGCGCATCTGGCCTTCCAGGAAGACGGTGCTTTCGCCAGGAACTCGGCTCAAGGGTATAAAGGCAGAGACTTCACCAAAGGCGCTACTTTCACCGAGTTCGGTTCCCGTTTGGAAGCTAGCCGACCAGCGATCTTGGAGTTTAGGCAATTTTGGAGGAATCGTTTGGGCGGTCTGTTCTCTGGCTGACTGAAACTGAGAATGGGCTGGCAATGCCCACCCAACGGTTAATGACGTTACAACCGGTTAAGTTTCCAATTCTGGAATAATGTCTGCTTGCGCAACATCACAGCAGAAGGGGAAGATAACCATTAGTGCAAGGGCGTGGCAAAAGCGTTGGAGCATCATCTTCGTCGGGTTGAGAGGTTAGCTCAGGCGATGTTTCAGGGTTGAAATCTGCCTTAACTTCATCCTCTCGAAGTCACCCCAGCCCTGTCTGTCGGTTTTGTCGGGCCTTGATTGTCGGTTTTGTCGGGCCTTGATGGGGTGGCAATAAAAATCCCTGCCCGGAGGCAGGGAATGAAGAAACTCCTTTAACAGACACTGAACTCTAAACCTTGAGCGACTGTAGAAACGATAGTTTTGCAACATTCCCACACACCCATGGCTTCCTCTTCTTCCTGGTTCGCCCATTTGCCCAATCGCTTGCTCGGTGGACTGTGTTTGACCCTAGCCTGCTGGGGCTATGGTGAGCTGGGCTCCGTCTCTTCAGCACACGTCATTAAGGCGGAAGACAACGGTGATATCCGCCTCACCTACGACCAACCTCAGATTGCAGATCACCAAGATATTTATGAATCCCTCCAGGCAACTCAATTTTTTGATGAGCTGGTGGCTGAGCTGAATACGGATCTCGCCTTCTCTGAAGATATTCAAATCTCTTTTACTGAGTGCGGTGAGGTGAATGCTTTTTATTATCCGGGTGATGCAAGAATTGAAATGTGCTACGAGCTACTGGGTCATTTTATCAATACTTTTGGGGTTGAAGATGAGACTGATGGGTTTAATGATGCGGTAATTGATGCATCCCTGTTTACGTTTTTCCATGAATTAGGACATGCCCTTGTTGATCAATATGAACTTCCCATTACGGGTCGGGAAGAAGATGCGGTAGATGATTTTGCCGCAGTGATGTTGATTGAGATCTACGGCGATGAAGCGGGTTTGTTCAGTGGAATGTGGCAGTTTGAAGTCGAGGGTGTTGAAGAGCGAGAGCAGCTCGAAGATCTCCTCTATTGGGGTGAGCATTCTTTGAGTGCTCAACGGTTTTACAACACTGCTTGTTTGATTTACGGGAGTGACCCCAATGCTTATGATTTTTTGGTTGAAGATGGATCTTTACCTGAGGATCGTGCCGATCGCTGTCCTGCTGAATATGAACAAAAGTCGAGGGCTTGGTTTACCTTACTGGAGCGGTTTTGGCAAGGCGAATAATTGGTGGTTGTGAATGCTGCTGTAAGAAAAACTGGGTGCATCCCAGTTTGGTAGCCCTCACCCTAAATCTACTTCGACAAGCTCAAGGCATCGCCTCTCCCAAAGTTGGGAAAGGGACTTTAAATCTTGCTCCCCTGCTCCCAAATTTGGGAGCAGGGGCTGGGGGATGAGGGCAATACTGGCAAAAGTGAGATGCTCCCTTTGGGTTCAAGGGGTAGTAGTGGCAGGGGAAAAGGGGTAAAGGTTAAAGGGAAAAGGATATTTTTGTGAGACCCATCACCCAAATTTATGGCATCTGAACCCCATCAACTCTCAATTCAACGCTTGGCCCGCCTCAGCGATCTCATCTTCGCGGTCGCCCTAACCGTCATGGCCCTGACATTTGAGACGATCCCCCCCGAAGATCTCAGCGCTCAACAGGTGACGCAATTGTTGCAAGCCCAACTGCCCAGCCTGGGAACCTACGCCTTGACGTTCGTTGTGATCGCATTCTATTGGACCTCCCATCTGCATCAGTTCAAGCATTACCAACGTACCGATACGGTGCATCTTTGGCTGACGTTGCTCTCGCTGCTGTTTGTGGTGTTGTTGCCCTATGCCAATGCTTTGAGTAATGGGTACGATACGGTGTTTGCGGTGCAGGTGTTTTATAGCCTGGTGGCCACGGGAGTGGGGGTGTTTTCGACAGTGGCTTGGATGTATGCCACGCAGAACCGACGGCTGGTTAGCGCGGAGTTGGCGGATCACACGATTCGTGATGTCCGCCAAGAAAGTTATGTGGAACCTCTGGTTTCACTGCTCGCGATTGCTGGAGCCTTGATCCACCCGTGGGGCTGGGCAGCAACGTTTTTGCTGATTCCCTTGATTCTAGTAGTGCAGAGTCGGTTGAACTCAGATTAACGTGAGTTTCGGTTAAGCGAAATTATCGCATTCCTTAAAGCCCTGAAATCTCGTTTTCAAACCCGGTTGTCAGGGGACCCGCCCCCCGACACCTCCCGCTGAGGGGGAAATTGCCCCCTCAGACTCCGGCAATACCGGAGCCAGTATTGTTTGATTCGTTGAGTTTTAGAATTTTTCGCGATGTCTGCTGATCCAGAATTCACGTCAGATTAGGGCGTGCCAGTTTTATCCATCGTCATCGGCTGACAGTCCTCCTCCAGCTCAATCTGTTCCTCAATTGCCAACGCCTCGTCTCGTAACACTGATTGCTCTTGTCCAATATTGACCTTGGGAACGGTTTGGCAAGCTACCGCGCCCAGCAGCCTCCACTAATTCCTCGGTTTCTTCCAAGACATAGATGAAGCTGCGTTGGATTTCAGCCATATCAAGCATTATAGATTCAGGTGCTGCTGTTGTTGGGGGGATAAACGCTCCCTCCGTTGCGCCGATATCAACCATGCCATCAACAATTCGGGCTTCCCCTCGTTGAGCCGTCACGGTGGTCACAAAAGCGTTATCGCCTGTGTTGAGCGCCGGACTCCCCACTTGAAGTGCATGGGTTTGGGTTGTCCCACCATAGTTGCCCAGGGGCATCAGCAGCGGGTCAACACTGATCAGGTTATTGAGATCTGGACCCAAAGTTGCGCCTGTGGGATCTCCCAAGATGCTGTTTTGCAGGCTGGTAACGGGGGCGGAGATATCGTTGTTGGTCGCGGCACCATTGATATTGCAATGATGCTATTGGCAATATCAATGGTGCCCGAACCACCCCAGCGCTCAATACCGCCCCCATCCGTTCCGGCGGTGTTATGGGCGATCGTACTGTTGCGGATAATGGCACCACTGGTGCGAATCCCACCACCAAGAATGCTACTTGAATTTCCTGAAACGTTACTGTTGGTCAGGTTGACGGTGTCTGCCAGCACCTCCGGCTCAAAGCCCAATGTCGCTTCAATGTTTCCGGTGCTTTTCTCTAAAGTCCAATCCGCCCCCAGCGCCGCACTGCCTGTGAGGTTTGTTGAAGCCGCCACATCTGCCCCCGTCGCCTGGGCTAAATCGGCTAAGAAACTATCGCTAAGAAACTATCGCCTGCTGCTCCAAACGCAGTCAGGCAACTGTAGAGCAACAGGTCAGCCATCTCAGTTAAGTGTCCACTCCAGCTCTGCAACTGATCTTGGTATTGCCCCAAGGTGGCACTGGAGACAAAGGCATTTCCCAACCAGAAATTACCTGCACTCCCTTCCGAGACAATATGAACCTCATCCACCTGCTCACCTGCCCTACTGATCACTGATAACTGGTCACTGATCACTGATACCAAATCCGGATTACACACCCCAAATAAAAGTGCAGGATACTAGCGAAGACTGAGCCTGTCGTTGGCGAAGCCTCCCGGAGGGATAGTCTGAGCGGCCGGGCTTCGACAAGCTCAGCCCTCATCCCGGTTTTATTTGGGGTTTACCTAGCAGATTTGGTATGAAATCCCGTTTTCATGCTCATCAACGGTAAAGGCAATGCTCCCCGACTTGCCGCCAAACAAGAAGCTTTTGTAGTCATCTACTGTGGCATCGATCGCCGTTAAAGCCAACGGCTCGCCCGCTCCCGGAAACCGCACCACTGTGGTATCACCATCTACAAGCTCAACATCCGTCGCAGTCACATTGCCAGCCGCCATCAACTGCATATTCTCTGCGACCACAGCCCCCGCAATGCCCACATCGCCTTGTTGGAAGAGCGTTAGATCTCCGTCTTGGGTGAGATAGACTGTACCATCTGCCGCCACGACCACGGTGTTGGCACTTTGCGCATTCCCACCCGTTAAATATTTAGGAATATCCGTCGGCTTAAGCCCAATTTGACTGGGTAATCCTTCACCATCCAGCGGTGCAGCATCCAAAACCAACTCTAAGATCATGCCCTCTTGGGAGATTCTGATTTGGTTGCTTTCAGGGATCGCGGCGATGGTCACATTGCCATGCTCAGCCTGGATTGTGCCTGTACTCAAAACACTATTACCGACCAACCAAAGGGATTCCCCTGCGGACACCTCTAATGCTGCGTCATTGAAGATCGTGCCCGTCTCGTTATCAAAAATAAAGTTGGTGGGATTGCCTGTCAGAGCGGCGTAGTTATTGTCGCCATAGGCATTAAAGAAGCCATCGCTAAAGCTAATCCGGGTGGCGGTGGTGGCGGTAAAGCTAACGGGAACATCTAAGTTTGCGCCATTGGTGAAGACCATCCCGGCGGGGTTCATCAGGTAGAGGTTGGAGTTACCACCCGAGAGACGAATTAAGCCTTCAATCACGCTGGGATTCCCACCCATAACCCGACCCAAGACGTTCTCAATATTGGGGGTGCTCAGAAAGTCGGCGATTTCATTAGGCGCAAGACCCAGTTCTTGGAAGCTATGGAAGAGATTTCCTCCCGCTTGGGTTCCCCCGGTGATGCTGTAGGTGTTGCCGTTGTGGTGGATGACCGTCCCGGTGCCGTCGGGGGCGGCGGTGCTCGATTGCGCTAAGAGGGAAACAAGGGTTTATTTGCAGGGGGGCAAGGGCATGGTCACAAGCTCCAAAAGTCAGTCATCGTCTTGGTTTTCGGCTTGTTTTCATCATGCGAAATTGACCCCCATGAAGTCTGTCAGTTTTGTCGGGTCTTGGGCGGGGCGGTTGTCGGGTAATTTTCCAGACAACCCAAGACTTGACTTTTTTGGCTATATGTGGATATAAAAAACCTACTGATCTAGGTAGGGCTGTTTTATGTTCTGGAGGGAAAAAAGAAGACCTGATGGTTCTTGTGTAGGGGTCGGGAAACCCGACCCTGCGTTAGCCCAATACATCCTGCACCCCGTTGTCCAGGGGTTGGTTTGTTCAACAATGGGTCTGGGCGCGGAAACCGCGCCCCTACAGAAGACCGAAAATTTTCTCTGGCAAACGCATAACAACTGCCCTGACTCCCGAGAGGGGATATTCTACTTTAAGACTCTGGGGCGAATTACCCTGTTCGCGGAGCGTTGCGAATGATTCACGCCACAACCTGAATCACCTTAAAGATTTGCTCTGTGGATTTACCTTGAGTGAGTGTTTCCCAATTGATATCCGTGAGAAATCCCTCCGGCGAGAGTGTCTCAACCACATCAACACCCCATTCACCGGGTTGCAGCGATGTTGGAGAAGTTCCTCGTGCTGGAGTTGTTTTCATGCCCCCTAACAGCATGACGGTATGGTTATCAAGTTTCGTGATTGATGTGGCTGAGCGATAAGCGCTAAGAGATTGAGCACACAGGTTTGCTACATCTGTGGGGGATTTATGCTGCTCATCAAAGATGATTTCCACCATCCAATGGGGATTCTCAATCAAGTTGCATTGGAGATCGGGGTGGATTTTTAAACCATTACTAAACACATCGGCGAAGTCCGTACGGCTTAATGGGTGGACTTGACTCGGCGACAAGGTGCAGTTGTGAGAGAGGAGCATTCGAGTGGTCATTTTTTTGAGTTGATTGCCAACAGAAAATTTAGAGGTAAATGGGTCAGGATTGTCCCCTTGCATCGATGAACAAGGTTTGTAAAATCCTTCCGTTTGCCTCCCCATTGCGCACACAATGAGCGCTAAAAAAGCGGAAGGTTCATTCCCTTCCGCCTTTAAGGTTGAGTTAGAGTACAGATTTAGTTCTGCTCGACTAAGATCTTGGGTTGGCGCTCACCGGGGAGCACCACGACCTTGTTCTCCTCGCCGATATCCACCGTTGCGTTATCGCCTTCTTTCAGACGACCCGAGAGGATTTCCTCCGCTAGGACATCTTCTAGCAAGCGCATGATTGCCCGACGCAGGGGACGCGCACCGTAGCTGGGGTTGTAACCCTCTTCCACTAGGCGCTCCTTGAACTTCTCGGTCACTTCCAGCGTAATGTCCTGCTCTGTCAGGCGCTTGAAGACATCCTTCAAGAGAATTTCGGCAATATCCTTGACCTCATCCTTGCTGAGCTGACGGAAGACGATGATTTCGTCAAGACGATTGAGGAACTCGGGGCGGAAGTATTGCTTGAGTTCTTCATTGACCAGGGAGCGGATACGGTTATATTGGGCATCGTCTTGGTTGTCTTCGAACTCAAAGCCGAGGCCACCGGCACCTTTTTCAATCACCTTTGAGCCGATGTTTGAGGTCATGATCAGCAGGGTGTTTTTGAAGTCCACAGTGCGACCTTTGGCGTCGGTCAGGCGACCATCTTCCAAGATTTGCAGCAGCATATTGAAGACATCGGGGTGGGCTTTTTCGATTTCGTCAAAGAGCACCACGGTGTAGGGTCGACGGCGGACGGCTTCAGTGAGCTGACCGCCTTCGTTGTAACCCACATAGCCTGGGGGGGAACCGATCAGTTTGGAGACGGTATGGCGCTCCATAAACTCGGACATGTCCAGACGAATCATGGCTTCTTCGGAGCCGAAGAAGTAAGCTGCCAAGGACTTGGTGAGTTCGGTTTTACCGACCCCTGTGGGCCCGGAGAAAATGAAGCTGGCGATCGGCCGGTTGGGGTTTTTCAAGCCGACCCGTGCTCGGCGAATGGCTCGGGAAACGGCTTTAACGGCATCTTCTTGGCCAATCAGGCGCTGATGCAGGGTGTCTTCCATGTGCAGCAGCTTCTCGGATTCGCTCTCGGTGAGCTTGTTGACCGGAACGCCGGTCCAGGAGGCGACAATATGGGCGATTTCTTCGGAGTCCACAAAGGGCCCGCCTTCGCTGGGGCTGTCGGGGTTCTCTTTTTTGCTCTCGGCGATCGCCCGAATCTCGGCTTTGATCTCCATCTCACGATCGCGCAACTCACCCGCCTTATCAAAGTCCTGGGAGCGCACCGCATCGTCCTTTTGCTTGAGGACTTGGCGGAGCTCTTTGTCCAGTTCTTTAGCGGCCGGTGGCAGTTGAGAGTTGATCAAGCGGACGCGGGAGCCCGCTTCATCAATCAGGTCAATGGCTTTGTCGGGCAGATAGCGATCGCTAATGTAGCGATCAGAGAGCTTGGCTGCAGCATCGAGGGCCTCATCCAAAATCTTGAGTTTGTGATGCTGCTCATAGCGCTCACGTAAACCAAAGAGAATCTCAACCGTTTCTTCAACGCTGGGTTCACCCACCATGACGGGCTGGAAGCGTCGGGCCAGAGCAGCATCCCGCTCAATATGTTTGCGATATTCATCCAGGGTGGTCGCACCAATGCATTGCAGCTCACCCCGGGCGAGGGCTGGTTTGAGAATATTCGCCGCATCGATCGCCCCCTCGGCGGCCCCCGCACCAATCAGGGTATGCACCTCGTCGATGACCAGAATGACATTCCCTGCCGAGCGAATCTCGTCCATGATCTTTTTGAGACGCTCTTCAAACTCACCCCGGTACTTGGTGCCGGCAACGAGCAGACCAATATCTAAGGTGACGACGCGCTTTTCTTCAAGAATATCAGGGATATCGCCCTGTTGGATACGCTGGGCGAGCCCTTCGGCGATCGCTGTCTTACCGACCCCCGGCTCTCCAATCAGGACGGGGTTATTCTTGGTGCGGCGACCCAAAATCTGAATCACTCGCTCAATTTCTTTAATCCGCCCGACGACCGGGTCGAGCTTCCCTTCTCTGGCCAGATTAGTGAGGTTCGAGCCAAACTCGTCCAGGGTTGGGGTTTTGGTACGACCACTGCTGCCGCCACCTGCGGGAACTTCGGCGGTCTCACCCAGCATCCGAATCACCTGGGTGCGTACTTTGGAGAGATCGACGCCGAGGTTCTCTAGTACCCGAGCAGCGACGCCCTCCCCTTCGCGGATCAGACCGAGGAGCAAATGCTCAGTACCAATGTAGTTATGTCCGAGTTGACGTGCCTCTTCGAGAGACAACTCCAGAACTCGCTTGGCACGCGGCGTAAAAGGAATTTCCACGGCGACGAATCCGGAGCCCCGACCGATGATCTTCTCGACCTCGATACGGGCATCCTTGAGGTTGACCCCCATCGATTTGAGGACTTTGGCGGCGACGCCTGTGCCCTCACCAATCAGCCCGAGAAGGATTTGCTCTGTCCCCACGAAGTTATGTCCGAGGCGACGCGCTTCTTCTTGGGCAAGCATGATTACCTTAATGGCTTTTTCTGTGAAGCGTTCAAACATAATTTATAGTCTTACCACCTGTTGCTAGCCCGTTGTTCCGCCCATTCTAGCATGGTGATTTCGCCCCTAGGCTGGCCAAGGGGGTTCGGCTTTTACGACGCCGCAGTCAAGATTTACGGAGAGATCGTGGGCAACCCGCCGCTTAGCAATCAGAATCGTTCGCTTCTCTGGAAGCGTCTGGAGTTACGCTTGGGTCAAAGTTCATTTCAATCGGCCAATGCCAACCCTGCGCCCTCAAGCGAGTCGTAATTTGGGCCTGCCAAGCATCTAATTCTAGGGCAAATGGGGGGGTTTGCAACCCCGGCCGCCAAAAAATAAGCGCATCTTCCCGTGTTGTTTGATAGTAGCCACGACGCCGTCCCACTTCGGCAAAGCCAAACTTTTGGTAGAGGGCGATCGCCGCCTCATTCCCCGCCCGAACCTCTAAGGTCGCACGCGCCATCTGTTGTTGCTTGGCCTTCACAAGCAATGCCCAGAGCAGCAACTGCCCCAACCCCTGTCGTTGATAATCCGGATGCACGAGTAATAGAGTGATGTGGGCTTCATCGACAATGCGCCAAAGGCAACCTAGCCCCAAGGGTAGGACGGATTTTGGGCCAGCGCACAAGAGCAACAGCTCACTGTTGGGGCTTTCAATTTCTCGCTGATACCCGTCCAGGCTCCAGAGCCCCCCCAAGCTGAGCTGATCCAGGGCAACGGCAGCAGGCGCATCGGCGATCGCCAAGGGTTTTAGGGAAAGGATTGAGCAAGTCACGAGGCTCAATTGTACACTGGTGGGGTGTGCTCAAATTCTCGATTCTCAACCTATGCTTGCGACTGATTCTCCCCTCGTTCTGTCCGGTCAACGCGTCCTGACCCAACCCCAGACTGCTCCCAATCAGGCTATCCTACCGCTCACCGCGCAGGTCAATGCCCAAGACCACCTCGAGATTGGCGGCTGCGATGTTAGTCAGTTGGTACGGGACTATGGCTCGCCCCTTTACATTGTGGATGAAGCCACGTTGCGGACGGCTTGTCGGCAGTATCAAGAGAGTTTTGCCCGTTATTATTCTGGCCCAGCAGCGGTGATCTATGCCTCCAAAGCCTGGAATAGTCTAGCGATTTGCGCAATTGTGGCGAGTGAGGGCTTGGGCATTGATGTGGTGTCTGGCGGGGAACTCTACACCGCCCGGAAAGCAGGGATCACAGGCGATCGCATTTACTTCCATGGCAATAATAAATCGGTAGCCGAGCTAGAGGAGGCCTACCAAGCCAGCTGTACAGTGATGGTCGATAATCGGCTGGAGTTGGCGCAACTAGCGGCGATCGCCACTCCTGAACGACCCGTCGAGATTTTTCTGCGCCTGACCCCTGGCATTGAATGCCACACCCACGAATACATTCAAACCGGCCACCTCGATAGCAAATTTGGCTTTGACCCCAATCAATTGCCGGAGATCTTAGCCTGGGTTGCCCAGCATCCCCAATTCCGCTGTACGGGGCTCCATGCCCATATCGGTTCGCAAATCTTTGAACGTCAACCCCACCAAGATCTGGCGGGGGTGCTGGTGGACTGGCTGCTCAAGGCTCAAGCCGCAGGCCTGCCGATCGCCACGCTCAATATCGGTGGGGGCCTCGGCATCTGCTACACCGAAGCCGATGATCCACCGACAATCGAAGACTGGGTCAAGGCGGCTTGTCAGGCCATGACCACCGCTTGTGAGTCACGGGGGGTGCCGCTGCCCAAACTGATGTGTGAGCCAGGGCGATCGCTGATTGCCAATAGTTGCGTCACAGCCTATACCGTGGGTTCGAGCAAGACGGTTCCGGGTATTCGCACCTATGTCGCCGTGGATGGCGGCATGTCCGACAATCCCCGTCCCATTACCTATGGAGCCCTCTACCGGGCTGTTCTCGCCAACCGCATGTCTGCGCCCACCACCGAGACCGTCACGGTAGCAGGGAAGCATTGCGAGTCAGGGGATGTGCTCCTCAAAGACGTGCCATTGCCCCCCTTAGCCACAGATGATATTTTGGTTGTCGCTGGAACGGGAGCCTACAACTACAGCATGGCCTCCAATTACAACCGAATCGGTCGTCCCGCTGCCGTGCTGGTGCAACAGGGCCAAGCAGAGCTGATTCTGGCCCGTGAAACCTATGCGGATCTAGTGCGTCAAGATCGACTACCGGGGCATTTAGGGGGTCTCGTCCATTAGGGCGTTTCATCCGTTAACCGCCCAAGCCTGATGGGACGAGGGAAGTCACACCCGACCCAAACAGCAGGAAGAGGGGCTGTCGGCCAGTCACTCTCAGAGCTTGAAATCTAGATGATTCAGCCCCTAGGGGCTGTAATCAGTTCCCCCGGCTTCTGGAATAATTTGATGACACGCCCTAGCATAAGGAGAGCGGACTGAATGCTCAACAACAGATGATTTTGGTTGTGGGTGCTTTAACAAACCCGGCCCGTTGGCTACCGCCCTGGCTGCCAGACCTCATCGAGCCAGACCTGATTGAGATTATCGATCTGGGCTTAGTGCTTTTGCTCATCTATATGGCGCTGCGCTTAATTGGTGAGCAGCGTGCCCTCTGGATGGCGAAGGGGTTAATTGTCCTGATCGTCGCAACTGTGGTGAGCAACGCGATTGGCTTGCAAACCTTTAGTCTTTTTTTGGAACGTTTAGTCCTGGGTGCGGCGGTGGCAGTAGCGATCATTTACCAGGCGGAGGTGCGTCAGTTTCTCGAACAGCTCGGTCGAGGCAATCTCTTTGCCCTCTTCCTGCCAACCCAGCGTCTGCCCCCCCGCCCTGACAATATGATTGATGAAATTGTCGATGCCGTCAAAACCCTTTCCCAGAGCCGTACGGGGGCTTTACTAGTTCTGGAAATTGGCACACCCATTGATGAGCGCGTTTTTTCGGTGCCGGGGGTGGAACTCAATGCCGACCTCTCGACCGAGCTGTTGCAAACCATCTTTCAAACCACAACGCTCCTTCACGATGGTGCTGTGCATATTCGGGGCTCTCGGATCTTGGCCGCTGGCATTATTCTACCTCTCTCGGAACGGGTTGCCTCTCGACAATTGGGCACCCGTCACCGCGCAGCAATGGGGATTACTGAACGGGTCAAGAATTGCCTTTGTATTGTAGTTTCTGAAGAAACGGGCTCCATTTCTCTGGCACGGGAGTTGCAACTCAACCGTCCCCTAACCAGTAGTAAACTCCGAGAAATTTTGCAAAATATCCTCTCACCGCACGGCGATCGCGAGTCGGTGGGTCGCCTCAGTCGCCAACTCGGCTCCCAGAGCTGGGAATTGGTGCAGCGAGTTTTACGGATTGTCCCGGCTTCTAAAGGAGATTAAGGCGGGAGGAGTAGCAAAATCCGTTAAGATTTGTTTCAGCTTGGGGCGCTCCCAAAATTTTAGTGGGTTGCCGATATGAAGGGTACACCGCTTGAGTACATTTCTCTAGAAGGACATTGTGATGGTCAATTTAAGTCCCGTTTTGGCAACCTTACCAGCAGATCTCGATCGCGATCGCCTGCCCCAACATGTCGCGGTCATTATGGATGGCAACGGCCGTTGGGCCCGGCGGCAGGGGATGCCCCGGGTGATGGGTCATCGCCGGGGGGTGGATGCGCTCAAGGACTTGTTGCGCTGTTGCAAAGATTGGGGCATTCCAGCGTTGACAGTCTATGCCTTCTCCACGGAAAACTGGCGGCGGCCCAACCATGAAGTGGACTTTTTGATGGCCCTCTTTGAGCAGGTTCTGCAGCGGGAAATGGCGGAGATGATGGCGGAGAATGTCCGGATTCGCTTTGTGGGCAACCTAGCGGCCTTGCCGCGATCGCTCCAGACCCAGATTGCCGATTCCATGGCCGAGACCCAGCAGAACCAGGATGTGGAATTTACCATCGCGACGAACTATGGCGGGCGACAAGAAATTATCCAAGCCTGCCGGGCGATCGCTGAGCAGGTAAGGGCAGGCGCAATCGACCCAGCAGATATCGATGAGAATCTGTTTGAGCAGCACCTCTACACCTCAGATCTGCGCCACCCGGATTTGCTGATTCGCACCAGCGGTGAGATGCGCATCAGCAACTTCTTGCTCTGGCAGATGGCCTACGCTGAAATTTATGTCACCCATACCCCCTGGCCTGACTTTGATCGCGAGCAATTTCACCAGGCGCTCCTAGACTATCAGCAACGGGAGCGACGCTTCGGTAAAGTGGGGAAAGTGTTGTGAGTAGCCCTATGCAGATTAGCTTTCGCGAGTTCAACCCCTTCGACTGTTGGATTTGGCTGGAATTTGAAACCGTGCCCTCGCCCCAGGAGCAGCAATATGCCGAGGAGGTCTTTGACTCCTGGTTTTATCTGGGTAAGCTGGGCGCGTTTAATGCTGAGAATCTCCAGGTGATGGATATGGGGGTTGATATCAGTTACATGGACTATGACAACGATCGCCCCCAGGAGAGCCTGATGGCCCCAATGCACAACATGGCGGATTTTGAATATCAAGGCGTCTGGAGTCGCTGTTGGTTTGATTTGGGCACGAGCGATCCGATCGCCCTGGATGTTTTGCTCAATGCCCTGAATCGCTTGAGCCAGGAATATCTGTCTTTGCGTCAAGTGATTATTGGTGGTGAAAATGCGGATTGGCCGACGGGGCGCTCGGCTCAGGCAATGTTTAATTAACGTGAGTTTCGGTTAAGCGAAGCGATCGTGTTCCTCAAAACCTTGAAATCTCGTTGTCCAACCCGGTTGTCAGGGGTTCACCCTCCCGACACCTCCCGCTGAGGGGGAGAGGGCTCCCGACGGGCTCCGGCAATACTGGAGCCCGTATTGTTGATTCTGCTGAGTTTCGACCGTCTTGCGCAATGTCTACTTATCCAAAACTCACGTCACTTATCCAAAATTCAGGTTAATTCGGGTGGCAGGCTCGTTTTTTCCAGCTCGCCTATTGCTGGGTCGATTCAGAAAACTGTATTCTGAAATGAAGGTGTTGGGTTGCTCCGGTTTGGGCAACCATACAAGCGTTTGCCATAAGCCCGCTTTGCGATCGCTTCACAATCGATCCGTTATGGGCAGTCTGAATCGGCAAACTCGCCTTACTCTGTGAGGTTCCTTCGTTGAACCGAACCTGCGTCTATACATTCATCATCGTCCCTCGGCACATTGTGCAATTGGGTGCTGTGCCATTTGATGATGTCGATTTCCCGAACAGTTAACTGCATTGAGCGCTACGTTCAATCGCTTTCGTCTTGTCCGTTTGCTAGGGGTGCAATGTACGGGACGCTCTCCATTTAAATCTATCAGGACGACTACGGGCTCGGGCGAATGATGAATCTCTGTCCCTACCCTCGCTCTTGCCCTCTGCCTGCGGTCTTTAGTCTGCACTCTAGCCCATTTACCATGACCAAAACGATTTCCCAAACGACCTCTGCTCCGCCGATTGACCCCCCAACGGATCCAGACACTTCGGTTCCTGCTATCCATTTGGTGGAAACAGCCACCGAAGCGCTGGTGCAATGGGCCGCAGGGGTTGAGCATTCCAACCTAACCATTTTTGAGAAAGGTCAGGTCTTGGCCACGCGTCTCGGTGCCCATGCTCGCACCGATGGTTGGGTGGAGTTTGGCTTTTGGACGCCCCAGTTGCTGGCCCAGGTGATGCGGAAGTTGGAGATTTACCTGGAAATTCTCACGCCCCTGGAAGAAATTGATCTCGAAGCACCGGAGCAGATTGTCACCTTTCGACGCGATCGCCTCAACCTCGTGCAGCACGGTGAGTTTCACTGGGGTGTGGTCGCGGGGTTAACTGCGGGAACGCGTGAACAGCTCGGCTCCTTCTATTGGTTACGCTTTGTGGATCAAAACGAGCAACTCCAGGCGATCCGCGACCCACTGGCTTACTCACTGCCCTATGGGGTGTTTGCGCCTGCCGAACTCTACGACATCAATCGCCTCCAGCAGGAACGCCCCGATCTGGACTATTTCCGCCGCACAGGGGCCTCAGCAATGCCGGGCAATGGGGAGCATAGCCCCCTGTCCAAGGCCTCCCATCGCATTCCCCGCCAGCGTACACCTCTGAATATTCTGCAACTCCACATCGGTACTGCCTCGGCCGAGGGGACGTTTGCCGGTCTCAACCAAACCTATCAAGCGATCGCCGCCAAACTGGAAAATGACGAGCCCCTCACCCCAGCCGAAGAAAATTATCTGGGCTACGACGCGGTGCAGTTTTTGCCCACCGAACCGACGATCGAATATCGGGACGAATATAGCCCCGAGAGTGAATTTTTCTCCTTTGTCTCCGAAGAAGAGGATCAGAGCATCATGGTCGAGTTGACCAAACCCAATACCCAAGACTGGGGCTATGATGTACCGATTTTAGGCTCGGCGACGACCAATCCGGCGCTGCTCTCCAGTCTGCGGCCCGATGAAGTGATTGATCTGATCGCCACGCTGCACAACTTCCCCACCGGGCCGATCCAGGTGATCTACGACCTGGTTTATGGCCATGCTGACAACCAATCTGAGCTGCTCTTGCCCCACCAGTTCCTTAAGGGCCCCAATATGTACGGGCAAGACCTCAACCATCAGTTACCGATGGTGCGGGCGATCTTTTTAGAGATGCAGCGGCGTAAAAACAATACCGGTGCTGATGGTATTCGGGTCGATGGCGGTCAAGACTTTCGCTTCTTTAACCCCCTCACCGGGCGGGTGGAGTACGACGACGCCTACCTGATGGCGATGAGTGATCTCGTCCAAGAAATCGAAGGCTGTCAACGATTGTTGTTTACGATCTATGAAGACGGTCGTCCCTGGCCCCAGGAGGGTTGGGAGGATATTTCCACCTATCGGGAGCTGGTGGATCAAAAGCCCGAATCTTACCAATGGGGGCCGTTAATTTTTGCCCACAATACCCCGACGCTCAAGGGCTTTTGGGAGAAAAAATGGCGGCGGGTCTGTGAGGTGATGTACGAGGGCGATCGCTGGATTACTGGCTGCGCCAACCATGACACCGTGCGGCGGGGCAACCAAGTGGCCCTTGACACAGAAATCAACTGGAATCTGGGTAAGACCCTGCCGGAAGTGCTGCGCAATGCCTACGACAATCCGGCGGTTACACTCTGGGTCTATGGTTTTAGCCCCGGCTTGCCCATGGACTTTATCAACGCCCTGATGCATGCCCCCTGGATGTTTTTCCGCAATACCGATGAACGCTATGGTGTCAAGGTGGTTTCGGAGGAAGCCGGCTTTTTGGAATGGCAGATCACGCCCCAGATGTTCAAGCGCAAGGGACTCTTCTCCCGTCTTAAGTCTCTGGGCTTTAAACATATTGAGGAGCTACGTGAGTTTAGCCATGCCCTCAATGAGCTGATGCAGACCAATGACTACAACATTGCTGCCGTGGTGGAGTCGATTCGTACCTGCATGGAAAATGGCGATTGCCATCTGCCCCGGATCAAGCAACTGAGCCGTTCTGGGATGCTCCGCTTCTTGAGTAAAATGGATCTCGATCGCCTCAAGGGTTTTGCTCGCTGGTTTATGGAAGACTGCTACGAGGTTTGTAATATCTCACGTTATGAGCGCAATCTGAATGGGGCGCAGGTGAAATTTAATCTCGGGCTGCGACGCTTCCGCCACCAATACCCCTGGCTGCGGCATAATCTGGCGGGGATCGATCGCTTCAACAAACTCAGCGAGGAGGGCATGACGGTCTTCTATGGGGTACGCAGCAACCCGGAAGCGCCAGAAGAGCGGATTGCCATGCTCGCCCACATGGGCGGTGACGCGACCCAGGTCATTCCCCAGGATCTGTTGCAGTTGGGCGAGGCGGAACCTTGGCAGGTGGCGATCGCCTCACCCGGCCTGAACGTTACGACTGAGCAGCTCGACCAACCCCTCAAGCTCAAAGATTCTCAGGCACTGCTACTGGTGCATCATAAGCCTGAGCCTGTGCACCATAAGACAGAGGGTACCTGACCGGAAATTCTGAATTCCGAATTCGAAATTCAGACTTCAAATGCTCTCCCCTAAAATTGCGACCTGATCTTTTTGATCTTTCCCATGCACGTTCTCTCAATCCCCACTTGGATGGTTCATGTCTCCAGCGTCATTGAATGGATCGCCGCGATTTGGCTCATTTGGCGCTATGGCGATGTGACGGGCAATCGGGCTTGGCGCTGGGTCTCGTGGGCCATGTTGCCCGCGTTGGTCAGTGCCATGTGTGCTTGTACCTGGCATTTTTTCGATAATGCGACGGATTTGGCATGGCTGGTGACGCTGCAAGCCGCGATGACAGTGGTGGGCAATGGTACGCTCTGTGCAGCGGCATGGTGGCTCGATCGCCAAGCCAAGCTCGCTCAAAAATTAGCCCCAACAATATCCCGGAACCCAGCCGATGTCTAAGGAAACGCTCTTTGCCCTCTCGCTCTTTCCCTACCTGGGCTTTTTGTGGTTCGCGACCCGCTCCGGGCTGTTCCCGCGTTTGGCGCTCATCGGCTTCTATGTGTTACTGGTATTTGTGGCCGTGACCATCCCGGCAGGGATCTATGCCCAGACAGCCTATGGGGCTGCGCTGGCCAATGTGGACTGGCTCCATGGCGGGGCAGAGTTTTTCTTAACCCTCTCAAATGTGTTGGTGGTGCTGGGGTTTTATCGGGCGATCGCTCGGGCGGGGCGATCGCCCGATAAAACGCGATGATCGACGCTGGGTGAACATAGGTTCCGAATAAGCAGACATCGTGAAAGACTCTTAAACTCGGCAGAATCAACAATACTGGCTCCGATATTGCCGGAGTCTGAGGGGGCAATTTCCCCCTCAGCGGGAGGTGTCGGGGGGCGGGTCCCCTGACAACCGGGTTTGCTTTAGGGATGACAAGGAAGCTGAAGAGTAGAGCGGACAAGGGAAAGAGCCATCAGACCACGGTCAAAAAAGAGACGTTTATGAGGCTTACAGGCCATGAG
>JBCDEB010000010.1:0-75168 GCA_039180005.1 Cyanobacteria bacterium P01_G01_bin.54 | reverse complement strand
CTGATGACCTTGCGGTACAATTGAGGCAACATTTTTCCAGGGTGGGTGGTTTTCCAATCTCCACCCTATTTCTTTGGGCGGGTTAATGTCTACATCCTTTGCCTAGTCTCGCTTCTAACCTGCTTGTCATCCCTAAAGCATCATGTGTCGTGCGTGTAGCTTTGAATCCTTAGAAAGGAAACTTGCGTGGTGGGAACAGAGAATCGCAACATGGCGAGCTGCGTTAAAAGCAACAAAATAATTGCCCACTGACACTCTCTGTCCAGCACTGACGCTATGGTTGCCCTCCGCGCTCTTCAAGCGCCGAGGGCGAATTTTTTTTGTTCGCAGGGCTGGGCAAACGGGCAAAGCCCGATTTGCCATCAGCCCGCGAAATCTTCCTTCCCTCGCTAGCGCCGCGCATTCGCGCCGCGCTTTGCGCTCAGTCAGTCAGATTCCCATAGAATCAGCATTTCGAGAAATTTTAAAAACCCTAGGCTAGATATATAAACTGCAAATTTAAAAAAATGAAACTGCTCAAAACCTTGAAACTGGAGAGCTTGGCCGTAATCGGTGAAGCCGGACAAGTGGAGGCGAAGCAAGCCGAGCTTGCCCAGGCTTGGATTGGCCCAACCGCCACTGTGGACTACCAAGGCAGCACTAAAAAATGGTTGTTCGATATTGCTGACCAGTGGCACATCGCTGACCAAATTGAGAAGCAAACTGCCGAAAACCTGAAACACGAAATCCCTCAACTTATCCCCACAGGAGCACTCTTAATTCTGCCAAATGCAAAGCGGTTGCCTGCATCTTTGCGTTACTGGCTTGACTACCATCGGGATATTTTTCGTATCTGTGCATTTGAGGTTTGCGACCTTCCTGAAAAAGACCTGTGGCTGCACATTTTGCGGTATGAATTACCACCACCAACTGAGCGGGAAATTAGAGCTGAAATTGACAAAGTCGCACGAAAAGGTGGTGTGGAATTATCCCGGTCACGTCTTGCGGAACTAGCCAGCCAAGCAGGACGATCACCCGTGTTGGCCACTAAATTGGCTCGGGCGGAACTGGCTGGGATGCCTCAGACCGTCAGCCATGCTCAATACTTGGATATCTCCCCAGCAGTGATGGCAGCATTGTTTGGGTTTGCGATTCTCCGCTTCGTGGGTATGGGAACCGGAAACAAGCCGCTTTATATTTTGGGCGGTGTGTGCCTGACTGTGGCGATGGCCATTAAACAACTGGGGAAAGTCAAAGGCATATCACGCAGGGTTGGACAATAAAGAAAACCGGAAAAGTTGCGCCCATTCGCTTCCCCAGCGTGGCGATCGCGCTCAAATTCAACCAGAGCGGATGGTGTGCAATTTAGCTTTAGCGGTTCCGGTTTTCAATGATGGAGGAACACAACATGATGGGGATTACCCATGCCACATTGGCAACCGGAGCTGCCGCCATTATTTGGGGCCCATCCCCAGCACTAATCCTTGCCGCAATCGGAGCTCTGTTACCCGACCTTGACAGTAGCCGTTCGATTCTGGGTCAAATCCTTTGGCCCGTTAGTCACTGGCTCGAAGACCACTTTCCCCACCGGGGTGGTCCATCCCACTCGTTGTTTACCACTGGCATTTTGGTCTTACCAGCCATTGGTGCAATTCTGCTAGGTCAACCTGCTTGGTGGTGTGCTTTTGCTTTGGGTCATGGAGTATCGTCGGTGTCGGACACGCTAACCAAACAGGGCTGTCAATTGCTTTGGCCCGTTGCACCTTATTGGTGTGTCTGGGGACTCAATCCAAAGCGCCGTCTTAAAACAGGTGGTCAAGGCGAGATGTTCATTCTGTTTGGTGCAACAGCAACTGTCGCCATCGCTCTCTCACTCCAGGGCATTGGTGGAGCTATTGCCGACATACAGCTGGCAATTCAACCTGCTCACATGACTTACCTACAAATTGCCGCAAAGGGTCAGCCGTGGATTGAAATTGAGCGGGGATGGACAGCAACAGGAGAACCTATCAGTGGTGTGTTCCCCCTAGTTGGACAGCGGCTAATTCTGACCGAGCAAGGTGCCATCGCTTTGGGGCCAGAAGGTCAAGAAAATATCACCGCCGGCGAAGCACTCACAGAATTGACCGTGAGCGCCAATGATGAGCCAATGACTTTGCCGCCTGGGATTGTGACCGGAACCGTCACGATCGATTCTCCTGACCTCATTACCCAAACGCCAACCGGTGTGACTTTAACGGGCCAGAATCTCAGCTTTGAGTATCTTCCCAGCATGACCGCCGCTGAACTGTTGCGTGATCAATGGGTTACGGGTAGCTTGACCATCATTCAGTTAAACCCATGAAATTCTTGGTCATTGCCCTGGTACTCATGATGTTGGGTTGTAAGCAGCCGGCACCGTCGCGCCCTCCGAAAAAAATATCCACCAGCCAACCCCCACCCACCACCCAACCAGAGCGAGAAATCATTGAAATCAATATCAGCTCACCCAATGATGTCAAGGTGAAGCGGAATGATGCAATTGCTGTGGGTGATGTGCTGGTGATCAATGGAGATGAAGAGCAGGTGTTGAAATTAGAGCTTGCTTTGGTTGATTCTTCCATTACAGGTTTGACTGCCGAAGTTAAGCACCTTGGGACTTTGGCAGAATCAACACGCCTGCCGGAACCAGTACCCGTGATCACTATCCCTCCATTAGAGTCGCCGCGCCCACGGTTCCGTGATCCAACCCTTAACCTAAAGTCTGATGACGATGCCATAACGGCTTGGCGCAACGAGCAACTTGACATCGAGGTCGAAAATAAGGCGCAAATCGCACAGCAGTATAACGACAGAATGCGGCTTTCAGCAGAAAATGAACGTCTCAGATGGGACATTGAGCAGGCCCGTATTGAGCTTGGGGGAGAGATTCGTGAATTGAAGCAGCGCCGCCAGGCGCTGCTCAATCAGGTTGCGTCTTTGCCCGTGCGCTCCTCTGTACCTGGTGTTGTTCGCCGGGTTGAGGTAGGGCGGGGTGTAGTGAAGATTTCAATCGCTGCCGACTGACCGAGCGCCAAGCGCGGCGTGAATACGCGGCGCTTGCGAGGGAAGGAGGATTTTGCCGGGTGATGGCGGCGCGACCGGAGGCGGCAGCACCCAGAGCGCAGCGTCCCCTTGGGGCTGGGGGCGAGAGCCGGAGGTAGCAGAGTCCAACCGTGCAAACAGAAAAAAATTCGCCCTCGGCGCTTGAAGAGCGCGGAGGGCAACCGCAGCGTCAGTGCTGGACAGAGAGTGTCAGTGTTTAAAGGTGGCTTTACTCTCCAATGCCGAAAACCGGAACCGCTAAAGCTAAATTGCGCACCATCCGCTCTGGCTCCATAGAAGAGCGATCGCCACGTTCTGGGCGGATGAGCGCAACTTTTCCGGCTTTCTTAAATTTGTGCTGGGGAATCAGCCTAGCAGCAAACGGGCGTCTCTAACCCAAAGGGATTAGGACTGCATTTGCATTGCCCGAACCAACTCTGCTGCTACTTCAGGCCGAGAAAACTCTGGTGGGGGAGTCTTCCCTTCTCGCAACATGGCCCGCACTTTAGTGCCGGAGAGATGGAGGCGATCTTCTGAGCCACTAGGGCTGGTTTTCGACGTTGCCATCTGCCCCGTTTTCTTGCAATAAAAGGCATGCTCAAACTTCAGGGGTTGAATACCTAGATCGCCCGGTGCAAATTCAGCGAAAATCTTTTGGGCATCGTAGGTGCCGTAATAATCACCAACCCCCGCATGATCCCGGCCGACAATGAAATGGGTGCAGCCGTAGTTTTTGCGAATCAGGGCATGGAAGATGGCTTCACGGGGGCCGGCATAGCGCATCGCGGAGGGGTTAATGGCCAAAATGACCCGATTCTGAGGAAAGTAATGCTCCATCATAATCTCGTAGCAACGCATCCGCACATCCGCCGGGATATCATCACTCTTCGTCGCACCCACGAGGGGATGAAGAAACAGACCATCGACAATTTCTAGGGCACATTTTTGGATGTATTCATGGGCCCGGTGAATCGGGTTACGCGTCTGGAAGCCCACTACGGTTTGCCAACCCCGCTCGGCAAACTGCTGTCGGGACACCGCCGGGTCGATCTGATAGTTGGGAAAGAGGGGATGGGGATCCCGCTCGAGCAGCCAAACCGGACCGGCGAGGTTAATTGGCCCTTGGTCATAGACCACTTTGACGCCGGGGTGATTGTCTTCGTCAGTCCGATAGACATTAATTGCCTCGTGGGCCTTGTTATAACGATACTTTTGTGTGAGTTCGAGTACCCCCACAAAGCGTCCGGTGGCATCATCGAGGCGAACCCAACTGCCTTCCTTGAGCGGCTCAGCCACCGCTTCGCTCACGGAGAGCGTCACGGGGATCGCCCAAGCGATGCCATTCGTCAAGTGCATGTCGGTGACCACGGTTTCATAGTCGGCTTGGCCCATAAAACCGGTGAGCGGACTAAAGCCACCGATGGCAATCATAACCAGGTCTGAGAAAGCGCGATCATCAAGCTGCACACGGGGCAGACGATCGCCTTGATCTAGAAATTCTTGCTTTTCGGCGGCACTCGCAATCCGGTTGATTAAGTGTCCACCGTGGGGCGCGATTAGATTTGATTGAGTACTCATAAAAGTTAGCAGGAGGCTACACAGTCCAGAGATTTATCCTAGCAGTATCCGGTCATCCCCTCTGGCAATCAGGAGAGTCTGGCCCTTAAGCCCCCCTCAGGAAAAAATCTGACTGGCTTCGGGCTGGTAGATATAGTCATAGTCAAAGGGAACCGGGCGGATATTACGAACGATCGAGAAGCCCAAATTGCTAACCACTTCGGTGGTAAATGTGACCATCACTAGCTCGACCAGCTTCTTTTCTGAAATTTGCGGCACATGGATAAAGTAGTTGCGCTGGGCAAAAAAGAGCGCCTTGTCTTTCGGGTTAACAATACCGTTGAGGCGATGGGCATGTTGAATGGGCTTGATATAGGTGAGGAAAAATTCCTCTTGGTTATGCTGCAAAGTATAAAAGCGTTCTTGCTGGAGCCAGCTCATTTGGAAAATGAGCTTCAGGAGCTCAAACCCCAGGCTGTAGTTCAGGACATAGCTTTTTTCTTCAGGATTGATCACCAAGCGGAGGGCCGATTCCAGAAATTTATCGGGTTCCCGGCGCGAGTCCTGGGCAGTGTGCACATAAAACTGCCGGATATAATGTCGCAGCATTGCTGGGTTGATTTTGGTTTTGAGCTTAAACGCCGCGAGATGCTGCTGAACCTTGGCTTGGGTGTCGTAGTCCTCAATGATCTTAGAGATCAAACCCCCCGCCGTATATTGATCAAGGAACTGGGCCTGCACCTCTGGTGTGGCAGCACAGAGGAGATGGCAGAGGGATAGCAAGTAACGGCGCTCCTGCCAATGGAGTTTCTCGGCCCAGTCCTGGGCAGGAAGCGGCAATTTATCGAGAAGCATAGAGCAGGCGGTAGATGCGCAAAATCAAGGGCAGCGAAACACGCTGTTCTAGCGTGCGAACGAACATTCTTCTAGAGCACGTCATTCGTTAACATTCAGACGCCTTACAGGACAAACGATAAAGCACCCCACTCCAAAAACATTAGAGAGACTGCAAACAAGTCATAGCAACAGTTTGAGGTCTAATTAAATAACAGACCCTCGACTATTAGGATGGATTCACCCCAACCCAATTTTAGTCAATGACGTCAGACGGGAGGGGGGGGAAGCGGGGGGAGTGGGGCAATTGACCCACCCACCGTCCCTCAAGGCTGCTGCGGTTCGTCGCGGATACGCCCTAAGGCTTGCCCTCAGATTGTCCTGAAGCCCTTCTCTCAATAGGGGACAAGGCGATGACACATCCATCCAACCCGTAAATTAGGGGCTGCAAGCCAGTTATGGCAGCAGTTTAAGGTCTTACGAATGATAGCCTCTAGGAAAATTGTAATCTCATGATTGTGATCAATGGTCAAGAGTGCGCCACCACAGCCTATGATTGAGAAGTGAAAGCAAGGCGTGCCTTAAAAACACCCAAGGGGGATGTCATCGCTCTGCCCCATTCATTTGAGGGGTTGAGGGCTTCTTTTAAAGGGCAGTCTTTCCGTACTGGTTTAAGATAGAACATTGATCCACCCGCTCTGACTGTGCAGCTCCATTGAGCTAGACTAGGGGCCGTAATCATTTGGGATGCTTAAGTCCTAATCTATAACAACAGTTATACTCCTAGCGATTATTCCTGGGGCAGTTGTCCTGTCGCTGATCCCGTCACGCTGCTGAGATGAATGGATGACACGCCTTAGCTTTCTAGATTTCGTTCGTTCTCTTCGTTCGTATTTCAAGGTGCCGATGGTAACATCTCCCGCTTATCACATCATTTACGATGGCAACTGTAATCTCTGTGTCACCTTTACCCAGTTATTACAAGAGTTTGACCCCGCCGGGCAGTTTAGCTATACCCCCATGCAAGATCAGGCGGTGCTCTCAGAATGGGGCATTACACCTCAAGACTGTGAGTTGGGGATGATTTTGATTAAGAATAATGACCCCACCCAGCGCTGGCAGGGCAGCGATGCAGCAGAGGAAATCGCCCGTCTATTGCCGCTCGGCGATACCTTTGTGCAAATGTATCGCGCTATTCCAGGGGTTAAAACCCTCGGCGATCGCCTCTATAGCCAAGTTCGTGACAATCGTTACGTCTGGTTTGGTAGCCGCAGCCAGACCTACTTTGTGGCCTGTGGTGAGCGCAGTTCACAGGATTGAACTCGAATCATGCCGCTTCGGCCTCGGCGATCGCCTGCCGCGCTGCGGTGAGGCTCGGTAGCTCGGTCACCAGCGCGGTGAGCCCTGCGTCCAACCACTGTTGAATCAGGGGTTGAATCGCTGATTGCTGCCAGTCGAGGTTGGCGCAGAGGCTACAGGGCAGACCGGCTTGAGTGGCCTGTTGACTAATTTGCCCAACGAGGGTTTGTACAGCCGGATGCATCCAGTCATCGACTTGGGCCAAGCCCTGTACCTCCCGGTCAATCCCCAGCGTCAGTTGGGTGAGGTCATTGAGGCCAATCGCCACCCCTTGAGCCCCGGCATCAGCATAGGCGCTAATCTCAAAGGCGATCGCTGGCGTTTCGGCCATGATCCAGGCTTGACCCGGCTCAACCCCTTGGGTACGTAGGCGATCGCGGGCCCAGACCCATTCACTGAGCCGACGGACAAAGGGGAAAATCACGCTCAGATCGGGATACTGTGCCAGAACGGTTCTGAGGGCCGCTAACTCCAAATCAAAGAGCCAGGGATTACCTTGGGCCGCAGACAAGCCCCGATACCCCAGCACCCCAGCTACAGCGGGGAGGGGTGAGCCCGGCAGGGCCGGGAACTCAGCGATGCGCCAGTCGGCAAACCGATAGAACAGGGGGCGGGGCGAGAGGATGGCCGCAATGTCCAACAGCACCTGCTCAAGTTGAGCCTGAATCTGCTGGGGCGAGGGGGGCTGACCGAGCTGAGTCCAGTCCGGATGCAAGCCCATCAACAACAATTCAGCCCGGATCAAGCCGATGCCATCAAGCGATTGATCTGGCAAGGAGGGCAATATTTGGGGATGATTAATCGTTCCCCACAATGGCAGATTCGTTTTAGGAACGGGTGTGGGGAATGCCGGGGGCGCTTCGGGCATCACGACGGGGACGGGAGGGTCAACCGCAACTGGGGGTGACGGTTGGGCCGGGAGGTAAACTCGACCCTGATCCGCATCGAGCCATACGGTCTGGGCTCGCTTAAGCTGGGCGATCGCCCCCGTAACACCGATCACAGTAGGAATTCGCAACTCCCGGGCCACAATCACGGCATGGCTGGTCGCCGTCCCTTGCTCCAAAATCAAACCGACTGCCTCACCGAGCAAGGCAATTTGATGGGGGGGTAGGGTGGTTGCAACGAGAATATTTTCAGGGGGAAGGTGCTGGGTTTGGGGGGTGACAACCACAGGAGCCGCCAGGACAGACCCCGGAACAACACCCTGACCTATGAGGTGTGCGGCCAAATTGACTGCCCGATTGGAGCGCTCCCAACCGCGTTCTTCCGTCACGGCAACCTCGCTATCGAGGGATGGCGATAGCGAGGCTGGGGGTTGCCAATGGGTTACTTCGAGTTGAGCGGGTGTGGGGCATTGCCAGAGAAGCCGACCCGCGCTGGAGTGATGGTGAACGAAACGCGTCCAATGCTGCTGAATGTCCTGGGTTGAGAAGACCCATTGATTTTGCTGCGTCTCTGTCGTTGGCCAACATTGGAGCTGACCCTGAGGGGTAACACTCCAGGTTTGGTGTTTGGAGCCCCGATGCTGAGGACGCCAAATCTTTTCCAGCTCACCATTCGGCGGCTGACCATGATGCGGCTCGAAATTGCGGCTGTAATAGTCTGGAGCGATCGCATCGGTGAGCCAACGATATCCCAAGCCCCAAATCGCCTCTAATCGAGCGCTCTGGGGCGTCTGAATCAACTGTCCAGAGGCGATCGCCGGAGTCAGGGGCTGAACGCGCAGGGCAATCTGAAGCTCAGACCAGGTGAGCTGGTATTGCTGATAGCAGTAAAGACTCTGGGGATGAATTATTTGCTGCCCAAGACGCGTGAGGGCAGCGGCCAAAGCGTCAGGCGTTTTGAGACTGGTCTGCGATCGCCATAAATCTTGCACGACCCAGGGCAATTTGTCGTGGGTCACGAGACTCGGATGCAACACCACGGCTGCCCCAGGTAAATTGCGACAAGCGGTGGCCAGGGCATCGAGCCAGGCAGGGGGAATCACCACTCGGCGGAACACCTGCTGCAATGGGGCGATGGTGCTCGGGTCTCCTGGCGCTAGCTCGGCGATCGGTACAGCCGCAAGGGTTGCCCCATACAATTGCCACCAATGCACCGAGACGAGCAGAGTTGGGGCAACCGCATAGCCCTGGTGGCGCAACGACCATAACCCTGCTGCTGCATCACCAAATTGGTGGCGATCGCAGGGCTGATCCGGCAGTAACCAGGCCAATTTCATCGACGAGTCCTCCCACAAACCCAGCATCCCAGCACCTCAATGTGCTCGTCCGGAGCATGCTGACCTCCATACAATACAAAGTGATTTCCCATCAACCCGACGCTCCAATCACAAGCAACTGATGGGCACGGCGATGAGGGATTGTCGCCAGCGGTATAGCAATTGTGGCATTAGATGGAGCAACCGGGGGGCAAAGGATGGGGCAACAGTTCTTGCAGCCATGGTCAAGAGAACCAATACTTGAAGCTGGAGGCATTATCACACGTTTGCACTAGCCTCCCAAATTCACCCCGAATCAACTCAATCCAACCCATGCCAGACATCCACGGCACAACCCAACTGTTGGGCATCATTGGCCACCCCGTCGAGCATTCCCTCTCCCCGATCATGCAAAATGCTGCCCTGATGAAGCTCGGGGTGGATTATGCCTATCTTCCCTTTCCCGTGGCTCCCGAGCAATTGGCGGCGGCGCTAGCAGGGATGGCGGCGATCGCCATCCAGGGTTTTAACGTCACCATTCCCCACAAACAGGCAATCCTGCCCCTGCTGGATCGCGTCACCCCCCTGGCCCAGCAAATCGGCGCGGTAAATACGGTTTGGCGTAGCGAACAGGGTTGGCAGGGAACCAATACCGATGTTGCGGGTTTTATTGCGCCGTTGCAACAGCTTGAGCGGGATTGGCAACAGATCACGCCCGTGGTGTTGGGCAATGGCGGTGCAGCACGAGCCGTCGTGGTCGGCTTGGTGAAGCTGGGCTGTCCCCGCGTTGTGGTGGTGGGACGCACCCCCGAAAAGTTAGTCGCGTTTGAGCAGAGTTGGACGGATGCCGCGATTCGTCAGTGCCTAACCGTACAGCCCTGGAACCGCTTGGACGCTTGGCTCGCCCAGAGCCAGCTCTTGGTGAATACCACACCGCTAGGGATGGCCCCCCAGGTCAACCAAAGTCCGTTGACCCCTGCGCAGTTGGCCCAGTTGCCTGCCGGGGCGATCGCCTATGACCTGATTTATACCCCCCGCCCCACCCGGTTTCTCACCCAGGCCCAAGCGGCGAGGGCCACAATCATTGATGGCACGGAGATGTTGGTGCAGCAGGGGGCGGCAGCATTGAGCCAATGGCTGGGACAGCCTGCGCCTGTGGCGGTGATGCGACAGGCGTTGTTGGGCGCGTTGGGGGAGATAATCTCGATTTAAGTCATACGTGACTAAAGCGAACCTGTGTTTCATTCGCCAGTGGCATAAAGGTTGTACTCGACAAAGATTAGGCAGCAAAGAGTAGGCAAGCCTGAATGTCTTCTGCTGTCAGACCATTGTATTCTTCGAGAATGTCGGTGGTTGTTGAACCATGGGCTAGAAGGTTCACGATAAATTCAACTGTTAGTCGTGTTCCTTTAATAACGGGTTTGCCGACCATGATTTTGGGGTCAGTGGTGATACGTTGGAGGAGAGGGCGATCGTTTGTCAACCTAATTTTTTGGATTTATTCAATGGTGTTGATGGCGTTGGTAAGGAACACTCCCGTGGTGGAAATTGTTCGCGCTACATCTACCCCTGTATAACTTCGATTTTGGCTTATTCTTTAGTTGCTTCCTCATCATTTGTTTGCTCTACTTCAAAGAGGATTTTGATCGCCCTGGAGAATTTGGTATTTGGCAATGTTGCCGTAGCAATAAACAAAATAAGTGCAATCAGGAGCGAGTAAAAAAAGCTGGCAACCATACTCGCCTGCACCGCAACCCAGAATCTTGTATTCTCTTTAACGATTTTTTCGACTGGGCTAGAAATATTCTGAGACAACATTTTTCGAGAGTGTTTCTCAAGAACCTGCTGTAGTAAAGATTGTGAATTCAGCCTTAGATTGTTTAGGGCATTATTATTGATGTTTTTGAAAAGGAATATAATTGCCTTCATCTCTCCATCAGAGGGCATTACATTGTGCTCTTCAAAATATGATCTTATGAATTCGTGTTTACTCCTCGTGTACTGTGCATAAGTTATCATTGCAACCAAATGTTCCCACTCAGATGCTCCACGATCCTGTAGCAAAAGATCAAATATGTAAATATCTTCTTGGCTAGCCAAAGCCAAAATATTACTATCAGAAGAGCTATCAGACGGAAGTTCAGTTGGCATTACTTTCTCCAGATTCCATTTCTTTTAAAATGGCTTTATTGCCCTCTGGCTCACCGAAAATCCGATCGTAAGCCTGTTGAAAAATATTTGTATCTTCTCCGTCAACTGAACCACTAACTCCTTTGATTTGACCGTGAAAGTGCTGGACACTATCGCCAACACGATTAGCATGATGCTCTGTATTGATATTGGTTTGAACGTTGATTGGCCTGCTAGCCAGGATCTTCGTAACTTCCATCATATTGGAGTTCTGCTGACGATAAAACTCGATTTCGCTATCTTTAGCAGCAAGTTGAGCTTCATAGCGATTTCTTAGCTCTTCAAAATGCAACTGATAAAGAGTTTTGAATTCTCTTTCAATTGAAGCTTTGTCTATATCCTCGTTGGCTTCAAGTCGAATCACGAAAGCACCATTGACTCCTCGCTCAATCGATTGAATTGATAGATTTTGATGAGGTTTGTTGATTTGTAGACTCCGAAAAGATTGAAGAAATGTTTCCCAGCTAACACCTTCTGAAAAAATAATATCAATTGTCTCTATGCTTTTTTTGTGGAGTTGAAAAAAATCATTGGGGGCGAATCTTATGGAGGGATTTCTCGGGCGACGTTCTTGTTGTTCGCTTTTTAAGTAAACATAATCACAGACAACATTATCTAAAATGGTATCAGCATTGATGTTCCAATCTTGAATACAGGCTCCAGTTAAGTTAGCTTGAGTGAGGTTCGCGCCGAGAACATGAGTTGCCTGGAGGTTTGCATGGGAAAGGTCTGCTTGAGTCAGATCGCAATCACTCAGGTTCTGCCAGCTCAAATCAGCGGCTTGCAAGTCGGGTTTTATCTCTAGGTTTTTACGTCTCCAAAGGTTCCATTCTGCGGCTCCTTTAAGGAGCCATTCGACGTGTTCTGGGTTGGACATGAGCTGTGTTTTAAAAAACGAACCATTAATCAGGTGATGTTGAGATGATTAATACTCTTCGGCATATAAATGCTATAACGGTTAAGCGATCAATATCCTTCCTTGCTCTCACCTTTCTGAATTCTCACCTTGCAATGATTCTACCTCAGACATTGTAGAGGATGCGTGGACACCGAATCGTGAGGTGGGCAAAATCAATGAGCTTGGCATCAAAACGAGAACACCTCAATATTTGCCCACCCTACCCAGCTAGGGAACGAGTGAGGGAAAAGCCAAAAGAAAGAGAACTAAACAAAACAAAATCCCTTTTCCCTTGACCCTTTCCCCCAATCAATTAGCCCACCGACAACTGACTGGCATCCACCTGGGTGCAACCATTCTGTGCCTGAGCCAACTGCACGGCACGGTTATAGAGCTGCTGTGAGGAGACTTGGCCCTTGAGCACCACTTTTGAGCCCGCTTGAGCCACGTAGAGGTTTTGCATCTGGGAGAGGTTGGGATCGCTCTTGAAGGCAAAGAGCACGCGCTGGGCTAAGCCGCTTTGGTTGAACTGTCCATCTGGGCCGATGCGTTCCGGGGGGATCGCCGTTTGGGCGGGGGGCGTCGGTTGCTGGATGGTCTGCTGGGGTGGTTGCTGGGCCATGCCAGCAGCAAAGGTGGCGGCTCCGGCGGCGGTGGCAGCAGCGGCGGCAGCGGGCGCGACAGCGGGTGCTGTAGGCGCTGTGGCGGGGGGCAATTGACCTATTTCCTTGTAGACATCTTGAATCACGCGGGTGGCGACAGTTTGAATGCCCGTGTATTCAAAGTAGTTGGTGGCTTGATCCAAGAAGGCAGCGACAAAGTCCATTTTGCCGTCGGCGGAGTCGATAAACCTGCCGACCGTGCCGAGGATTTTGCTGGGGTTGATATGGGTGCGATCGACCAGGCCTTGCATCCAACCGGAAACGGAATGAAAGCCGTCCGTGATGAAGGAAAGTTTATCGTCGGCACCACCGCCAGGGACAAACCCACTGACGGCTTTAAACGCGGTGTTCCCAGAGGCAGATTTGGCATCGGACTGACCGAGAATTTCTTCAACCTTGTTGATGAATTCAGGTCCCAAGGGCAACAGACCATCGATGCAGACCAGGGTGATCATCCGGATTAGGGCGGCTCCGGTATAGGTTTCCGCGAGGGCGGTGGCAAAAGTGCGGGGGTTGGGGGAGATGCGGTTGAGCTTGCAGAAGACAATCAGCTCCACGGCGATCTTGGTCACCAGGTCAAAGGCTTGGAGGTTATCGGCTTTGGGGGTGAGTTTGTTGAGCAGGGAGAGAAACTTGACCTTCTCACCCACCTTGTTGGCTAGGGCAGCGGCACCGATCGCCGCGTCGGTTCTATCAATCGTCCGATACAAGCGGACGCAGAAGGCATAGGGGGTGTCCTTGGCGGTGTAGAGTTCATCGGCGCGATCGCGGATGCGCCCAATGGTGGCCGGATCGCTGACGCCTGTCACCTCTGTCACCAGGGCGTCAAAGCCATTGGCACTATGCCAGGTTCCGGGGGCGACAAAGTCTAGCGCCTTGAGTACGCGGATGGTTAAGCCCCCCTCGGGCAGATCGTTAACCAGCGCAACTATGGAATCACTCATCTTAAAACCCTTACGTTCCGTGTAGATATGTAACACTTCCGTTTTAAGAGGTATCGCGATGGGGCGATCGCTTCTATTAAGCAGTTGCAATGATTCAGATAAAAGGTTAACGATTCTGGCCAGGGCAAAATCCCCCCAAAGCGTAACGATTCTTAACAGCTCGGGGCCACGAATCAGACTACGCTAACGAAATTAAAGAGAATCTAAAACACGTCTCAAACCCCGAATCATAACCAGGATATTAGAAAATGACGGTCAATTTAGCTACAATGCTGCGCGAGGGGACGAAGAAGTCCCACACCATGGCGGAGAACATGGGCTTCATTAAATGTTTTCTCCGGGGTGTGGTTGAAAAGAGCTCCTATCGTAAGCTCACTGCCAACTTTTACTACATCTATGGCGCGATGGAAGAAGAGCTGGAGCGCCTCAAGGATCATCCCGTCCTCTCCCAGGTCTACTTCCCTGAACTCAACCGCAAGGCGAGCCTAGAGCAGGATCTCTCCTTCTACTACGGTTCCCAATGGCGTGACGAGATCCAACTCTCGCCCGTGGGTCGGGAATATGTTGATCGCATTCACCAGATGGGCCAGGAGCGGCCGGAGCTGCTCGTAGCGCACCTCTACACCCGCTATCTTGGGGATCTCTCGGGGGGACAAATCCTCAAAAAGATTGCCCAAACGGCGATGAACCTGGAAGAGGGCGGCACTGCTTTCTACGAGTTCCCCCAAATCCCGGACGAGAAAGCCTTTAAGGACACCTATCGTCAGGCGATGGATTCCCTGCCGATTGATCAGGCCACTGCCGAGGCGATCGTGGATGAAGCCAATGACTCCTTTGCGTTGAATATGCGGATGTTTGGCGAGCTTGAAGGCAATCTGATCAAGGCGATCGGCACGATGCTCTTTAACTCCCTGACCCGTCGCCGCCGCCGGGGCAGCACTGAGGGCAATTTGGCTGCAGGCTGATTGAGCACCGCTTTTGATTCACCCTGTTAATGGACGCGGAGCAATAACTGGCTTAGCCAGTTATTGCTCCTTCTTTTGGGAGCATCTCACTTTTGCCAATATTGCCCTCATCCCCCAGCCCCTTCTCCCAAATATTGGGAGAAGGGGAGCTAGATTCAACGTCCCTCTCCCAAGTTTGGGAGAGGGATTTAGGGTGAGGACTGCCAAACTGGGATGCACCTCTTCTTTTTGTGGTGTAAGTAGATTTTAAGGATATTGTGTGATGCGCTCAGGACTGCGTTGGGGTTTAACTGGACTTGCAGCGATCGCCACTTTTGGCACGTTCCTGAGTCTTTTAGCCCCGCTGCATTGGCTGTTGGCGCTACTCGAACATCCTCGACCGCAATATTGTTTGGGTCTGTTGCCGATCCTGTTTTGGGCGCTGCTGGCGCGTCGCTGGCGTTATCTACTTTGGGGACTGCCGCTGGTGCTGAATCTGATGTTAATCAGTCCGAGCTATTGGCTGCCCCATCTATCTGCGATCGATTCAAGCAGCGAAACGCCCAGCCTGACCCTGATTCACCTCAACCTGGATCACCATAATCCCACGCCAGAGCGGGCGATCGCCTTCCTTAAAGACCATCCCGCCGACTGGGTTTGGCTCCAAGAGGTTACGCCCGACTGGCAGTTGCGGCTTCAGCAGCAACTACCGATGTATCGGGTTCTGATTGCCCAAGCCCAGACCAATTCTCAGGGCGTGGCGCTGTTGCAGGCCAGAGCACCAGCGCACCCCTTGCCGACGGTACAGACAGAAATTCGGCATTTCCCAGAAAACTCCCCCCGGCCGATGATTTCCGCTCAATTTCGTTGGCAAGGGGAACGAATGATGCTGCTGGGTCTTCACACGACCCGCCCTCGCAATGCCCGCACGACAGCGTTTCAGCGGGCTGAGTTTATGGCTGTGGCGAGCGGGTTGCAACACCAACCCCATGCCGTTGTTTTAGGTGACTTTAATGCGACGCCTTGGTCGATTCCCTTTGGGCAATTTCTCAAAACAACGGGCCTGGTGGATTCCCTAGCCGATTGGGGCTGGCAAGCCACCTGGCCAGCAGCATTTCCCCCTATTTTTCGTCTGCCGATCGATCATTGCCTTCATGACCCTGAGATTCGGGTGCGATCACGCCGGTTGGGGCCGGCGCTCGGTTCGGATCATCTGCCCGTAATCATCACCTGGAGTTTATAAAGTACAGAGTTACAAGCCAGAACTTAGCGGATTGCCACCCCATTCAAGGACCGAGAGGCAACGCTAAGAACGGGTCTTAGCCGCTGCTTGATTCAAGGGCTTGTCTCAACGCATCAATGATTGCCTTGATGTCTGCTAAAGGATTGGCAGCAACAGAGCGTAGCCAGACTTCATCCTGCACGATGCAGGTTGAAAACAGACCGATGGGTAAACGCTGTAATAGGTCATTCGTTGTGATGGTTTGAGAGCGAAAAACTGTAATACCCGTTTGAGGGTCTGCGAACAGCTCTAGATTCGGCTCAGCCCGAATAAAATTACTCAGTTGCTGGGCGATCGCCATCGTGCCATCAATGCGTTGACTCAAGCCCATTTGCCCCCAGGCGATGAGGGTGGCCAATAAAGAAACTGCCGCTGCGCCGCGTGATCCTTGAACGCCAATATTGGGTTCGGTGAGATAACTGCCCCCAAAACTGATCGCCGCATTGGCCAGTTCTCGGTTTCGAAATAAAACCAGAGCGGATTCTTTCGGCTGAAAAAACCATTTATGGGCGGAGACAGCAATAGAATCGGCCTGCTCAATGCCCACTAACAAGGGTCTGTAGGTTGGGCTCAGGCGTAAGGCCCCAGCCCAAGCCGCATCCACATGGGTCCAAGCTGCCTGGCCGATCAAAGTGAGGGGATCAATGGTTCCGGTTGCCGTTGTCCCTGCGGTTAAGACCAAGCAGGCGTCTGATAAATCACTAGATGGCGACAGAATCATTTGCCCTGCGTCGTTTATCGGCATTATTTCGCAGGGCAAGCCTAAAATTCGCGCTGATTTCTGGACACTCAAATGAGCGGCTGCTGAGGTGACAATTCGTTTAATTCCTTTGGCGTCTCTAGCGGCCCAAAGGGCGGTGAGATTTGCAAGGGTTGAGCCCGAACAGAAATGACCGCCGTCCATGCCAAAGTAGGGAATAAGCCAGTTCACGACCTTTTTTTCGGCAGCGATCGCAAACGGTGCTGTAGCAGGGTGGAGCAGGTTTTGGTTGAGCCGCGCGTTCCACAGTGCAGTTGCCCAGGTAATCCAAGGCGTGGGCGGATCCATATGGGCCAGGGCTAAGGAATCAGCCAAAGGGGCTGCCTCTCCCAGGACATAGGGAGCGAGTCGGCGTAGGGTCGCTGCTTCGCCCAGCCCTTGCTCTGGATAATGGTCTGGAAGGATATCTTTTGTTAAAGACTCTAAAGCAGAGGGCTGCAAGAGTTTGATCGCATCGTGCAGATCATCATTGAGTAAGAAGCTAGTATCTCGGCTATCCATCTGTACTTTTGTGATCAGTTCATTCCTCTCTCTTCAGATCAGATAATTGGAAACTTCAATTAAATTCAAGTCAGGATCGCGAAAGTAGATAGACATAATTTTACCTGTGAGAACGATATGGTCTAACGCATCTATCTTTGTAAAGCGTTCTGTTACAGACGAATTTATTGATGAAAAACTCACAGCATTCCCCGCCGATGGGGTTCTCGCCAATCAATCTCTGGTCCCACCGGGACAATGCGGGTGGGGTTAATGGTGGTGTGGCTCTGATAGTAGTGATGTTGGATATGAAAGAAATTGACCGTCTCGGCAATCCCCGGCAGTTGGTAGAGTTCACGCACATAGCCCCAGAGATGGGGATAATCCACCAGGCGACGAATATTGCACTTGAAATGACCCGCGTAGACGGGGTCAAAGCGAACCAAAGTGGTAAAAAGTCGCCAGTCGGCTTCGGTCAAGCGATCGCCCATCAAATACCGCGAAGTCGCCAGCCTTGCATCCAAAAAATCAAGCGTTGCAAATAACGGCTGAACCGCTTCTTCATAGGCCGCTTGCGTGGTGGCAAAACCACTTTTATAGACACCGTTGTTGACCGTGTCATAGATGCGATCGTTGAGCCGATCGATCTCCGCTCGAAGTGCTTCGGGATAATAATCTCCAGGCTTCGCACCAACACCCACAAAGGCACTATTAAACATGCGAATAATTTCTGAGGATTCGTTACTGACAATGGTTTGGGTTTGCTTGTCCCACAAGATCGGTACGGTTACCCGTCCGGTATATTGGGCATCCGCATGGGTATAGATCTGGTGGAGATGTTGAGCGTTAAAAATCGGATCGGCAACAACCCCAGCGCCAGGGTCAAACGTCCACCCCTGCTCCCCCATCAACCAATGCACAACCGATACGGTAATCAACGACGCTAAACCCTTGAGCTGCCGAAAAATTAAGGTGCGATGCGCCCAGGGACAGGCATAGGACACATAGAGATGATAGCGATCGCCCTGGGCTTTAAATCCGCCGTTGCCACTCGGTCCTGGGCTACCATCGGGCGTCACCCAGTTGCGAAACTGAGCAGCTTTGCGGACAAATTTGCCGCCAGTGCGGCTGGTGTCGTACCACTGATCCTGCCAAACACCGTTGACCAAGAGACCCATAACGTCCTCATTCTCGCAATTTCAAGGGGATTACCTCACGTATGCTAATGCGTATCCCCGTCATAAATCCACAGTTTTTCTTGGCAGAGTGAAATTTCAGGGGTACACAAACTCATCACTTGGGTAATGCCCGCCTGACTCATCACCCTAAACTCTACTATCGGTTCACCTTAATATCAACTTCAATTTCCTCCGAGAAGCCTTGATCATTCGTGTAAGAAATTGTTTGGATATGTAAGAACTTTGTATCCGTCAACAGACCACTATTAACAACTGCAACGGTTTGCTGGGGTTGAATGCTTTCCTCCGCAAAATACATCAGTTTAGCCCCCGCTAACCCTTCATCATCTACACTCACTAGATGGACATCATTTAGAGGCTGATCAGTATGATTCGTCAAGCAACCGATGAGTGCCGCATCATCTCGTAAACTTGGCTCGAAGGCAAAGGGATCTTGATCAAAAGGATATATCTGTAACGCTTGGATCTCAACGGGTTGATTAGGCTGAAAGGGTTCTATGCCCTCACACGACTGATTTGGGATAGAAAGTATCTGGGTCTGTTCAGGTCGATGAGGAACAATAATTTGTGGATCAAAGTCGGCAATGACTTCAATTTCATCGTCTTGAGCAACATCGCTTCCAAACAAGAGAACATTACTAATTCTTATCTCAGTTATTTCAGGAGCGATATCAAGACCATAGCGAAAGGGAACTGTTTGATCCGGTTTTACAACTGTGCCTGGGAAAAGCGCTGGTGCAGTACCGATACCCCCTTCTTGTTGACCCGGTTGTGCAACAGTTCCTGGAAATTGAATGGGCGCATCACCGATACTCTCCTCTTCCACATATTCTATCCCCAGACGGACAACACCAATATCTTCTTGAGTCTGATTGGTTAAACAGCCAATGAGATAATCTGACTTTTTCTCACCGAGAAAAAACGCTTCAAAGTCAAAGCTATCCTCAAAGCTCCGATAAAACTGGAGTCTTGTCAAAGTGATTGGATTAGAAGTATCTGCTTTTGTGACTCCTTCGCATAGGGAGAAAGCATCTTTGTGCTGACTATATCTGTTACAAGCCGAAGTCAGAGAAAACAATGTTATTATAATAGTTTTGAGGGGGATGTCCCGCTTGTTTCTGAAAACCAAATAGTTCATTATTGGTACTGTTAACAAGGGATATTGATTGTGGCAATCAATATCTATACTACATCTTTTATGATAGACTCACTGACTATTTTGGTTGGGTTGGTGGTGATATGTTGGCGGAGAGGGCGATCGCTTGTTATTAACCTGATTTTCCGGATTTATTCAATGTTGTGATGGTGTTGGTGAGTAATAGTGATTTATCGAATTTTGTACCATCTTTCTCTGACAACCTTTTATACTTTTTTCTCTCTAGCCACTGTTGAATAGCTGCTAGCTGTCTTCGCTCTTGTGCATTACGAATAATCGGGTTTGCGACTGAACCACACAGACGATCTGCAATAACTGTAGCAGCACGGTAAACATCTGCCGAGGAAGGAAGTTTAGCTTGATCAAGCCAGGTAAAAATATCCAGATCCGCCATTCTCTCTATGATTTTACCAATTTTCCGGAGTTCAATGTCTAGCTCTTTCCCTTGAAGCCTAACAGGCATTTTTTTCTCTTTCTCCATTCGTTTCACGAGACTGCTTGAAACAGAAGCTAGGCCAATTAGACGATCAACTGCAAGTGGTGGGAAAGTCGCCATCCTTAGAGTTGGAAGTACTTCCGGATATTTCCGAAGAATATCCGGAGTAATACTTGTTAAGTTTTCTGTAGCGATAAGCGTTGCCTCGACATCCTTTGTAACTGCAACTCTGGTTTCCCGAAAAGCATTAGGAGCAAAATCCATAAACCAGTTATTATACATATCTACTGATTGTGAAATACCTGCTTTCCAAAAATGAAGCTTATCAAGATTAACTGCCATTCCAGATTGTGATGAGGTTTGCTGGCTCAAAAGTATGTTTGACCACCCAACCATGAAGTATATGAAATCATTATGTCATCATTCCACCCAACCCTTAGCCCGTTCCACCGCCTTGAGCCAGACCTCAAACTGCGCCTGAGCGGGGGCTTGCCCGGCACCGGGTTCAAAGACCCGCTCCACCTGACGCCGTGCGATTAGCTCGGCATAATCTGACCAAAAGCCTACCGCTAAACCGGCACCAAAAGCGGCTCCCTGAGCCGTGGCATCTAAAATTGTCGGCCGCTCCACTGGAATGCCGAGAACATCCGCTTGGAACTGCATCAGCCAATCATTCTGAGAGGCACCGCCATCCACCTTGAGCAAGGAAATCGGGCTCTGGGCATCAACGTTCATGGCGTTGACCACCTCTTTGACTTGATAGGCGATCGACTCCAGCACCGCCCGCACCATATGCTCCCGCTGCACCCCGCCCGTGATGCCCTGGAACGAGGCACGGGCATTCATATCCCAATGGGGCGCACCCAGGCCGCTCAAGGCAGGGACGAAATAAACACCATTGTTGTCCGTGACCGATTCAACGAGGGCGGCTGTTTCAGCGGCGGATTGGATCAGCTTGAGGCCATCCCGCAGCCATTGAATACAGGCTCCGGTGGTGAACATTGCGCCTTCGAGAGCGTAGAGGGTTTTGTCGGGCGTGGTCCAAGCCACGGTGGAGAGGAGTTGCTGGGACGATCGCGCCACCGTCTCGCCCATTTGCGCCACCAGAAAACAGCCCGTGCCATAGGTGCATTTGAGCAGGCCGAGGCGATCGCAGCCATGGGCAAAGAGCGCCGCCTGCTGGTCGCCAAAGATGCCGGCGATCGGAATTTCTGCCCCCAGCACCGCCGGATCACTCATGCCAAAGACCCCCATGCTGGGTTTGATTTCCGGCATCCAGCTCGCCGGAATATTAAAGAGTTTGAGCAGTTCTGCGTCCCAGGCCCCGCTGCCGAGATTCATCAACATTGTGCGGCTGGCGTTGCTGGGGTCGGTGGCATGAACCTTGCCCCCGGTCAGGTTCCACAAAATCCAGCAATCGATCGTTCCGGCGAGGATATTGTCCGGGTTGACGTCTAGTTGTTGGGCTTGGATCTGGTCGCGGAGCCAGGCCAGCTTGGTAGCCGAAAAGTAGGCATCGAGCACCAGACCCGTTCGCTCTTGGATTTCCTCGGCTTTGCCCTGGGCCTTGAGTTGGTTACAGAGGGGGGCCGTGCGGCGGTCTTGCCAGACGATCGCCTTATGGAGTGGCTGGCCCGTGGTCTTGTCCCAGAGCAAACAGGTTTCCCGTTGAACCGTCAGACCGATCGCCGCAATTTGAGTCGGTTTTGTCCGAGTCTCCATTAGAACTTGCTGAATCAGCTCCCGTGTATCCTGCCAAATGTCCATGGCATCATGCTCCAGCCAACCCGGCTGAGGATAATGCTGCGTCAGTTCCTTGTAGGCTTGGCCCGTCACGGTTCCCGCAGGGTTAAACAGGATCGCCCGATTGCCAGTGGTGCCAAGGTCGAGCGCAAGCACATATTGAGAGCTAGACATGATTAGTAATTCAGCAAAATAAGAGAGGATCTGTAGCCGAATTTACCAAGTCTCACAGGGCGATCGCCGGATTACTTAAGGTTTCTTAGGGTTCTGGCTCTAACTAATGACGCGCCCTAGATCAAAACTTGTTACTCGCAACTTGTTACTCGTTACTTTTCCGCATCCCCGACAAAACCCCAAACCGCACCAGCCCCTTGGCATATCCCTCAGACATCAAGCGCAATGAGAGAGCTGCCTCCAGCGTTTTCTGTCCTGCTTGCACCAGGCCAGTCACGGCCTCTAGATCTAATGCTGAATCGATTACTACATCCCAAAAGGGGGCCACTGCCGTTGACCAATCGTCGCAGCGGAGGGTCTTAAAGCCCAGATTTTTTGCTAAGTCCATGTAGGAGTTCAGCGAGATCACAAAGGGTAGACAGTAGACCCGATAAATCGCTTCGAGATGCTCTTCTTCTGCTTCGGTTAAGGGGGCAAAATCTGTAGCACGATGACACCAAGTTGCAAGAATCAATCGGCCACCGGGTTTGAGCACCCGGTAGCATTCCGCGAGGAACTGACGCTTGTCTGGCATATGCTCACCACTCTCCAATGACCACACCACATCAAAACTGGCATCGGCAAAGGGCATCTTTAAGGCATCAGCTACCTGGAACTGCACCCGGTTGGTCAAGTTCGCCTCAAAGGCCCGCTCTTTAGCGCGGGCCGCCTGAATGGGACTGAGTGTAATGCCGATGGCCCGGCAGTTATAGCTGTTAGCAAGATAGATTGTGCTGCCCCCAATGCCACAGCCCACGTCTAGAATCTGCTCAGCTTGCTCAAGCTTGGCCCAGCACAGCAGTTCCTCAATTAGGTTAATTTGGGCTTGACGGCGATCGCAGCGGACATTGCCTAAGCGACCATAGTAACCATGGTGCATATGCTCGCCCCAAACTTTCTCCCAAAGGGCACTGGAGGCATCGTAGAACTGCCGAATTTGCTCGGAAAGGGGGGCGGCGGTCATGGTGGGTGAGGGGAAAGGTTAAAGGGGAAAGGTTAAAGGGACAGTGACTCAGTTCAGGACAGCAGCGGTAAGCTATCGATGCAAAATCGATAGCTTACCGATCTTACAAGCACATTGAACTCTGAACTTTGAACCCTGAGCTTCCGCCTTGCGGTATTCAGTGTGTCATTTTTGCTCGGCGGCCGTCTAGGGAAAATTTCGGAATGTTGCTAGAGAACGTGAGTTTCGGTTAAGCGAAGCGATCGCATTCCCCAACGTCTTAAAATCTCATTGTCAAACCCGGTTGTCAGGGGTTCAGCCCCCCGACACCTCACGCTGAGGGGGAGAGGGCTCCCGACGGGCTCCGGCAATATCGGAGCCAGTATTGCTGATTTTGCTGAGTTTCGACCGTCTTGCGCAATGTCTGCTGATCCAAAACTCACGTTAGAGCGAAAACTGTAAACTGCGAATTGCGAACTGATACAACGTCCCCTGTGCCCCAAGATTTACCCCGCCTTTATCTCCAGCCGGAGCAGTATCAGGGCGATCGCGCCCATCTGGCCCCTGAGCAATGCCATTACCTCTACCAGGTGCTCCGGCGGAGGGAGGGCGATCGCTGTATTGTGCTTGATGGTCAGGGGCAGGCTTGGCAGGCACGATTACAGGGCAATGTGGCCCATTTGGAGCAGGCGATCGTTCTCGCGACCGAGTTACCGATTGCCCTGACTCTGGTTGTGGCGTTGCCCAAGAGCAATGGTTTTGAGGAGATCTTGCGCTGTGGTACGGAGTTGGGGGTGACGACCTTTTGGCCCGTGACGAGCGATCGCACGCTCCTGCAGCCCAACCCCAAAAAACTGTTGCGCTGGCGCAAGATCGTGGTGGAGGCGGCGGAGCAATCGGAGCGGGCGATCGTGCCGACGGTGCAAGCGATCCGAACATTTTCGGCGCTGCTCCAAGACCTGCCTGAAGGACAGCGGTATCTCTGCGTGGCGCGTGGCGATCGACCGCTATTGCTCTCGCGGTTAATCCCCCCTGCTCCCCTTGGCAAGGAGAGATTTGAGGGTATTACGATCGCTACGGGGCCAGAAGGGGGCTGGACCAGCGGGGAAATTGAGCAGGCGATCGCGGCAGGATTTGAGAGTGTTTCGTTAGGAGCGCGGGTTTTGCGGGCAGTGACGGCGGCGATCGCCGCAGCGACGGTGGTGGTGACTGCGGTTGAAGACAAGTCTATTCGATAAGCTAGAGGATGTGTTGGCCGCACAATGCATCCAATTGTCAATCGTTCACCCCGAGGAGAAAGTACGATGCAAATCACAATCGACCTCCCACCAGATCTTGAGCAAGACTTGATTCGTGAAGCAACCCAGTCTAATGTTCCATTGCAAACCTTGATTTTGCAATCATTACGGCGAATCATTCAAACTCCATCCGTTGCCCAATCCCAATGGTCTGAGATTATCTTGTCTTACGAAGGTAATCCTGATTTTCCTGCCTTCGAACGCTACAGAGATGAACTCCTGCCGCCCCGTGAGCCGGAGCTATTTTGATGCGTTATCTTCTCGATACTTGCGTCGTCAGCGACTTCATCAAAGGCGAAGCTGGTACTATCGTCAGATTCAAGCAAATCCCACCGGCTGAGATTGCAATATCGGTGGTCACAGTCATGGAATTACGCTACGGATTGGCACTCAATCCCCAACGGGCTCGGAAGGTTGAGCCTGCCATCTCAAGCATCCTCGCTTCTACAACCATTTTGCCGTTCGGTACGGTAGAAGCTGGACAAGCGGCTCAAATCCGCGCTGCGCTCAAAGCTCAAGGGCAACCCATTGGTGCTTACGATGTCTTGATTGCAGCCACTGCACTTCAATATAACCTGATCATGGTCACGGCCAACCAACGAGAGTTTGAGCGGGTTGCTGGCTTACAAACCGAAAATTGGCGACAATCCCCCTGAACTAGGACAACACTCCTGCTTTGTAAAGGTGCAATAAACTCTCGCCACAACAAAGTCAGCATCACAGCGCTCACGGTTTTGCCCCAGTAATCGTCTAGAACCCGCCCATACTGTATATTTTCCAGAAATGGACAGGATTGCATAAAAAAGCAGATCAATACCGAAAGAGCAAACTCCCCCAAAAGCTGTGGCCCTTGTTCAATAAAGTTTCAACAGTTTTAGAACAAGACCGCTTGATATTTGTAAAGCCTGGGTTAAACCTTAGGAGTGCGTCTACTCACTCCATCGCAACTGTGCTTCACTAGACGGTGCAGGGCAAATACCAATTCTCTAGAGTATCCATACTCATCGGGCAGCTCGGCTCAACCCCCAATACAGGGTTTGTTGCTGAACTGCGAACTGACATCACTACCTCAACGGATTTCAATTTCAGCGGCGCATCTCCACATCTCACAAGCTGATCTTGCGAATCCCCCTGCTCAATTTTATGACAATGCATAAAATCTGCATTGTTTTGGGGACATAGCTTATGAAGCGCCAATACGGCAATGCTTCATCTGTTCCGGATTGGCAGCCTTAACTGACGAAATAACTATAGCTGACCTGTCCCTCACGACTGCTCAAAACCGATGATCTTTCAAACCGCGAAGCAAGCGCTCTGGCGTTCTTGCTGCTTTGGGGTGGCTGTTGCTTGTCCTTTCTCAGGGGCATTGGCCGCACCAACACCTGAACCTCCTTTAGATTCATCTTTCCCCAACGCAAGCCAGCTTGGCATAACTCGGCCCTCCGCTATCGGGCCCAGCGGTAGCCTCGGCTACAACAGTGACGATATCGGTTCCGCACCCTTTACCCATCTCGATGGCTTTTTCCCGCTCTGGCAAACGCCTGGAGAAGACCTCAGCTACTTGCAGTCACGTCTGCTGGTCGATAACAACGGCAACCTGGGCGGTAGCCTCCTCCTAGGCTATCGCCGGGTGTCGAAGTCCGGGCATTGGGTGCGCGGGGCCTATCTTGGTTTTGATCAACGCAGTACCGACCACAACACCTTTCGGCAGTTGGGTTTTGGGCTAGAGCAGCTCGGCGATGTGGATTTACGCTTCAATGCCTATCTGCCGATCGGCACGGTTCGTCAAGCCTCGGTGAATACAGGACTGCAACTGCGCGACCTCTATTTTTCGGGACATCAGCTCAATTTGGTTTTGGAGCAGCAACAGATTTACGAGGCAGCGGCGAAGGGGTTTGATGTTGAGGTCGGGACGCAGCTCGCTCGTTTGGGCAATGGCGCAGTGAAGGGCTATGCTGGCGTTTACTACTATGAGCCTCCCAGAGAAAATGGGGTCTTTGGCTATCGTTTGCGCTTAACCGCAAATCCGCAGTCGAACTTGAATGTGGGGCTGAATGTCCAGACAGATCCTCTTTTTGGTACTCAGGTTTCCTTTCAGATGGGTACACGTTGGGGGGGACACACATCTGCCCCCGCTACTGCAGAAGAAGCGCCCATCTGGACGCGTCTGGGTGAGTCGGTTGAGCGCACGGGAACGATCGCCATCGATACCCAAGTCGAAACGGCCTTTTCCGGTACAGTTGTCGCGACAAACCCCGCCACTGGAGACGCTTGGCACTTTCTGCACGTGAATCCGGGGACGAGCGGGGACGGTCAGTTTGCGACCCCCTATGCCACGGTCGAAGCGGCATTGGTTGCCGCCAATGGGTTCTCTGCCACGGAGAATCTCAACACCACCGTTTATGTCCAAGATACAGCCAGCCCCTTGATTAGCACCGCGATTCCGGACAATGTTCGGCTCTGGTCAACGGGGCCGTTGCAACAGCTCAACACCAATGAGTTTGGCACCGTAGTACTGCCGCTCTCGAACAGTGGCATTTACCCGCTGCTGACGAATACGGTCAAAATGCAGACTGGAACCCATCTGGCGGGCTTCACGATTAACCCGGCAACCGCAGAGGATGACGGGGTCTTGGCTAGGGACGCCGCAGATCTGATCATCCGTGACAACCGCATCAACACCCATGGCGCAACTGCCCATGGGGTTAGTTTGATCAATGGCACCGGCTCAGCACAGGTCTTTGATAACACCATCACCACTCAGGATGAAACCTCCCATGGGGTGCAGGTGGTGCAGGTAAACGGTGCGGTGTTGGCCGAGGCAACGCTCACTGGCAATACCATCACAACCCAAGGGTACAGAGCCAAGAGTATTGATGTCTTTACCACAAATGCGGGTTCAAGTGTGACTGAATTAACCGTTCGGGACAACCAGCTCTCGACGGCTGGAGAGGAGGCGAGTGGGTTTTCGGCGTTCGCCAGGGCGGATAGCACAATTGGCACGATCACCAGTCATCGCAACACCATCACCACCACTGGAGTGCAAGCCCAAGCGATCGCCATTCAAGTGCGCGATGGGGCCAGCATTGACGCGGCGAATTTGACCGAGAATCAAATCACCACTCAAGGGAATCGGGGCAATGGCGTGATGGCGTTTGCCAGCGGTAACGCCACAGCAGGTCAGGGTCATTTGGCCCAGGTGGCGATCGCAGGCAATACCATTACCACCCAAGGCAACGAAGCCAGTGCGGTGCTGGCCTTTTCCTCCAATGGTGGCCGGGTCACCGAGGCAAGTCTGACCCAGAATATGATCACCACTGAGGGGGCAGATTCGGCAGGGTTGTTGGCCTTTGCGGCGGGTTGCGATGCCGCTAATCCTCCCTGCGACGGGTCGCAAACAGCAAGCCAATTGGACGATGCCACGATCACGGGCAACATCGTGACCACCCGCCAGGCTCGTGCCGATGGCATTTTGGCTTTTGCGGTGAAGACCGGTGAGCTGGGCACGGCGACCATCACCGGCAATACCGTCACGACGTATGGGGATGGCGGGAGCAGCAACACTGTTGCCTACAACGGTAACAATGTCAATACCGGCTACTCTGGCGGTATCATGGCCTTTGCCTCCGATGCCTCTCGCCTCGACACCGCCACTGTTTCCGGGAATACTATCACCACCCAAGGAACGGATTCCAACGGCTTGGCGATCTTTGCGGTCAGTGATGGGGTCTACGGTGGCTCTCGTGTGGATGGGGCAACAGTGACCAACAATCGGGTGACAACAACCGGGGCCAGCTCGGCAGCATTGATGGCCTTTGCCACCAATGCCTCAACCCTGACCCAGGCCACCCTCAGTGGTAACCAATTACAAACCTCGGGTACACAGTCTTATGGGATTTCCACCTTTGCCAGCAATAGCCAAAACTTCGGCACCGCCCAGGTGACAGGCAACCAGGTCACAACGGGCGGCAGTCAGGCCCATGGGATTAATCTTTCGGCCAATAATGGCAGTGCGATCGCCATGGGTCTGATCTCGGGGAACACCAGCACCACCCAGGGCAGCAATGCTTACGGAATTTCGGTGCAGGCCAATGCCGGGGCGAATGGAGGTAGCACCCTCAACCAGGTCACGGTAACCCAAAACCAAGCCCAAACCACGAATACCTATGCCGATGCCTTGGCGGTGATTCTGCAAGGCAATGGCTCTACATTCAATCAAGGCACGATCACGAGCAACACCTTCCAAACCCAAGGCACAGGAGCCCAGGGCCTCTCAGCATTGGTCAGTGCCCAGGCAGAGGTGAGCCAGCTCGCCCTGGGCAGCAACCAGATCACGACGCGGGGTGGCTGCACGGTGGTTGGAGGGAACGTCACCTGTGCCGATGGCATCAATTTCTTGAATCTCAACAGTACCGTTTCGGGAACCACCCAAATTACCGACAATCGGGTTGCCACCTCGGGCATCGGGGCAGCGGGGATTGTGGGGTCTGCGATCGGTACTGCCCAGACGGCTAATCTAATCGTGACAGGCAATACCATCACTACAGCGGGAGCTCGCTATAACAGCACCAGTGCCTTGGGGATTAATCTCTCCGCGATCGCGGGGGCAACGCTCACCGCTGCCACCATTACCCGCAATACCGTCACGACCCAAGGGGAGCGGGCCCATGGCCTCCAGCTCTTGGCCACAGGCGGCACCATCACCACCGCCAGCGTGGCGCAAAACCAGTTCACCACGGGCGGCACAGTGGCTCACGGCATTTTTGCCTTGGCCAACGACAGCAACAGTGGTGCAGAGGGGGAAATCACGACTGTCAGCTTCCAAGCCAACACCCTGCAAGCGACGGGCAGCAATGCCACGGGTCTCTACACCTTGGCATCTCAGGGGGGTCAGCTGGGGGCAGCGACGTTTGTAGGAAACCTGATCCAGCAAGCGACGAACAGCGGCGTTTTGGTACAGACTAGTGGGATGCCGACAGCGGGGCTGCCTTCAGGGCTCTGTGTGGCCAGCTTCACCGGCAATACGAGCCTGACCGGGGTAACGGATTTGACGATCATTCAGAGTGCGGGCAATCTGCGCTTTTTGGATTTCTCGGTGGCCAATGTGCAAGCAGCAAATACTGGGTTTGGGGCGATCGGCTTTAGTAATGTGGGGGGAGTGCCCACGTTTGACACAGCAGCAACGCCGAGTTGCCCCTAGGACGTGATTGCCTTTTACAAAAAGGCTTTTATGTTGAGGAACGTTGATTCTAAATTCTAGATTCTAGCGGCCCCGTTCAAGATCATAAAGCGCTTTCTCCGCACACCAAGCCCTCGACTTACTGGGGTTACTCCGCTGCAAATTACCAATCAGGCGCTCAGCCGCATCTGGCCCCACGCGCCGCCTCAGCTTGGTCTCACTGCTGGAGCGACCGCCAAATAAACCCGACCCAGATGTTTGACTTCTACGGGAAGACCGGGGTAAAAACCGCCCCAGCTTACCCTGTTGGTATTGCCAAAAGATGTAGATAAGACAAATTAATAACAGTAACCAAACCATTGACCAAATTACGCCTCGAGTAACTCCCGCACATCCGTTACCCGACCCTGTACGGCCGCCGCCGCTACCATCGCCGGACTCATCAGCAGCGTGCGCCCCTGAGGAGACCCCTGACGCCCTTTAAAATTACGATTCGATGAAGAGGCGCTAATCTGATCGCCCTGGAGCTTATCGGGGTTCATTGCCAGACACATAGAACAGCCCGCCTCCCGCCATTCAAACCCCGCCGCTTGAAAGATTTGGTCGAGCCCCTCAGCTTCTGCCGCCTGCTTGACCCGCTCGGAACCCGGCACAACAAAGGCTTTTACCCCATTGGCAACCTGACGACCCCGGGCGACCTTGGCCGCCTCGCGAAGATCACTCAAGCGGCCATTGGTACAACTGCCGATAAAGCAAACATCGATCTTTGTGTTTTTAATCGCTTGGCCCGGTTGCCATTGCATGTAGTGGTAGGCTTCTTGGAGTAGGGCGCGATCGCCCTCCGGTAGATTGGCCGCATCGGGAATACTCTCATCCACACCGATACCCTGACCTGGCGTAATCCCCCAGGTGATGGTAGGGGAAATCTCTGCTGCGTCGAAGCGCACCACATCATCGTAGGTTGCATCCGCATCCGAGCGCAGGCTCTGCCACCAGCTCACCGCCTTGTCCCAATCAGCGCCCTGGGGCGCAAAGTCACGACCCTGGAGGTAATCGTAAGTGACCTGATCGGGGTTGACGTAGCCACATCGCGCCCCCCCTTCGATCGACATATTGCAGATCGTCATCCGCTCTTCCATGGTCATCTGCTCAATCGTGCTGCCCGCATATTCATAGGCATAGCCAACGCCGCCCTTAACACCCAGTTGACGAATTACATGCAAAATTGCATCTTTGGCATAGACACCCGGCCGCAACGTACCGTTGACTTCAATGCGACGCACCTTAAGCTTGTCGAGCGCCAAGGTCTGGGCGGCCAAAACATTCCGCACTTGAGAAGTGCCAATCCCAAAGGCGATCGCCCCAAATGCGCCATGGGTGGAGGTGTGGGAATCACCACAGGCGACCGTCATACCCGGTTGCGTCAGCCCCTGTTCCGGTGCGATCACATGGACAATGCCCTGATTACCAGAACCGACGTTGTAGAAGCGAATGCCGTAGTCCTGGCAGTTTTTCTCTAGGGCTTGCATCATCTCTTCGGCCAACCCATCGGCATAGGGACGGGCCTGGCTCTCGGTGGGCACAATATGGTCTACGGTGGCCACAGTACGCTCGGGGAAGAGGACCTTGAGGTTGCGATCGCGCAGCATCCCAAAGGCCTGAGGACTCGTGACTTCATGAATCAGGTGCAGACCAATGAAGAGTTGGGTCTGGCCCGAGGGCAGGGTGGTGACGGTATGTAAGTTCCAGACTTTATCGAATAAGGTGCCGATGCTCATAAAGATGGCTGGGGTGATGACGACTCGAACCTCTGATTATATCTTTCGCTGGAGCACCTATGCTATCATCTATCCCTATGCGCGGACGTGGCGGAATTGGTAGACGCGCTAGATTTAGGTTCTAGTGTCCTTGACGTGGGAGTTCGAGTCTCCCCGTCCGCATTCAAATATGATGTTTGTATCAACATCCGACTGTGCTGATGCAGAACAAAAAACTAACGTATTTTCCTGCCTTAGATGGCATCCGTGGTATCGCCATTCTCATGGTCATGGTGTTTCACATCTTTCAGGACAGTCCTTTGATTCGCTCGCAATTGCTGAAAGTACTGGATAAATTTTCTATCTTTGGGCAAACGGGCGTTGACCTGTTCTTCGTACTCTCTGGTTTTCTAATCACCAGAATCCTACTCAATTCCAAACCCAAGAAAAACTACTTTAAGAATTTTTATGCCAGACGATCACTGCGAATCTTCCCGCTCTACTATCTCGTTCTCGTTGTCCTATATATTCTTATCCCTCTGTTTTCCAGGCAAGACTTCTTACCTATTTCAGAGCAGTTCTGGTTCTGGACCTATTTGCAAAACGTTCCCTTGACCTTCAGAAATCTCTCTATGTCGGGGCCGGGTCATTTTTGGTCACTGGCAATTGAAGAGCATTTTTATATTCTGTGGCCGCTCATTGTTTATGCACTCAATCTTCGTGGACTATTTATCACCTCAACAGCAATCATTATTTCTGCTTTTTTGTCCAGGGTTTTGCTATTTTTCTTTGTTGGTCATAACCTCTTCTACTTCACCTTATGCCGATTAGATGCCCTTGTCATTGGCGGATTACTCGCCCTATTAGAGCACAAAAGTATTACCCTTGATAAATTCCAGAAGTTCTTCGGAGTCAGCGCCATACTGCTCATAACCCTTTTGATAATGATGTGGTTTGGGTTATCCGGGGCAGAATCAGGTCTATTACAATATATAAAATATCCACTCCTCGCTACTTTTTATTGTTTGGCGATCGGTTATGTAACAACCTTGCGGCAAGGATCAACCGTCTCAAACAAACTACAGAGTGGTTTCCTCACCTATACTGGTCGAATCAGTTATGGTCTGTATGTCTTTCACCCTTTCTGCTTTGAGTTCGTTCTAGACTTTTTTGGTTTGCAAAATTTCTGGGTCAACAGTTTAGTATCTTTCTTGACTAGCTATTGTGTTGCCAGTCTAAGTTTCTTTTTGTTCGAAAAGACCTTTTTAAAACTCAAGAAGTATTTTTGAGGTATGCAGCTTACTTATCAATTTCTCATGATTTCCAAGAACAGAAAACAACACCCCAAGTGGCACAAGCATCGTCTAACTATTTTTGTTACCCTCCTCATCTTTACTTTAGGATGTGTGGTTTTGACGGGGTATCTAACTGCTATTCGCCTTCCTATTTTTGGCTTCCATGATATCTATCACCCTGAACATCCTGGTTATGTTTCCGATGCGCCGTATCTAGATTATTCATCGATTAAACTCGAAAAGGTCTTGAATCAATTGGTCACAGAAAACTATTGGTTTCTTTCCAGTCCAGAGATTGAGCAGTATTTTATTGAAAAAACAACGCAGCTTCCCCCGTCTCGTCAGCGATCGCGGCCCGTCGCAATCTCCTTTGATGACAGCTATAAGAGTGTAAAGACAGAGGTTTTGCCAATTGTCGAGCGTATTTACCATGAACATGGCATCAAAATCCCGCTAATTCTATTTCTGAATTCCGAACGAATGTCTAAGCCAAGTGATGAGAAATATTTAACCTGCGATGATATCAAAGAAGGTATGTTAGCTGGCTTTTATGATGTACAATCTGCGGGTAAAGATCATCGTAAATTGACAAAGTATAGCTCCTCGATTGTTGAAGCAGACATTGCTCATTCCCAAACCTGGCTCCGTCAATGCCTTGGCAATCGTGGCAACGCGACTCCAATCGCGCAACATTTTGCCTATCCCTACAACAATCTCAACCGTCGTGTGATTAACATTGTTTCCCAATTTCACCTGACTGCATTTCGCTATCATAATCGGCTTCAACGGATGGGCTGGACAACCCGTAGATATGCGATTTCTAGGTTGGGTGTCAACCAGAATACGCCACCGTCTTATCTTCTTAAACAGGCTCATTTAGCGTCTCAACTGTAGGGAGATTAAGGAGTGATCGTTCAAGTGAGCTAGGGGGTAATTCGATCCAGGCAAATAAATTTAGGGCTTGGAACCGACTGGTTCCAAGCCCTAAATTTTAGTTAGTTGGTTACAGACAATGCATGACATTGACCCCGCTAACTGCTTCACACACCAACGCGATTTGTGAGCGGGTTACGAACCATTGATACGCTTAACTTTAGCGACTCAATAACTCAGTTCTCTAACAAGGGAGAGCAGCTCTTGTTGATGACGAACGTCGTTGTTTTGCTTCGTTACTGTTTATTATGGACAAAAAACGATGTCTTGTATATGCACAGTGGTGAGTTTGAGCAGGGTTGAGGATTTCACATTTGTGCGAGTTGAGCACATCTGTGCAAAATTTTTCGAGGCTGTACACCTGTGTATTGATGGTGCTTGACTTAATTATGCGGCGATCGCCCGTTCTACAAAGATATCATGATCGGGCGATCGAAAAATATACGCAACACTCCGATTCTGATCTTGACAAAAGCGGGGCAAGCTGGGACGCTCCCAAAAATTTTGAGTTCTACACGAAAAGCCTGGAAATAATCCAGACAAAGCAGTAACAGAGCTCTCCACCAAGCCGCAGGCGGTCAAGAGAGAAGAGCTTTTTATCTACTCTGGTTTAGTAAAGATACAAATCGAGGTGGGTTGAATAGGACAAGCCTGTTCCTGTAGTGGATTGCCATATAGCCAAAGTTCTTGAAGATTGGAGAGTGTACTCAAGGAGCTGATATCATTGATTTGATTTCCAATCAGCCAAAGCTTTTGAAGATTGAAGAGAGTGTCGAGAGGACTTATATTACTGATTTGGTTATCATCCAGTCGAAGGAATTGAAGATTGAAGAGTGTCCTCAGAGAGCTGATATCATTGATATGATTCTCATCTAGTCCAAGATATTGAAGATTGGCGAGCGTGGCTAAAGGGCGTATACCATCAATTTGGTTATTACTCAGCCAGAGCAATTGAAGATTAGAGAGAGACCCGAGAGGACTTATATCATTAATCCCATTGTCATCAAGCCACAGATTTTTAAGATCGAAAAGTGAGGACAGGGAGCTGATATCATTGATTTCATTATCACTTAGCGCAAGCCAAGAAAGTCTGGAGAGAGACGACAGGGAACTGATATCATTAATTTTATTATTGTCCAACCATAGCGATCGAAGATTAGTGAGAGAGTCCAATGCGCTAATGTCCCTAATCTGATTACTACTCAACCGAAGACTTTTAAGATTGATGAGGAATGCCAGAGAGCTTACGTCATCAACTTGATTGTAAGCCAGCAATAGTTCTTGAAGATTGAGGAGAGAAGCTAGAGGACTGATGTCTTCTACTACATTATTCTCTAGTGAAAGCTCTTGAAGATTGGCGAGAGAAGCTAGAGCACTAATATCTTCGATTTTGTTTCTATACAGTCTAAGAGCTTTAAGATTGGCGAGCGTGGTGAGGGGACTAATATCTTCGATTTGGTTCTCTCTCAAATCAAGATTTTGCAGATTGGCGAGCGTGGCGAGGGGGGCAATATCTTCGATTTAATTTTCTCTCAAACCCAGACTTTGAAGATTGGCGAGCGCGGTGAGGGGGCTGAGATCGTTAATTTAATTTCCATGCAGCACAAGAAATTGCAGATGCGGGAAAGAGGTTAGAGGGCTAAGATCTTCTATTCCACTACTATTTAACTGAAGAAGATCTTGATTCTCTAAGAATAACTGAGCCTCATCACAATCTTCTCTCCTTGACTGGGTCAATAAGACCTGAACTGTATGCTGTGCCGCTGGTGTTAACCGTTCTCGATTGTCACACCAATCCACGAAGCGCTCAAACTTGCTAGTGTTCACTTGAGCAAATGCTGGTATAGTAACCAACTCAGGAGTTAGTAGTAACCCCACAGACATGATTAGGAGCACAGGATTTCTTAACATAATAGGTGCAGTTCAAATCTTATTTACAAGGATAGTATAGGGTAACTAGAAGCATTGCCACGAACGCTAGCCTTGCTCTATGCCAGCCCAGATGGGATTGCAATTGCTCTCTAATTTGATTAACCTGCTCCATGAGAGTTTGCGGGTTTTGTGGTGATTTCTATCAAGCCCTTTCTTTGCAACTTTTATCCTGATACTGAGGTGTAAAACTTCTGGAGGCTTTACATCTATGCGCTCGTAATGCTTAATTCAAGTGTTTTTGTTGTTGAGCAATCGCCCCACACCCCAATCACAAAATCTGATTCAACATCTGGCTCGCCTGCGAACCATAGCCGCCGCCAAAGAGATTGAAATGATTAAGGATGTGGTAGAGGTTATAGAGCGATTTGCGCTGGCCGTAGCCCGCATCGAGGGGCCAAGTCGCCTCATAGCCACGATAAAAGGCCGCCGGGAAGCCGCCAAATAGCTCCGTCATGGCCAGGTCTACCTCGCGATCGCCCCAATAGGCCGCTGGGTCAAAGATGATCGGTTCGCCGTCGCTATTGCAGGCCGCATTGCCTGACCAGAGGTCGCCATGGACGAGGGAGGGCTGGGGTTGATGGGCCGCCAAAATTTCCTTGACGCGGTCGACAACCCGCTGGGTCTCGGGAAAGTCGCCGCCCCGGCGCTTGGCCAGCCGCAACTGATAACCAATCCGCTGTTCGGCAAAAAAGTCCGCCCACCCGTCTGTCCAGGTATTGATTTGGGGTGTTGAGCCAATGGTGTTGTTCAGGTCCCAGCCAAATTGGTCGGAGCCGCGATCGCGATGCAGCGCTGCCAAATTGCGTCCCATCTGTTGCCAGCTAGCATCCACGCCCCGCCCTAATTCCAGCCATTCCAGGACGATAAAGCTACAGTCCTCCGTTGCGCCATCCAATATCGGTTGGGGCACACGGATGGTTTGAGTTTGGGCCATCTGCTGCAAGCCCAGGCGCTCGGCGATAAACATCTCTCGCTGGCCAGGGCTGTTGGTTTTGACAAAATAGGTGCGATCGCCGTCGCTGATCGCATAACCCTGATTGATACAGCCGCCGCTGACCGAGCGCCGATTTTGGATGGTGAAGGGTTGGCCGGTTTGGGTTTGGATTTGAGCGGCGATCGCGTTCCACATCATGATTAACCCTGCAAAAAGGCGACCAATTCTTCGACCTTGGCCCAGGCTGCCCCAATGGCCAGGAGATCTTTGGCTTTGGCGATCCCAGCGGCATGATCCAAAAAGGGAACAACCTCGCCCACTTGCAAAGCCAGCGATGCATTCAAGGCCACTGCATCGGTTTGTGCCACAGTGCCCTTGCCCTGGAGCACATTTTTAAGAATGCTGGTATTTTCCTCCAGTTCACCCCCCCGTAATGCGGGAAGCGAGGCAGGGGCAAGCCCCAAGTCCTGCGGATCTAGCATCGCCGTACTCACCTGACCCCCATTCACCACGGCCACATCGGTAATCGCCCCCAGGCTGGCTTCATCCACCGTCTCGCGGCTATGAATCACAAAGGCTTTGGGAATCCCCAGCGTATTTAAGGCGTCCGCCATGCGGGGCACAAACTGGGGGTCATAGACACCAATCACCTGACCCGTGGGTCGCAGGGGGTTGACCAAGGGACCCAGCAAGTTAAACACCGTCCGCACCTTGAGGGTTTTGCGCAGGGGCACGACGGCCTTCATGGCGGGATGCCAACCGGGGGCAAACAGGAAGGTGATGCCCACCGCCTCAAGAGCCACTTGTACCTTTTCCGGGGGGGCTTGCAGATTAATCCCCAAGGCTTCGAGAACATCAGCCGAGCCCACTTTGCTCGATGCCGAACGATTACCATGCTTGGCCACGGCAATCCCAGCGGCAGCACAGACAAAGGCGACACAGGTGGAAATATTGAAGGTATTGGCCCCATCGCCGCCCGTGCCGCAGGTATCGATGACGGGGCGATCGTGGCTCAGGGGCGCTTGCTGACGCGATTGGGATTGGAGTACCTGGGCCATGCCGGCCAGTTCTGTCGCCGAAACCCCTTTGGCCTGAATCGCCGCCAGAATGGCCCCCGAGAGTACCGCCGGAATCGCTTCAGCCAGCCAACCTTGCATCAGTTGGGCCGCTTGGTCTTGGGAGAGCGATTGGCCATCGAGGAGTTGTTGGAGCAGGCTCGGCCATTGGGTTTCGTTGGGCATTGGTGCAGATTGGGCAGGCAGCGCAAAAGGTCGCCTTTTACCGTAGCAGGGATGGGGAGTTCCGTATTGACATCGTTAACGGTTGGTTACATATTGAAAGGCGCAAAACCTTCGCCAATATTGGCAGGCATTGAGCTGTCGTTGACGGTAGAGCAAGTGTTTGACTGGCTGTTAATGGGGAAAATATCCTGAGCGATCGGGATCCTAAAGCATTGTTAACTCCCCTGTGACTTCTAACCGCTTCACTTCCGAGAGCAGCATAAACTGCTCAATCAGGGGTTCAGCGACCGTCGGATTCAACCAGCCCAACTGGCGCAAAATATGCACTGCTACCGCATATTTGGCTCGTTTGGCCCCATCGTGAACTTTGATGGCCAGTCCCAACCCTTGACCCACCCGACCCACACATTGAATGCCTTCGGCCCCAGCTTTACTGACCAATTCCCCTTCGGTCAGACGCATCAATTCGGTATCGAAGTGGCCGTTGCCCCCGATCAACTGGGGATAATGGGTCATGGCACGGACAATGCGCTCAAGTTCGAGGTTTTGCCCTGAGGAGAGTTGAGCATAAAGATTCGCCATCTGATCCAACGTCATCGCATAAGTCGGCGCACCACAGTCGTCTTTGGCGCGGATCAGCTCGTCGGCAGGAATCTTGAGCAACTCACCTAGCTGGCTGACGATCAGCTTTTGGAGCGGATGGGTACGGTGGAGATAATTATCGAGGGGAAACAACCGCTGTTGGCAGACAGCCAGCATTCCCGCATGTTTACCCGAGCAGTTATGCTCCAGCGGACTGGTTTTACCTAGGGGAATGGGGCATTGCAGGGCTGAGGGGTCAACGTCAGAGCGCCAGAGCACATTAAAAACCTGGCGGGTCTGGGAAATCGTGCCTTGGTGAGAGCTACAGATGATCGCGAGATCCGAGTCTCCCAAACCATAGCGCTCCAACGTTCCGGTGGAGGTGACCGTCAGGGCTTGGAAGGGTTTCAGGGCGGAACGGATGAAGGTGCTCATCGCCGAGTGGCCCGCCTGGGCTAGGGCTCGACCGCGATCGTCACAGACGACAACCGTGGCCAGATGCATTGATTCTGGAATCCCTTCCCGCAACAGGGTGATCTGAAATTCTGAGGAAGCGGGACGGGTACTGCGCGTCATAGGCGTTGCCACGGGGGAAGGATCAAACAGTCTGTTCTGCCATGATAGGGGAGAAGAATTCGCTTAGGCAATGAGCCACCAGATCAAGACATTGAGACCGAGGAGCAAGATCCCCCCGGCCAAGGTGCGCCGTAGACGGCCCAGAACAGGTTGGACTTGATAGGTCGCCACCAAACGATCGCGCGCCCAAACTTCGGGAGGCTTGATCCAAGTCTGCCCGTCATACCAACCGGATTCTTCGTAGGTAACGGTTTCGCGCTCAAGGCGATCGCGGATATAGCCCCAGCCAGAATAAAGTCGCAGCACCAGCAGCATCATCATGCCAACGGCCGCAGAAAGGGTTGTCAGCGTGAACTGGATGGGGGCTTTGGACCAAGGAAAACTAGCCCAGGCGAGGGGAGAAAGAAGCAAGCCACTCCAGAAGGCAACCCAGGCGAGTTTGCGCCCATAAACAACCCAGGGTTGAACAGCCCAGTTGAACAGCCAAGCTGCCTGGAGGTCTTCATATTCCTGCAACGGCTGCTGTTCCGGGGGAACAGGGCAAAAGGAGGAAAGGGGTTCAAGGGGGGCAGGAGAATCCACAATGGCTGGCGATCACCCTCATTAGAGACTAGATGATGAGGCAATGGAGGAAGAAGGAAATTCAAGGCGTTCAGCATGGCCCCAGAAGGCTTCGAGATTATAAAACTCACGCTCCTCCGGCAAAAAGCTATGGACAATGACTTCGCCGTAATCTTGTAAGATCCAAGTTCCCTCACGCCGTCCTTCGGTGCGCAGAGGGGTTCGGGTTAGCTGCTCCTCAACCTGGGTCTCAATTGAGTCAGCGATCGCCCGAACCTGAGTGCGTGAAAACCCGGTACAAAGCACAAAATAGTCCGCGAGGTAAGACACCCCAGCCACTTTAAGCAAAACAACATCCGCAGCTTTGCGATCGTCAGCAGCAGTAGCGATCTGCCAGGCCAGTTGAAGGCTGGCATCAGCGTTAGGCGGTAAACCGGTCAACGATGTGGAGTCGGATTGGAGCATGCAGTGAGATGTCAGTTCAGAGTTCGCAATTAGCAGTGCGCAGTTATGAAACGCCTGCTGTGCAACGGCTTGAGTCTAGACGATCTGGAACTTTACTGAAAGGATTGAGTTTAGAGGTTCAGACCGATCTAATTGCATCATAACGAAACTCAGGAGTTGTCATGCGACCCCAACGTAAACTTTTATTTGAGTGCAGGGTTCAGGATTGCAACAACTCTGAACCCGCATTATTGGGTTGATACATTGGAAGGGTTCGCCCCAGAGGTCGGCGGTGAAGTCGGCGTCGCCCTCACGGCTGAGACGGATTGGGGTGAGCAAACGTCTTGAAACAGTGCTGCGTAGCGATCGATCGCCCGCCGGTAGCTGTAATGCTCAATGGCATAGCGACGGGCCTTCTCCCCTAACCGTTGAGCTTCTTCGGGGTGATGGTAGAAGTGGGTGATCGCCTCAGCGAGGGACTCAGAGTCTTCTGGCGGTATCCAGACGCCCCCCCCACTCTTGAGCACCGCTTGAGCCGCCGTTCCCTCCTTGGGAACGGCGGCAATGATCGGTCGCCCACTCGCCGAGATGGTTTGGATCTTGGAGGGCATATTGAACGAGATCACATTGCGTTTTTGCACCACTAAGCTGACATTCGCAATTGACATAAGTTCTGGCAAATCGGCGCGATCGACAAACGGTGAGAGGGTGACATTGTTCTTGATGTTATATTTTTTGCAATAAGTCCAAAGATTCACTAGCCCATTTTCTGGGCCGACGATCACAAAATGGATTTGGGGCAGCGCTTCGAGCAGTTTTGCTGCCTTGATGACCTTTTCCATCGGCTGTGTCAGCCCGATGTTGCCCGAATAGAGGACGATAAACTTATCATCCAGGCGATAGTCAGGGTTGAAGGACGGCGGAGTCTGGCCCAGGACATCCAGGAAGTGGCTAAACCGCTCCTGGAGCAAGCGGCCTTGACGAATGTGATTCTGCTGGGGTGGAATCGGCTTGATGAAGTCCACATTAACCCAGTTGTGAATCAAATTCACCTTACTCAGATTGACCCCTTTGCTCTGAAGATTGCTGATGAATCCGCTAGAGATCACCGTGATGCGATCGGCAATCCAGTAATTAAACATCTCAAGGCGCTTAAAGATAAAAATCGCCAAGGGATTGCTCAGCAGACCGACCTCGATCGCCGCATCCGGCAAGATATCTTGCAAATTCAGGACAATTGGGCAACGAAACAACCAACCGATGAGCGCAGCGGGGAGACCCACCGGTAAGCCAGGCACCGTCAAGAGCACCACGTCGGGGCGTCCCCGCCGCAAGGCCTGAAAAAAACTCAGCACCATAAAGCTCAGCTCAAACAAGCCACGATTGAGCAAGTTGCGTCGCTTGCTCCGGTAGACTTGGCACCGCTGGAGCAAAATATTATTGCGACGCTCCGTCAGGTAGAGTCGTCGAAATCGATCGTAATGGAGAAACTTCTCCTGCACCGGATACCAGGGAAAAGCAGTGACAACCCGGATCTGATGTCCCTGAGCAGCTAACCCTTCGGCCAGCTCCGTCATTAAGGGACCAATCCCGATGGGTTCAGGGGCATAGTTGTAGGAATAGATCAGAATACGCATGGCAGAACGGCACAGATTAGCTCACCTATACAGGCAAATTCATTACAGCAGAGAGTTTCTGTAGGTTGCACCGCAAAAGAGCATCGCCGCCACAGCTTCCCTATCTTAAGAGACTCACGTCGGTCTGTTTCAATTCCGTTTAGCCTGGAGGATTGAGCAACACTTCGGGCAGGCGAGAACCCCTGCGTGTGAGTCTGGCATTGGTCTAGAGCGTCCGTAGCGCGAACAGCCTGTTCACGGCTACGGGATAAGGCTGACAGCGATGCAGAAAAGATTCACAAAATGTAGATTAGCGCCTTCGTTTAAAAGCAGCTCGCACTCCATCCTACTCAATCTCAGGGGTTGATTGGGCCGAGATGCCAGATTTTTTCTGCGCAAAAGAAATTTTGCGCCTTCTAGCCTGAATTATTCATTCGTTTTGCCAATAGGGTTATCGGCGTCGCCCTGTAGCTTTCGCGGGCGCGAGCATTGCGCCCCGACAGAGGAGTACTCTAATTGCTGGCTTGGGCATAGTCATCGGCCGCCCGTCCGCAGGCAAAGCGGAGCGATCGCCCCACTTGGGGACTCGACTGCGTGGTGAAGATCACCAACCCTAATGCAGCTAGAGTCGCTGCCATGCCAAAGGTGCCGCGATAGCCCAAAGCGCTGACCAGCGAGCCCATGAGCGGGCCACCCAAGCCAATCCCAAGATCAAACCCACCAACACAGACTGCAAAGGCTTGACCCCGCTCGGCCACGGGAGAGCGATCGGCCACAAGCGCAACCATCAGGGGAATCAGGATGCCAGCACCTGACCCTTCCAGTAGTCCGGCCACGATAAAGTGAATCGGCTGGGTTGCCAGCGCCAGGCAGAGCATTGAAGCAAGGTAAAACAATAGACTCAGCGTAATAAACGGACCCCGACCCCAGCGATCGGACGCCTTCCCCACCGCTACACGCACCGTAAAACTGCCGATCGCCACCATGGTATAAAACAGGCCTACATTCATGGCAATACCACTGTCGCGCACGTAGGCGGGCAAAAAAGCAACCAAGGTGCCAAACACCATGCCAATCATCAACAAGACTAAGGCAGGGATTTGGAGGCGGCGGCCGGAGCTAAATTGCTGAACATAGGTGCCAATCAGGGTTTGATACCAAGCCGGGGCGGTTGCCTGGGTGGCACCCTGAGGGGATGGCATCGCGGCCACAGGAGAAGTCGGTCGATTCCGTGGAGCTTCTCTGACGAGGCTAATGCCCCCGCAGGCCAGGAGCCCGAGCGTTGCCGCAACGCCAAACACCAGACCGAATCCCCCCGGCGTCTCCAGCAGCCCCCCTCCCAAGGCCGGGCCGAGGGCCATGCCGATCGGCATGACCAGCGTCATATAGCCTAAAATTTCTCCCCGTTGCGATCGCGGCGCGAGATCAATCACCAAGGTGCTATAACCGGTTGTAAACCCAGCAATGCTCAAGCCATGGGCGGCCCGCAGCAGCACCAACAGCGGCAGTGACTGGACGAAGCTGTAGCCCAACGGTGCCAAGCCCACCATCGCCGTACCAATCAACAACACCACCTTGCGACTCCAGACATCGGCCCAATGGCCAAACAGACCCCGCGTCAGGAGCAAGCCAATGGAAAAGCTCCCCATTACTAAGCCCACCTGTTGTTGTGTTGCCCCCGTCGCCTCAATGTAGAGGGGCAATGTGGGCAGTAGAATGGTCAGGCTCGACCAAAAACAAAAGGCCGCCCCAAACATCAGCGCCAGGTTGCGCAGGGTAGACGGAGGCAGAGAACGAAAAACACGCACAGGGCTTAGGGGATTCGGAGGACTTCTCCTCAACTTAACACTTCTTCATAAGCAAACTTGGGGCTGTCATGATGAAGCAGCTGTCATGATTTAGATAACACGCCCCAGAGGACTTCTCCTATGACCAACCGTCAGCTCTATTACAGCCGTCTTTCGAACAATTCACGCCGGGTCTGGATCGCCCTGCTGGAGAAAGGTCTAGACTTTGACCTGGTGCCCGTCCAGCTCAGTGGTGAGCAGTTTAAGCCAGAATTTCTGGCGCTTAATCCCTTCCACCATATTCCGGTGCTAGTAGATGAGGGCTTCCGGGTATTGGAATCGGTGGCGATTATGGACTATCTCGAAGCAAAATATCCCGCGCCGTCGCTCCTGCCTCAGTCGCCGCAAGACTTAGCCAAAGTCCGAATGATCCAGATGGTGCAGCTCAATGAGCTCATGCCCGCGACCCTGCCCTTGTTGCGCCACATGGTCGGTATTCCAGTCGATCCCCCCGTCTTAGCGGCGACCCAGCAACAGGTGCAGACGGTTTTGGCATTCTACGCCGCTCAACTCGGGGAAGACTACTTTGTCTCTGGGCAGTTTACCGTTGCTGACATTATGGCGGGAATTGCGGTGAGCGTCTTGACGATGTTTTTGACGGTCTCGATCGCCGACTTCCCCGAGTTGCAAGCGTGGCTAGAACGGGTACAAGCGCGAGCTAGTTTTCAGCAGACCCAGCCCACGGCAGCGGAAGTGGCAGCTGCGCTGCCGGGAATCAAAAAAATGCTGGGGGGCTAACTCACGTGAGTTCTGGATAAGCAAGCACTGTGCAAGACGCTGAAACGCAACAGAATCAACAATACTGGCTCCGGTATTGCCGGAGTCTGAGGGGGCAATTTCCCCCTCAGCGGGAGGTGTCGGGGGGCTGGACCCCTGACAACCGGATTTGACAACGAGATTTCAATGTTTTGAGGAATGCGATCGCTTCGCTTATCCAGAACTCAGGTTACAAGGTTAGCTTAGCAAGAGGTGTCAGGGGGCTGGCACAGACCTGACAACCAGTTTGACATCGAGATTTCAAGACTTTGAGGAATGCGATAATTTTGCTTAACCGAAACTCAGGTTGTTTAGGAGGCAGGCACCTTGCGTCTCGGCAAGCGCTGGCCCACCAGCCAGGGTAGATATCGGCTCAGCAAATCATGAATTGGAATAAGACTGGCGGTCGCGATCGCAGTATAGAGTGCGGCTGCCCACCAGACTCCCTTGAGTTGAGCATTGGGGATCTTGAGAACAAGGGTGAGCACGCCTGTGATCAGCGGAAAGACGAGCAAATGTAAGAGATAGATTGTTAAGGAACTACGGCCGATCGCCGCCAGCACCGGATTAGGGGGAATCCATTGGCACAACAACAACCAGAAGAGGATGCCGCCAAACGCGCCGAGGTAAAACCAAGCAAAATGACCATATTTGCCCACAATAAAATTCACTGTCTCTGGGTTCAGATGGGTGCCTAGGATGTAAGCGGCCAATGCCCCACCGAGCAAGCCCCAGCGCCAGCCACGAATGCCCGAATCGCTTAACAAATAGGGGCTAAGCAAATATCCCGCGCCATAAAATACCAGCGCTGTCGGCATCAGATCCAGACCCCAAGGCAGGCGGTATTGCAGCTCACCCGGAATCCAGGACAAGGTGTAGCTGAGGGGCCGAGTCAGGGCAAAGAAGCCATAACCCGCGATCGCACAGACGCCCAGCGCTAGGCTCAACTGCCGCTTCGAGGGCAGGCGGATCAGAAAGTAAAAGGCAACCTCTGTTACAAACAGGCAGATCAAGAACCAGAGACTAATATTGTGCTTAAGCCAACCATACCCTCCCACACCATAAACAATACCGAGCAGCGGTTGCAGTGATGGCGGCATCTCAGGACGCCCCGCTTCAAAAACCAGCCAAAACAGATAGCTCAGAATATTAAAGGCAAAATAAGGGACAAGACGCCGTAGCGCCTTGTCTTGCAAAAACGGCCAAAACGATTTGGCCTTGAGTTTGTCTTTGACAAACAGCCCCGACAAGAAAAAAAAGAGGGGCATAAAAAACGCCAAGATATAACTAAACCATTCGGCCCTAAAGCGCCCGGTATGGACAAAGAGCACCAACAAAATGCCAATTGCCCGCAGGTTATCAATCCAGAGGATGCGTTGGGGGGGTGGGGGAGGTGCAGTCGGAGCGGGCGCTGGAGGACAGGTCATAGGGGCAATGGTTACAGTAGAGAATCGGTGAGATGCCCACTTTGTTGTAGCAGATGCTGGAAATCTAGCATCCTCATTACCCCATTAACGTTAGGTAACGATATCTAACTGAATGACTAATTCGAGTCCTCCCCTACAAGTGCTGCGCCAGGGTGTTGCGGTAGGTCTCGTAGGCGGAACTGCCGATGATGCGGGCAACTTCTTTGCCTTGTTTAAAGACCAATACGGTCGGTAAGCTGCGGATTTTGTGCCGGATGGCGCTGGCTTTGCTTTGCTCAAAGTCGATCTTCACGACAGTGAGGCGATCGCTAAACGCATTGGCAATCTGCTCCAGAATCGGGGCAATCACACGGCAGGGGCCACACCAGGTGGCGGTGTAATCTACCACCAGCAAGGATTCTGTAGCAATCAGTTCTTCAAGGCGATCGGCTTGAACCGATTCAACCGTCAGGGAAACCTGGGTCATGGGTTTAAAAATCTTCAAGAGATTTAAGCAGGGTTTAAAAAAGGATTTGTAATTAGGCTTACATCTTATAGCAATCTTCTCAATTGTGAAGATCCAATGACGAAAACGTGGGGGCGATGGCGTTCCTGCGCTGGAGGGGGGTCGGAAAACGTCTCACGGCAGGGACAGCGTTATCTCGACCTGCCTTGGACAATGGGTTCCAAGGTATTAAACGAACGCAGGGCTCCCAAGAGCCATTCTTTTGCATAGAAGAATGATCGCATTCTCTACTGATTAATAGAAATAAATTGCAATAAGCGCCGCATAAGATATACTGAAATCCGAGCACTATTGAATATTCTTCTCATTAATGAGTCCAGCACTCCTGCAAGATAGTCAACCCATGTCCACGCCCTCCCTCGATGCCCTTTGGCTCAACCTCAGCCCTCGACTCAAGCGCTTTAATTTGCGGTTGCTCCAACAACTCCAAACCCACCCGTCGGTTGCCACATCACTGATTGGCTGCTGGGACTATCATCAGACCTTGGATGAGCCCTGTTGCTTTGAGGCCGCCCTGACCCTGCTCCATGAGGCCATTCGCTCCGGTGATCGCCCCTTGCATCTCCTCGGCCACGGCAGTAGCGCCGGCCTGGCCCTACGCTATGCTCAGCGCTATCCCCAATGGGTACGATCGCTGACGTTGCTCTCAGTGGGCAGTGAGCCCACCCAGTCCTGGCATGATCATTACTATGCGCTGCGCCAGCTCCTGCCCTGCTCCCGCTCAATGATCTTGGCTCAGATGGTGCGCAGTCTATTTGGCCAACAAGGTCCGAGTCTGACGAAGACTTTCATTAAAATTCTGGCGACTGATCTCGATAGTGCCTTAGCCCCCCATTCCCTGGCCCATTACACCCATTTTGAAGTGGAACATGTCGAGCCCCCTATTTTGGTGGCAATCGGCGCTCAAGACACCTTACTTGCCCCCATTAATGCCCCGTCACTGTCTTGGCTCAAGCCCAGTGATCGTCTTTACCATTGCCCAGAAGGGCGGCATTTCTTTCACTACGACTATCCCTGCCGGATGGCCCAGGTCATCAGTGACTTTTGGGTGGCATTGGAGTCACCCGCATCGCTTGTGGCGGCATAGCTCACAGGGGAGACCGGTGAAGCAAAACCAGCATTGTCAAAGCATTATCTGGCTGTCTAATCTCTGCTGTAATTGGGTTCTCCTTTCTGCTGTAAACTAAGGTCTGTTTTTACCGCATCCCACCATGAAAAGAACTGTCATTAATACGCCCCTCGCTCCGCAACCGGTCGGGCCCTATTCCCAAGCGATCGCCGCTACGGGCACAATGATCTTTGTTGCTGGGCAAATTCCCCTCAGTGCTGCAGGTGAGTTGGTGGGAGGAGATGATATTGTTGCTCAAACGAAACAAGTGATGCAAAACTTGGGTGAGATTTTAAAAGCGGCCGGTGCAGACTACCGCAATGTGGTGAGAGTCGGGGTCTTTTTGAGTGACATCAACGATTTTGCTGCCATGAATGATGTCTATGCCCAATATTTTGATTCGGCCACCGCTCCGGCTCGCGCTGCGGTCGAGGTCGCCAAACTCCCCAAGGGCGTCCGGGTGGAAATTGACTGTATTGCAGTGGTGTAGGAGCTGTCATTAGTTAGACCTCAAACCATTGCGGTGAATCACTTACAGCCCCTCTCCTGTTGTTTGGGTCGGGCGCTCGCTCTCTTCGTAGGACTTCTGGCTCAACTGAATGATGGGCCCTAGAGAGCGAAACGCTTTGGATTTGCTACCCTAGGGCCAGTTTGCATTTTCGTTTTATGAACAGTTCCCCTTGGCCATCGGCTTTAGGATTGAGAACATTCCGACAACGCTCGCAAGTCCAGCCTCGCCTTGAAACTGAGGAGTCGATCGCCTTGCGGATTGTGGTGCAGGCGCTGGTTGTGGTCGGGATTGTGGCCACCGATGTGGCAGCCGATACACAACTCTCGCTCTTGGCAGTGCCCCTAAGCATTGTTGGGGCAGCCTTTAGCTGGTGGCGACGCAAACACCGCAACATTGGGGTTAAATTTTTGCTGGCGATTGGTATGCTGGCTGCGCTAATGGTCTTCTTTGGCAACCTGCTAGGGAACATTAACGATACCCGCCTGGTGCTGGCCGAACTGTTAATCAACGTGCAAGTTCTCCATAGTTTTGACCTGCCTCGCCGCCGGGATTTGGGCTATTCGATCATCATCGGTTTAATTTTGCTAGCTGTCGCGGGTTCCTTAAGCGAGACCCTGGCCTTTGGGCCGTTTATTATCTTGTTTTTGGCGATCGCCCTGCCCACCATGGTGCTGGACTATCGCTCGCGGTTACACTTGCCATTCGTCAACCCACTGTCGCGCCCAGTCCAGACGGCTCCATCCTCGAACCCGCGCGAATGGTCGCGTCTGGTGCTGCTGTTTGTGTTGATCGTGGGGCTGGGACTGACCTTCTTTGCGGCGATGCCTCGGTTTCCAGGCTACCAACTCCAGACCTTTCCGGTGAATGCACCGGGCGACTTTGACAACCTCCGCTTTGAAGGCGACAGTCGGGGTATTGTCAGCCCCGGTACGGCGGGCGAGGGCGACTCAGGCGCGGCTAGCTCCGATGGCAGTGGGGCGGGGGAGGTCGAGAAGATTTACTATGGTTTTGACTCAACCATTGATCAGACCCAAGCGCCGGAAACGCCCCTCGAGCCAAAGGTCGTTATGCGGGTGCGCTCCCAAGCGCCAGGGTTTTGGCGGGTGCTGGCCTTTGATCACTACACAGGAGGCGGCTGGGAAGTGTCTCGGGATGACCAGACCCGCACCTTGGAGCGACCCGGTTGGAGTTATCGTTACCATCTCTCCCTGCCGGATTCGCCCCGCCAGTCCCAAGAAGTTATCCAGACCTATACGATCGTAGTGGAGATGCCCAACCTGCTGCCCCTGTTGAGCCATCCCAAGGCGCTGTATTTCCCCACACCAGAAATTGCCATTGACCCGGACGGCAATATTCGCGTCCCCGCAATCTTGTCGGAGAACTTGACTTACACGGTCATTTCTGATGCCCCCATGCGCGATCGCCAGCAACTCGGCCAAGCCGCCCAGCAATATCCCGAACGGATCAGCAAGTATTATCTACAACTACCGGAAGGCGTTGCAGAGGCGGTGCAACCGATCGCCGAGGCGTTGCTAGCCTCGGCCGACCGTCCCCTGGAAAACCCCTACGAGATCGCCCTCTTTTTAGCCCAGGCCCTCAAGCAGAACTACCAAATCAACCCCAATATTTTTATTCTGCCGGGGATGGATGTGGCAACGGCCTTCCTAAATCAAGGTGGCGGCTATCCGGATCAGTTCTCGACCACCTTGACCGTGATGTTGCGATCGCTAGGCATTCCCGCACGTTTAGCAGCGGGTTTTGGGCCAGGACGCTTCAACCCCTTTACGGGCTTCTACCTCGTGCAGAATACCGATGCCTTTACCCTCACTGAAGTCTTCTTTCCGGAGCAGGGCTGGTATACCTTCGACCCCATTCCCGGCCATGAAGTGCTCCCCCCCTCCTTTGTGGACAACGAAACCTTTGGCCCGCTGCGTCAGGCTTGGAATTGGTTTGCGGGTTGGTTGCCCTCGCCCCTAAGGGCTTGGCTGACCCAAGCGTTTGCCTGGGTATTCGGGGGCATCCTCCGCTTGGCTCAGGGTCTCTGGCGTTGGATGGCCCAGAGTGTGGTGCAGTTTCTCCTCGGCTTGGTGGGTCTAACCAGCGCTGGCTTTGGCCTCTGGCTAGCGAGCTTGGGGTTGGGGCGATGGTGGCGATCGCAGCGCTTAAGACGCTTGCCTACCCCGGAGCGGATTTATCGCCAGATGCTCTTACTCCTAGCCAGCAAGGGGCAGCGCAAGTCTGTGGCCCAAACCCCCTGGGAATATGCCCAGGCCTGCCGTGCCCAATATCCTGAGGCGATCGCCGAACCGGTTGAGCAAATTACCCAAGCCTATTTACGCTGGCGCTACAACCAACAGAACCCCGATCCGAGTCAGCTTCAGGCTGTTCTCAAAGGGATACGCCACCGTTTACGCCTGCGCAATCCCGCTTAGAATATTGATTATCGTGCTCCTAAACAGTGGTCGGCCAAGGCAGACATCCCGCATTATCCCTCAGGAGGCCAAGTCAATAGCTCCCCTGAGCAACCCCCACTGAACACACGCACGAACCGCCCAACTTCAAAACCATAGACAATGACTGAGCCTATTCCCTCTCAAACCAGCAATTCCCAAGCAGATAATCGCTCTGGTGATCACAGCGCAGACTCGGACTACATCCAACAAGCCAGTGATTTCATCCACAATACGTCCTTAGACCGGATGCACGAAATTGCTGAAGCGGCTCGCCTCAAGAAACTCGCCGAGCCACCAAAGTGGGTAATTCCCGATGAGTTTTAAGACACCCATGCCGGATTCGCTCCACCTCAACCCACTCGCGCCCTATGAAGATCGCCTCCTCAGCGCCCTGGCCTTTTTTCGCTTCAAGCGCGATCGCGCCACCCAAGCGCGGCATTGTCTGAGTCTGTATTTGCGCCAGGGAGAGGCACGGATCATGCGGGAGGTCGGGTTTTATGCTCAACATCTAGAGATGACCCCCGAGCAACTGCTTGAGGCAATCTATACCGATGGGGCAGCAGTGCGATCGCGCTTGCAAATGGTATTTGGCATAGACCAGATTCCGGTTTTGATGGATGCAGACGAATTCGATTCTGCCGCTCCTTGAATGAGAGCCCAGAGAGAAATCATCGCATCCAGCAGCTTGTTTTTAGGGCACGCCATTCGGCTCTGTATCAGAGGATGCCGACGGTACAAGCACTTTGAACCTTGAACCTGAACTTTGAACTTTGACCTCCGCTCCTCCCGCCAAAGGGTAGAATAATTGGAACTTTCGGGACGTCTCGTGGGGGATGGCATGGCAGGTGTGGATTGGGTTCAGACGCTAGGGATCATTGCAGAAACGGTATTGTCTAGCCCCGCCGGAGCGCTGTACGTCGGTGGGACGACGCAGGGGCAAACCCCAGAGCAAACCCCCCTAGAGCAACCTCTTCAGCAATCCTATGCTGTCCTAGCTCAGTATGACGCCGAGGGCCAACAGCAATGGTTGCAAACCCTGCCCCTTGCAACAGGGAGCCGCACGACCCATCTGGCGCTGGTAGACGATCGCCTCTATGCCCTCGGAACAGTTCCCGTACCACTGCCCAACTCCGCTGAGACCCCCCAGACCACCATCCAGACTGAAGTCTGGCTAGCCGAATACAGCCTCGCTGGCGAACAGCAATGGTTACAAAAACTGCGCAGTGTTCATCCCCAACGACCCGACAGCTTAGCCATCGATGGACGAGGCTTTCTCTACATTGCAGGGCATACAACCCCTGAAGATGTCGAAGCGGAAGGCTGGTTGGCAAAATATGACCCAGCGGGCGAGCGGCTCTGGCAAACAACATTGGGCAACTATCGTCATCCCCTGCCCCTCCAGCTTTGGCTCGGTGAAGATCCCACCGCTCGCACCAAGTTTGCCCGGATCGCTGTTTACGTGGCGGGCAGCACTGCGATGCCGTTAGCCTTGCCCAATGGAGAAGATAATCCGGACGCCGCCGCTGCACAGAGCTGGTTGGCTCGCTACAGCTCTGAGGGGATTCAGCGTTGGATCACGGCGCTGGGGCCAGCACCAGGGGTTTATTGCACAGCATTAACCACCGATGCGGCTCATCAACTCTACCTGGTCGGCCAAACACCCCCAACTGATCAGCGACCTGCCGGGCCCTGGCTGGCCCAATACGCCCCGCAAGGCCAGCCCGTCTGGCAAACCGCTCGGATGCTGGAGTCAGAGCAGGCCGTCGCTCAGATTGTAGCAATGCCCAGCGGCTTAACCATAGTGGGCCTCGATTCAGCAGGTCAAGTGTGGCTGACGGTCTGTGATGGCACAGAAGAAACCATCGACAAAGCAATCCCCCTGAAGCTTGAAGGGCCAGTAACGCAGATTAAGGGAGCAGCAGTAACCGTCGCGGCCGATTTGGTTGTGCTGGGGCAGAGCAGCGGTATCGCGGCAGACGCACAGCAATGGCTGGCCAAGGTTACGGTGTGAGTAACTCAAAAACAGTCTGAGAACACGCCAGGAAAAAAATGCCCTAGAGCAGCAGTCTTTCCTGCCGTTATCGAAATGATTCGCCGTAGCGCAATGCCAAGGGCAATCGCCGCCGATTTTCTATAGAATCGTAACGGCGCAACGCTACTCAACAGGACTGCGCCATGATACCGACCGTCTCTCCAGGAGAATACCCCATGACCCCCGAAACTGTACTGAAACAACTCAACTGGCGTTACGCGGTCAAAGCCTTCGACCCCGAGCGCAAAATCCCTGCTGATGTTTGGCAAGCTCTTGAAGAGAGCATGGTGCTCGCCCCCTCCTCCTTTGGCTTGCAGCCTTGGAAGTTCTTTGTGGTCGATAACCCCGAGCTCCGAGCGCAACTGCTGCCCCATTCTTGGGGACAAAAACAGGTTGTTGATGCGTCCCATCTGGTGGTCTTTGCGATCAAAATCGGCGTGAATGCTGAGGATGTCGATCGCTATATTGCCCGGATGTCTGAAGTCCAGGGCACACCGATCGAAAATTTGGCGGGCTTTGGCAAAATGATCAAGGGCTTCCTAGAGAATCCACCCTTCCCCTTTGAGGTGGATGACTGGTCGACCCGTCAGGTTTACATTGCCCTGAGCCAGTTTATGGTCGCCGCTGCAATGCTGGAGGTGGATACCTGTCCGATGGAGGGCTTTATGCCAGATGAGTACGATAAGGTGCTGGGTCTAAAAGACCAGGGCTACCATGCAGTGGTGGTTTGTCCAACGGGCTATCGCGCTGCCGATGACAAGTATGCGACGCGTCCGAAGGTACGCTTTACCAAGACGGATATGGTTGCGCATATTTAACGCATTATTATGAGTTAACGTGAGTTTCGGTTAAGCGAAGCGATCGCATTCTTCAAAGCCTTACAATCTCGTTGTCAAACCCGGTTGTCAGGGGTCCAGCCCCCCGACACCTCCCGCTGAGGGGGAAATTGCCCCCTCAGACTCCGGCAATATCGGAGCCAGTATTGTTGATTCTGCTGAGTTTCTCAAGTCTTGCGCGATGTCTGCTTATCCAGAACTCACGTGAGTTACCTGTAGGGGTAGTGCCCCCGTGCCTACCCCACGGGTCTAGGGCGGCCACGGAGGGATTTCCCCTACGGTTTTTTGTTGTTTCAGAGAATGTTCTAAAACTGCCGCTGCACCGAGCGATCGACCGATTGAGCCTGCTCCAGCAGCTCGGTGGCAGCGGGTTTAAGGGTGTAGTCTATCCAGAAGAAGCTACTTCCCAACAGGGCAATGCCGCCCACCATGACAGCGGTGAGCCAACGCAGTTGCGATCGCAACTGAGCCACCTCCCGCTCCAGTTCAGCCGGAGGGAGCACCAGGGGATAGGTTAGCTCTAAATCGTCCGGTTCAACGGCCTGTTCTGCTTTTTTGGAGGGCTCTAAATTCACCAGGCTGTAGAGCCAGTTGGTAATCAACTTCGGGCCCTGGGCTTGGAACCAGCGCGTTCCAAGCGCTCGAAACCCGCGACGGGACACCCGACCCAGGGGCTGGATCACCTGACCCAGCGGGTGCGTTTTCACTTTCTTGTTCATGACATTGATGAGGCCAATGTCATAGAGCCGCTCCAAAATGAAGCGCACCGTGACCGCTTCCCGCTGTACCAGTTGTTCGAGGATCAAGAGAATTTCCTGAACCTTCTGCTGCTCTGGCTCCGTCATATTGTTGGAGGGGGGATGGTTTGAGGAGGGACGTGCCACCATTGAATGCTCCCGATCTGCCCGCAGTACTCCTCAAGGCTAGGCAGAAAACTAGGGTCTGTCAATTCTCCAGTTACAGGTTTTAAACTTTACTGCCCTTCCCAAGATTTTCACAATTCTTGCATATCGTAAATACGCTTTAGAGCGAGTTGTGAACGAGGAAAAAAAGTCATGCTGCGTGCGGCGGTGGGTCATAGTGATGATCCGGATTCATTGGATGCGATCGCTGAGGTGATCGCCCAATGTCAAGATACCTTGTCAGGAGCTGTCCCTCAGGTCGGTTTGTTGTTTGCGGCGATCGACTTTGATCATGAGGCGATCTTGGCGCACCTGCAAACCGTATTCCCTGGACTGCAAGTGATCGGCGGTACCACCGATGGTGAAATGTCCTCGGTTTTGGCGTTTCAGCAAGATTCCATTACCTTGATGCTCTTGAGCAGTGACACGGTTGAGATGGGGATTGGGGTCGGCTACAACGCCTCCCAAGACCCGAAAACTGCTGCCCAAAGCGCGATCGCCCAAGCCCAGACGCAACTGACCCAGCCCCCCCAATGTTGTCTCACCTTCCCCGAAGGCATCAAAGCCAGTCCGGGTATCTTACTAGAGCAGCTTCAGCAGGCGCTGGGGACAACGTCGATTCCCATTGTGGGCGGGCTCGCCAGTACACACCGCCAAACTACCGAAACCTATCAGTTCTATCAAACCCAAGTGCTGCAAAATGCGGTGCCGGTGCTGTTGCTCGCCGGAGATCTTGTGGTTGCCCATGGCATCGGCAGTGGTTGGCAGCCCCTGGGGCGCAGAAGCCAAATTACCCGGGCGCAAGGAACCATTGTCTACGAAATCGAACATCAAACCGCACTCTCGTATTACCAAGACTATCTTGGCGGACTCAACCCCTCCGGAGAATACCCGTTGGTGGTGTTTAATGCCCAAGGTGGCGATCTCGCCTATGTCCGTGCCCCCGCCTACTATGACGCTAGAACCCAAACCGTGAGCTTCTTTAGTGAAGTCCCCGAACAAGCCTGGGTGCAGATCGCCCAAACGAGCCGAGAGGAGATTTTGCAGGCGGTTGAATCCTCCATCGATCAAGCGCTGGCCCAATATCCAGACGGGGCATCTCCGGCGTTGGCGTTATTCTTCTCCTGTGCGGGACGGCGTTGGTTGCTGGGGACTCGAACCCAAGAAGAGTACGTTCAAGTCCAACAATTACTACCGCAGCATCTCCCCAGTTGTGGCTTCTATGGCAACGGTGAAATTGCACCCCTGTTGTCTCAACAGACGGCACAGTTACATAATCAGACCTTTGTTACGCTACTGCTGGGGACGAAGCCGGCTAAACCATCGCCAAATCATCCGCTTTGATTGCTCTATCGGCGGATAATTCTCCTGCCCAAACTTCCTCCTTTTTCTTTAGTTTACGATCCCTTCTCAAGCGCATTTGCTTAAATAGTGATGACCACCAGTAATGATGCAAAACGCATCCGAGACCTAGAAAAAGCCAATCGCATTTTACAAAAAAAGCTCCAACGCTCTGAGCACGATCGCATTATTCTCGAAGAAAATAGCGATCGCCGCTTAGCACTATTGCGCACAGTGATTGCCGAGTTAGAAAACTCAAAACATGTCTTAGAAGAACGGACTCAAGCGCTAGAAACTGCACTCAATAATGTGCAGCAAATGCAGTCTAAACTGATCGAATCAGAGAAGCTCTCCGCCTTGGGGGTATTGGTTGCGGGTATTGCCCATGAAATCAATAATCCGGTGAGCTTTGTCGCAGGCAATATTCAACCTGCCCAGAGTTATGTACAGGATCTGCTCGGCTTACTCTCGCTCTATCAACAGAACTATCCCGAACCCTCGGCAGCGATTCAAGACGAGATTGAGGCGATCGATCTGGAATTCTTAGCGGAAGACTTGCCCAAATTGCTCAACTCCATGCAGGTGGGGGCAGGGCGGATTAGCGAAATTGTCCGCTCTTTACGCACCTTTACCCGAGCGGATGGGGAGGACTTTAAGGCCGCCTATCTACAGGACGGACTTGAGAGTACCCTGCTGATTTTGCAGCATCGCCTCAAGGCCAACGCTGAGCAGTCTGAAGTTCAGATTGTGCAAAATTATGTCGATCTGCCCCGTATCGACTGCCATCCCGGTAAGCTCAACCAAGTATTTATGAATCTGCTCGGCAATGCGATCGATGCTCTGCGAGAAACAGAAACCCAGCATCCATCTCAAGGTGCTGAGCAGCCTAGCCATCAAATTACCATCCAAGCAACTGTACTGGGCAAAGACTGGCTCCAAATTCGGATTCAAGACAATGGGCCGGGTATTCCCACAACCATCTGCAACAAGCTATTTGACCCCTTTTTCACCACCAAACCGGTGGGACAAGGTACGGGCTTGGGTCTGGCGATCAGCTACCAAATTATTGTGGAACAACACCAGGGGCGACTCTGGTGTGAATCAGAACCTGGAGCAGGGGCAGCCTTTGTGATTGAGCTGCCGATTCGTCAACCGAAATCAGCAGAAACAGAACATGCGATCGCATACTAGTATCCTAATCCCCCAGTCCGTTGACCCCAAAAAATTCTGGATCGGTGATTGAGACTCGGTTTCTTGGCCCCTGCAACCGACAAAACCATCTTGCCTGGTTAAGAGGTAGGGCTGTTTTATGTTCTGGAGAGAAAAAAGAAAGGGTCTGGATTAAATGTAGGGGTTGGTTTTCCCAACCCGTCAACCCACTCCATCTCATGGGCAGGATGGTCTTAAAGGTTGCGCAGGGCAGGGAAACCCACTGGTGTGAACTTAAGGCTGAAAATATTACCCTGTATGGAATCCAGACAGTGGCGGGCAAGATGTACTTCGACTCCCCTTCGACTCCGCTCAGGACAAGCGCTCAGCAACCACCCGCGCTACGGGATCATCAGCGGTCAAACCGTAGCGCAGGCGTCCCGCCTACCAGGGTTGTTAATCCTCTTTGTCTATCAAAAATTTTCTCTGGTAAACATAAAACAACCCTACCGATTACGAGGGGGTTGTTGGGTTGGCAGACCCAACCTCTACAATAGTGAGGTGTCCAGTAACCTGAATTTGTACCTATGACTGCCGCCGTCGTCATTGAACATCTCCAAAAAAGCTACGGCACAACCGAAGCGGTCAAAGATATTTCCTTTACGATCCAGCCTGGCGAACTCTTCGGACTGCTCGGGCCCAATGGGTCTGGCAAAACCACCATAATTCGGTGCCTCTGTACCCTCGCCAAACCCGATGGGGGTCGCGTGGAGGTTTCCAGCTTTTCGGCGATTGAGCAACCCCGGCAAGTGCGAAAACGCCTCGGCTACGTCGCCCAAGAGGTCGCCTTGGATAAAGTCCTCACTGGACGAGAGCTGCTGGCGCTGCAAGCCGCACTCTACCACCTACCCCGTGCAGCGGCCCAAGAGCGCATCGACCAGCTGATGACGCTGCTCGGTCTTGAAGAATACGCCGATCAGAAAACGGGAACCTATTCCGGGGGCTTACGCCGTCGTCTGGATCTGGCGGCGGGTCTGCTCCATCGTCCGGATGTGTTGGTGCTGGATGAACCGACCGTGGGTTTAGATGTGGAGAGTCGCTTTGTGGTCTGGGATTTTCTGCGCCAGCTCCGGGATGCGGGCACGACAGTCTTGATTACCAGCCATTATCTCGAAGAAATTGATTCCCTTGCCGATCGCCTGGCCATCATCGATCGCGGCTTGGTGCTGGCTCAGGGGAGTCCGTCGGAACTCAAGGACAAGGTGGGGGGCGATCGCGTCACCCTGCGCATTCGGGAATTCACTCCCGAAGCCGAAGCCCAGCAGGCCCAAGACAAATTGCAAACCCTACCCTTTGTTGAAGAAGTGATCTGCAATACGGCCCAGGGCAATACGCTCAATCTGGTGGTGCAACGCCAGAGCAACCCCCTCACCCAAATCGAGCGCACTCTCCACGAGATGGGCCTCCCCACCTTTAGTCTCGCCCAATCCCGCCCCAGCCTGGATGATGTTTACCTGGCAGCAACGGGTCGCACACTGATGGATGCGGAGCTGGCGGCGGCTAGTAGCCGAGATTTGAAACAGGAGAAAAAACAGCAGATGAAGTAGCATAGGGGATGGTTGTACATTGGTGAACCCAAAAACTTGTTCACGCTCTTTTCTCGTATCAAAACGACTAAACCTTTTGAGATAGCCAGAAATCCTCATATGTCTGAATCACAAGAAAATATTCATGAGTTATTGAGACAACTTTCGAATAGTCAGAAGGCCGATCTATTCTTGTTTAGTCATGATATATCAGAAGGAACTGCTGATGAAATAATTCAGATTGTCAAGGCACAAGAAGAGAAAAAGGAGAATGCGATTCTATTCTTGACAACTAATGGAGGTGATCCTGATGCTGCATTTAGAATAGCAAGGTATTTCAAGCGTACCTACGAAAAATTCTACGTGTATGTGTTTGGTTACTGTAAAAGTGCTGGAACTCTGATTGTTTTAGGTGCTAACTCTATCGTAATGTCGGATTTTGGTGAGCTTGGCCCTTTGGACTTACAAATATACAAAGATGATGACATTCAACGAGGTTCTGTGCTTGATATACAACAAGCTCTTGATGTTATCGGAGCAAAAGGGATAGAATTCTTTGGATACTATATCGAAGAAATTGTTGCTACTGGTTATGAGGTGATAACGACTAGAGCAGCAATAGATATAGCTAGTACTATTGCAGTGGGTCTTCTCTCTCCAATTTCAAGTCCGATCAATCCATTGAAATTGGGAGAGATGAATCGTCTTGCTAAAGTTGCAGCAGAATACGGGGAAAGATTGAGTCTAGAAGAACCTGACCTGGTAGAGGCCATAGCATCCTTAATCCATGATTACCCTTCTCACAGTTTTGTAATTGATTTTGAGGAAGCTACCATTATTTTTGGAGAGAGGGTAAAATATGCAAATGATCTAGAGCTGCTTCTAGAAAATTTTCTACTATTGGATGTCCGGGAATCTGTAGGATAAATCGGGGAGTTGTTCCAGCTACTTGAACAAGGGAAAATAGGGGAAGTAAACAATGATATCAAATCAGAATCGAAAGAAACGAAGACAGAGGATATACGAACTCTTAAGGGAAATTCAGAGGAAAGAGTTTCGGAAAACGATAGAGATAATGAAGCGTCGTAGAAGCAAAGTTTATGCCTCAAAACGTGGTTAGCGATAGATTCCCAACTTGACTTAACTCTTTGATTATGAGCCAATCTATTATTCCTAGTAATCTAAAACCCCTCGGTGCCCAGTCCCGAGAAGATAATCTTTGGGCTGAATTTACCCAAGAGACTTTGGCGCTCACCCAGCGCCTGTTTATCCAGCTCCAGCGCCGTCCCACGACATTGATGGCTGGGATTATTCAGCCTTTGATGTGGTTGATTTTGTTTGGCGCACTCTTCCACAATGCGCCCCAAGGTCTCTTTGGCGGTGATGTCAACTATGGCCAGTTTCTGGCCCCCGGCGTGATTGTGTTCACAGCCTTTTCGGGGGCGTTGAATGCGGGTTTACCAGTGATGTTTGACCGGGAGTTTGGCTTTTTGAATCGTCTTTTGGTTGCGCCTCTCTCCACCCGCTACTCAATTGTGGCGGCTTCGACGATTTACATCATTAGTCTGGCGTTTGTGCAGACGGTGGTGATTGTGGGCGCGAGTGCGTTGCTCGGCGCAGGTTTGCCGGGGATCGCCGGGTTGAGTATGATTGCGGCGATCGTCTTCTTGATTGTCTTTGGGGTGACGGCGTTGAGCTTGGGGCTGGCCTTTGCGCTGCCGGGGCATATTGAGCTGATCGCGGTCATTTTTGTGACCAACCTGCCCCTGCTGTTTGCCAGCACCGCCCTCGCACCGCTTTCCTTTATGACCCATTGGCTGCAATGGATCGCCGCCTTGAACCCCTTGACCTACGCGATCGAGCCGATTCGTTATCTCTATCTTCACGCGGCTTGGGGATTTGGTTCCCCGGTGATGCAAGCGCCCTGGGGCGAGATGAATTTGGCGGTGATGCTGCTGGTGTTGGTGCTCTTTGATGGCGCAGTCTTAACCTTGATTCAGCCGCTACTAAAGCGTCGTTTTGCTTGAGACTGCGAGCCCTAACAATTTAAAAGTTATGTGACCAGAGCAGGGGTGAATCCCCCCACTCTGGTCTTTGTGTGCAATGGTTAAGGCGAGCATTTCCTCTCGTCGCCTCCCGCACTATGAATTCGCAAAGACTGTTCGCTGTTCTGGGCTGCTTACCCCTGTTTGCAGTGAGTTCTGTTGTCGTCCAAGCGCAGACGATCACCCCCGCAGCCGATGGCACGGGGACAGAGATTACCGTCGAGGGCGATCGCATCGATATCCACGGCGGTAGCCTGTCCGGCGATGGGGCGAACCTTTTCCATAGCTTTCAAGACTTTGGCTTAAGCGAAGCGCAAATCGCCAATTTCCTCTCCCAGCCAGGGATCGAGAATATCCTGGGGCGGGTGGTGGGTGGCAACCCTTCGGTGATTAATGGGCTGCTGCAAGTCACTGGGGGCAGTAGTAATTTGTACTTGATGAATCCGAGTGGGATTATTTTGGGTGCTCAGGCTCAACTCAATGTGCTGGGTGACTTTACCGCCACCACCGCAACAGGAATTGGCTGGGATTCTGGGGCTTGGTTTAACGTGATCGGCTCCCCCAATTACACCGCGCTAGTCGGTACACCCAACTCGTTTGCCTTTGATGGCGCAACAGCAGGGGCAATCGTGAATGCGGGGAATTTAACGGTCAATTCGGGCAATGAAATAACGTTGCTCGGAGGTCAAACCGCCAATACCGGAAATATTACGGCACCAGAGGGACGGGTAACGATCGCCGCAGTGCCGGGCGAAAGTCTGGTGCGCATTGCCCAACCGGGTCATCTGCTGAGTCTGGAGATTGAAGCCCCTCGCACCCTCACCGGTGAACTGGATGCCATTACGCCGTTAGATTTACCTGCTTTGCTGACGGGGTCAGGGGTGGAAACCGGGTTAACGACAACAGCAGCGGGTGAGATTCAAGTTAATGAAACTGGAACAACTGTTCCGAATGCAGCCGAAACGAATTTGGTTTCTGGGGAAATTACAGCGGCAGAGGTGAACTTGCTCGGCGATCGTGTGGGTCTCTCTGCGGCTCAGGTGGATGCGTCCGGTGCAACTGGTGGCGGTGACGTGCGCATTGGCGGTGACTATCGGGGTGAGGGAGATATCCCCAATGCCACCTTTACTGATGTGGATTCGGAGTCCGTCATCAATGCCAATGCCTTAGATTCGGGTGATGGCGGTCGGGTGATTGTCTGGGCCGATGATACGGCTCACTTCTGGGGTAAAATTAGCGCCCAAGGCGTCGAAAATGGCGGTTTTGTCGAAGTTTCAGGGCATAAAAACCTGGTATTTCCATATTTAGAAGATGTCAATGTTTCAGGACGTTTTGGCAATGCAGGTACGCTCCTTCTCGATCCCGAAAATATCATTGTGGGGATCTTGGGAACCGATGATGCTCAATTGCCCACAATCGCTGCAGCAACCGGATCGGGTACGTTCTTTATCTCCCAAACGGCTCTGAATACTGTGCTAGGGGCTGGTAATGTTTCTCTCGCGGCGACGAACGATATCACCTTTTCATCTGATTACACCTATATAGGTTCATCCATCTCGAATACACTCACGTTGGCTGCGGGGGGGAATGTCACCACCCAAACGCTTGCGCTCAACGCGGCTCCCCATGATCTGGAAATTACAGCGGGAAATAATATTTCTATCAATGGTGATATTGATGCAAATAGTATCAGCTTGAATGCAGAAAATAGCATTAACACGCAAGCCTTAAATTCAAAGAATGCGATCGTCTTAACCTCCGAGAATCAAAATATTGTTGTCGGCGGTTACATTAAAGCGGATGGAAGTAATATTACCCTAACGAGTGCTTCGACCATTCAAGTCCAAGGGGCTTTTGCTGGCGTTAGTATCGACAGTAATGGCGGGGCAATTAACATTACCCATGGGGGTGGCTTAACCGGAACCGCCTTTATCGTGGGGAATGCCTTAACCAATGGAACAGTTGGTTCGATTACGAATGGGGGCTTTACGATCGCCGCCGTCCCGCCCGAGCCCATTAGCGGCAACTTTACATTGGGAGATATTTCAATTTCAACCACCGAGACTGTAACAGACAACTTGTGTGTTTTATCAGGATGTGGCACGGTAAACATGCCAGCGCTAGATTTAGCCAACTGGAATCCTGTGGGTGATGGAGCGTTTCCCAAACGTTTGGTTACAACCTTGGATGAGGACCATGCCAATGATTTTGTTTCGCATTGGGGACTTGAAGAATCATCCGTTACCCCCGAAGAAGACAGCCCAAATTCTTCAACGAGTACAGAGGGCGGAACGCGAAACGTTCGCGCTGTCACAGAAGATCAAACCCGTCGTTTTTTGCAAGATGTTGCGTTAGAAACGGGGGTGAGACCCGCTATTTTGTATGTCAATTATGTGCCGACAGCGTTGGCTGGACTGTCATCTGAATCCGGAATTTTCGCCCAAACCAAAGCTGTAGACCTCCCAGCAGAATCCACAACACCAGTAGTGCTATGGGAATTTACGGCCCAAGGGTTGAGCGATCCTGGCATCCCCTTAGCACAGCAACTCTCTCAACTCCAGCGGGAGAGCGATCGCCTCGAGTTAGTCCTCATCACCCCTGATGAACCCCCCATTCGTCACTCCGTTATCGGCGCAACCCGCAGCCAAATTCAAGCCCTCTCGCGGCGGTTCCAGCGTAGCCTCAGTAATCCGTCCCGCCGCAATACGTTTCTTAATCCCGCCCAGCAGCTCTATGACCAGATCATTGCCCCGATCTTGCCCGACTTAGAGCGCCTCGACATTGACCATATTGGCTTTATTGCCGATACTGGTTTGCGATCGCTCCCCTTTGCCGCTCTGCACAATGGCGAACGGTTCTTGATTGAAGACTTCAGCGTGAACCTGCTGCCCAGTGTTTCGTTGACGAACCTGAGCTATACCAACATTGAAACCGCACCCGTCTTGGCCATGGGCGCAGCCAGCTTCACGGATCAAACGCCCTTGCCTGCCGTGCCTTTGGAACTAAACCTGATTGCTGAGGAACTGCGCAATGGGCAAGCCTTTTTGGATCAAGACTTTACGATCGCCAACTTGCAGAATGCTCGCCGCAGCCAGCCGTTCCCCATTGTGCATCTGGCCACCCATGGGGAATTCCGTTCGGGCCAACCCGACAATTCTTATATTGAGTTGTGGGGCGATCGCCTACCCCTCGACCGTATCCGTGACCTCCAGCTCTACGATCCATTGGTGGAGCTGTTGGTCTTGAGTGCTTGTCGTACTGCCTTGGGAGATGAAGACGCGGAGTTGGGATTTGCCGGGCTAGCCGTGGCCTCAGGCGCAAAAACCGCCTTGGGTAGCCTCTGGTATGTCAGTGACCAGGGAACCTTATCCTTAATGACCACCTTCTATGAAGCGCTGACTCAAGCCCCTATTCGTGCCGAGGCCCTGCGCCAAGCCCAACTGAGTCTACTGCGCGGTGAGACCCGAGTTGCGGCGGGCCGATTAATTACACCAACCCATGAATTTCCGGTTGACGCCGCCCTGGCTCGGGCAGAAGCCCCCGACTTCTCCCATCCCTACTATTGGAGTGCTTTTACAATGATTGGTAGTCCTTGGTGAACAATAGGGAAGAAATTTTCCACACGTGAGTTTTGGTTAAGCGAAGCGATCGTAGTCCTCAAAGCCTTAAAATCTCGATGTCAAACCCGGTTGTCAGGGGTCCAGCCCCCCGACACCTCCCGCTGAGGGGGAAATTGCCCCCTCAGACTCCGGCAATACCGGAGCCAGTATTGCTGATTCTGCTGAGTTTCGACCGTCTTTCGCGATGTCTAGCTTATCTAAAGCTCACGTTTCCACCGTTTTTGATCCAAATGGGCACAGCAAGAGCGGGTATGGGCTGACAATCGATACAATTGGGCCAAAGCATCAGCATCTTTAGACAGGGGCAACCTCTACTGGATCGTTTCTAAACGCGTGACGCAATAACTCCCGATGAAGACGCAACACCCGCTGCCATTCGCTGTTCTCGGCTGCTTGCCGCTCCTGATGCTGAATGCACCGTCTGCCCAGACCCAGACCCTTCTCCCCGCCACCGATGGCATCGGTACTCAGATTACGGTTGAGGGCGATCGCATCGATATTCACGGCGGTAGCCTCTCCGGCGATGGGGCTAATCTCTTCCATAGTTTTCAGGAATTTGGCTTGAGCGAAGCGCAAATTGCCAACTTCCTCTCCCAACCCGAAATTGAGAATATTTTGGGACGAGTTGTCGGCGGCAACCCCTCAGTGATTAACGGGCTACTGCAAGTCACGGGCGGCAGCAGCAACTTGTACTTGATGAACCCGAGTGGGATACTGTTTGGCGCTCACGCTCAACTCAATGTGCCAGGGGATTTTTTCGCCACGACTGCGACAGGAATTGGCTTCGATTCTGGGGCCGAGTTTAAGGCGATTGGCTCTCCCGATTACTCAGCGTTGGTCGGTACCCCCAGCCAATTTGCCTTTGCTGGGGCAACAGCAGGGGCAATGGTGAATGCTGGGAATTTAACGGTCAATTCGGGCCATGAAATTCTGCTGTTGGCGGGTCAAACCGCCAATACCGGGACAGTTGCTGCAGCCGGAGGACGAGTGACGATCGCCGCCGTCCCTGGCGAGAGCCTGATTCGTATTTCTCAGCCCGATCATTTGCTGAGTCTGGAGATTGTGCCCTCCCGGACTCTGACCGATGAACTGGATACGATTACGGCATTGGATTTACCGGCCTTACTGACGGGGGCCGATCTGGATACGGGGTTAACCCCGACAGCAGCGGCTGAGGCTCAAGTCAATGCAACCGATTCAAGGGTTGCCAATGTGTCCGCCATGAATCTTGTGTCTGGAGAGATCACGGCAACGGAGGTGAATGTGCTCGGCGATCGCGTCAGTCTCTTTGGCGCTCAGATTGATGCTTCGGGTACAACAGGCGGTGGCACTGTCCGCATTGGTGGTGATTATCGGGGTGAGGGTACGATTCCCAATGCGACCCATACCACGATCGATAAAGCAGCGAACATTCAAGCCGATGCCCTAGACTCCGGCGATGGGGGCCGGGTTATTGTTTGGGCTGATGACACGACTCACTTCTGGGGTGAAATTAGCGCCCAAGGCGTGGAAAATGGCGGTTTTGTTGAAGTTTCAGGTCAAAAAAATCTAATCTTCCCCAATTTAGCAGATGTTAATGTTTCGGGTCAGTTGGGTAATGCCGGAACGCTGCTTCTTGATCCAGAAAATATTGTTGTCGGCACATTGGGGACAAATGATGCCCAACTTCCCACAATCAATGCTGCAACTGGATCAGGAACGTTCTTTATTTCCCAAACCGCATTAAATACGGCACTCGGAGTGGGGAATGTTGCTCTAGCCGCAACCAACAACATCACGTTTGAATCAGACTATACCTATGGCCCATCCCCTGTAACTAGCACCCTTTCTCTGGAAGCAGGGGGGAGTATCAGCACTCAAGCCCTTGACTTAGATGCGGTAGGATCGACGATTTCTCTTGCCATTACCGCCAATAACGACATCACCATTGCGGGTGATCTGCAAACAAATGGGGCCGTTAATCTCACGGCTGGCAACACCATCAGCACTGCGAGTATCGGCTCTCTGATTACCCCTAACTCCATCACCATCGATGCGGGGCGTAATCTAATGATCAATGGTGTGGTGGGTGCGGCGGGGAATATTAATCTCAATAGTGCGTCCACGATTCAGGTAACAGGAACCGTGCCATTTTCGGGAACCGAAATTAGTATTGCCAGTGCCGGGGGGGCCATCAATATTACCCAAGGGGGTGCCTTATTGGGGATTCCCTTTACCGTGGGGGATGCAACGCTCAATGGTACAGCCGGGGCAATGACCAACGTCAACTTCACGATTTTTCCCACGCAGCGTCTAGCCAATAATTTCACTTTTGGCGGAATTTCAGTGAATAGTAACCAGACCTATAATCCCTGTGCTGTAACGCCCTGCTTTCCTCCATTCGATTTAACAACACTTGACCTGAATGAATTCAATTTAGATGACTTGGTCTTGGTGGATTATGGTTTTGAAGAGCTCGTCAGTGAATTTGAGAGTAGTTTAAGCACAGAATATACCGACTATTACGGTCTGAATCATGCCCCCACTGCCACATTGGCTGAAATTCAAGACTATTTACGTACGATTGAAGATCGGGTGGGGATTAAATCGGCCATTGTCTATCTGATGTTTAGCACGACAGAGGTGGTTGAACCGGGTGTTGCACCCGCAACGGCATCCCTGACAAAAACCAAACCAGGCTCGCTCCCTGCCGTTGCCCCAACTGCCATCCCTCAACCGCTTTGGGAATTTACGCCGGACGGATTAGGTTCTCACCGATTAGCGCCACGGGCCCAGGGTAACCCCCAAGGGAGCGATCGCCTCGAATTGATTGTGATCACACCCGATCAACCGCCGCTGCGCCGACCGGTGCCCAGCGCCCGCCGTGATTCTCTCCAGGCCTTAGTCCGACGCTTCCAACGCCAGGTGAATCAACCCACCCGCTTACCCGTGGTCCTCGCGACGGCGCAACAGCTCTATGGGCAGCTCATCGCCCCGATTCAACCAGCGCTTGAGCGCCAAGGGATTGGGCATCTTGGCTTGATTCCCGATGTGGGCTTGCGATCGCTCCCCTTTGCCGCTCTACATAATGGCGATCGCTTCCTCATCGAGGACTACAGCATCAATCTGATCCCCAGTCTGTCCCTGACGGATCTCACTTACCACGATCTGGACACCGCCCCCGTGTTAGCCATGGGCGCGGCCCAGTTTGCCGAGCAGACCCCCCTGCCCGCTGTGCCCTTAGAACTGAGCCTGATTGCCGAGGAACTGCGCTCGGGCAAAGCCTTCCTGGATCAAGACTTTACAATCACTAACCTCCAGCAGGCTCGCCGCAGCCAGTCTTTCCCGATCGTGCATCTGGCCACCCATGGCGAATTCCGCTCCGGACGGCCCGAGCAGTCTTACATTGAGCTCTGGGGCGATCGCCTGCCCTTGAGTGAAATCCGCGATCTCGAACTCTACAGCCCGCTAGTAGAACTCCTAGTGCTGAGCGCCTGTCGCACTGCCCTCGGGGACCATGAAGCCGAACTGGGCTTTGCGGGGCTTGCTGTGGGCTCGGGGGCCCGCTCCGCGTTGGGCAGCCTTTGGTATGTCAGCGATCAGGGCACGCTGGCGCTGATGACCAGCTTTTATGCACAGTTGGCCCAGCAGCCCACCCGCAGTGAGGCCCTGCGTCAAGCCCAGCTAAATTTACTGCGGGGTGAAACCCGCATCCAGTCGGGCCAGTTGCTCACGCCTGGAACGGCATTTGCTGTCTCTGAGGCCCTGACTCGGGCAGAAGCGTCTGATTTTTCCCATCCCTATTATTGGAGTGCCTTTACGATGATTGGCAGTCCTTGGTAAGCGCAAAGGTGGCTCAGAGTTAGGCCAAGAGAAAATAGATTAACCTGGGTTCTGGATAGGTAAACAACGTGAGTTCTGGATCAGCAGACATCGCGCAAGACTCGAAAACTCAGCAGAATCCACAATACGGGCTCCGATATTGCCGGAGCCCGTCGGGAGCCCTCTCCCAAGGAATGCGATAATTTCACTTAACCAAAACTCACGTTGGATACGTTGCCCAATCCCAGCCCTGAAACGAATCAATGATGGAGTTCAGGATATTGATTTTTAAGACATACTAGAGACAGCGCTGACCCATTGCCTTGAATCCCGTGACCAACCTACTGATCGTTGACCTCGAAACCACGGGTCTCGACCCCCAAAGACATCAACCGATCGAACTCGGAGCAATCTTTTACTCCGTCGAACACGCTTGCACCCTCCAACAGCTCTCAACATTGTTTCCGGCCGGCCAGAACCCGGCTCAAGCCGTTAACCACATCAGTGCAGACGCCAGTTGTGAGGTGCTGGACGACTGTTTAGAAATGGTCAATCTGTTTCAGCAATGGGTCGAACGGGCAGACTATCTAGTCGCCCATAATGCCGCCTTTGATCGCCAATGGTTTGGACAAAAACCATTGCCCGCGATCGCCAAACCCTGGCTTTGCACCTATGAAGATTTTCTCTGGCCCGAGAATCCCAAACCCAGCAATTTAATCACCACCGCGCTCAACCATGGCATCGGCGTCAGCCAGGCCCACCGGGCCTTGACCGACTGCCAATTGATTGCCACGCTCTTTGACCGGGTGGAATACCATCAGCCGGGGCAACTCGCCCAGTTAGTGGAGCAGGCGATCGCCCGTTCTACCGAACTCCAAGTCTACGTGATTGCCCAGGTGAGCAAAGCGGAGAAAGATCTCGCCAAGCAGCGGGGCTTCCGCTGGGAGCGATATTTGAGTAAAAAATGGGCGAAAAAAATGCGACTCAGTGACCTGGAGCAAGAAAAAGCCGACTATCCATTTAAGGTTCAGGTGCAGGAAATTTCAGGGGGCGATCGCTAGCTGGTTTGGCTTCAAAGGCACTCCTTGCCACCGATCCCGATGTTTCGGGCGTACTTTATTTCTTAACCTGAGTTTCGGTTAAGCGAGGCGATCGCCTTCTCCAAAGCACTACAATCTCATGGCCAAACCCGGTTGTCAGGGGATCAGCCCCCCGACACCTCCCGCTGAGGTGGAGATTGCCACCTCAGACTCCGGCAATATGGGAGCCAGTATTGTTGATTGTGCTGAGTTTCAGGGTCTTTCGCAATGTCTGCTTATCTAGAACTCATGTGTCTTGGCGATCGCAAACCACGATTGCCTCACAAACGTGCAGATTACAGTCGCCGATTCTAACCTCCCCCCAATGCTGGGTTTTCTGTGACAGCATTGGAAGGGGGGTCTGGTATCTCACCCTTATTTCTTAATCTTTCCGGCTCGGCTCCCCCCATGACCCAACACGCCTTCGGCTTCACCACCTCAGCGCTCCTGCTTACGCTGCTGAGTTGCCCCCTTGTGGCGTCTGCTCAAACCATTACCCCAGCGGCTGATGGCACGGGGACACAGATCACGGTGGCGGGCGATCGCATTGATATTTATGGCGGAACCTTATCGGGGGATGGGGCTAACCTCTTCCACAGCTTTCAGGACTTTGGCTTAAGCGAAGCACAAATTGCCAACTTCCTCTCCCAGCCAGGGATTGAGAACATTCTCGGGCGGGTGGTGGGTGGCAACCCCTCGATCATTAACGGCCTGCTGCAAGTGAGCGGCGGCAGCAGTAACCTCTATCTGATGAACCCCAACGGCATCCTGTTTGGTGCCCAAGCCCGTCTCAATGTTTCGGGGGATTTTATGGCCACAACTGCCACGGGGATTGGCTTTGAATCCGGGGCATGGTTTAACGCGGTGGGAACAGCAGACTATGCCGCCTTGGTTGGGACACCCAGCCAGTTTGCCTTTGATGGGGCGGCAGGGGGAGCGATCACCAACGCAGGCCATTTAACCGCCAATCCGGGGCAGGCCATTACCTTGCTCGGGGGTCAAACCGCCAATACTGGCCAGCTTACGGCGCTCGGTGGCCAAGTGACGATCGCCGCTGTCCCGAATAAAAGCTTAGTCCGCATCTCCCAGCCAGGGCATCTGTTGAGCTTAGAAATTGAGCCCCCCCGCACCGCCACCGGTGAATTTACGTCCATTAATGCCCACGATCTGCCCCAGCTTTTGACTGGGCCAAACTCCCTGGAAACAGGGTTGACCGTAACGGCCCAGAACCAGATTCAAGTTGAGGCAACCGGAATCGAGCTGCCCAACAGTGCGGCCACCAATATCGTGTCGGGCGAGATTACCGCCGCTGAGGTGAACCTACTCGGCGATCGCGTCGGCCTGTTTGCTGCCCAGGTTGACGCCTCGGGTGCGACGGGCGGCGGTGATGTGCGCATCGGCGGCGACTATCGCGGTGAGGGAGATGTCTTCAATGCCCGTGCCACCTATGTCGATGCCGCTTCCGTCATTAAAGCCGATGCTCTCAACTCAGGCGATGGTGGGCGGGTGATTGTCTGGTCAGACAATACCACCCGCTTCTTTGGCAAGATTAGCGCCCAAGGGGTACAAGATGGGGGCTTTGTTGAGGTTTCTGGAAAAAAAGATCTGATTTTTCCTAGTTTGGAAGATGTAGATCTAACCGGTCAATTGGGTCAGCAAGGAACCCTACTGCTTGACCCTGAAAATATTTTCATTATTTCAGGTACTGGTCCCGATGATACCGAGGTTTCATCAGATGGTGAAGTCTTTGAATTTGAAGGCTCGGGAACATTCATTATTGGTGACAGTGCACTTGTAGGTGATATGTTCCTGTCTGCCTTTAACGACATTACGATTGGTCCTGGGGTTAGCTTGGGCACCGTAGATTTAGAACTGGTCGCCGGTAACACTATTCATAGTTTTGTTAATAGCACGCTAACAATTTCTGGAGACCTCATTGCCACAGCAGGTCAAGACATCATTTTCGAGGGCGATATCAACGCTAATTTTGTTGAGCTTTCTGCCGGAAGAACACTACAGACTCAGACTATCAATACATCTGAATTCATTGATCTCTTTGCCGGACAACGGGTAGAGGTGAATGGCTATTTGGATGCTTCTGGTGATATCTCCATCAATAGTTTGGGCTTTTTGAGTGTTAACGAAATTAATAACACTAATGGAATTAGCATCGATAGTGGCGGCGTAATTAATATTTCCTACGGGGGGGGGCTTTTGGGTGAGCCCTTTATCGTCGGTGATCCCAGCATCAATGGGACGGCAGGTGCAATTCGCAGTAGCAATTCTAGTATTAACCCCTTTCAAGAAATTGAAGGTACATTCATCGAGGGGGATATCACGATCGATGGTGGTGATGATCTGGGGGACTGTGAATTTTTCTTCTGTGGTTTTTTGGGTGAGGGCTTTGGGGATGAGTTTGGTGACGAGTTTAGGGATGAGTTTGGCGAGGAATTTGAGGAAGACGATGAGCATTTCGACGGGCCCGACGGGGAGCTTTGGCTTGAGGATGAGGCCTTTGAAGAGGAATTTGCTGAGCGAGAGGAGGTGATCGAAGAAGACTTTAGCAATGATCTAAACGACTATTTCGAGTTTGCCGATCCCCCCACCACCACTAGTGTGCAAACTCGTGATCGCCTTCAGGTTGCCCAAGCGCAAATTGGCAACATTGCTCCGGTGGTTATCTATCTCCGGTTTGGGCCAGCCGAGGTGGGCGAACCCGTTGCCGAAACCCTTTCACAGCGCAAAGGGGGCACCAAAATCACACCGCAATCCTTACAGAACATTGCTCATGGGCTGGCAAACAGTGATGCATTGCTGGCTCAGCAGCAGCAGGGTAACCCCAGCGATCGCCTGGAAATTGTCATGGTCAGCCCGGATGCACCGCCCGTCCGGCGTCAGGTCGCAGGCGTCACCCGTGGCCAAATCCAGTCCCTAACGCGACAGCTCCAACGCAGTATTAGCCGTCCCTCCCGCAGCAGGGCATACCTGAAACCTGCCCAAGAACTCTACCGTTACCTGGTCGAGCCCATCTTGCCGACCCTAGAGCAGCAGGGTACCAGTCACATTAGCTTTATCGCCGATGCGGGCTTGCGATCGCTGCCCTTTGCGGCACTCCACAGTGGCGATCGCTTCTTAATTGAAGACTTCAGCATCAATCTCATGCCCAGCGTCTCCCTCACTAACCTGGAATACACCAACTTACAGGATGCAAATGTGCTGGCGATGGGTGCCTCCACCTTCACCCGTCAATCCCCCTTACCCGCCGTGCCCCTAGAGCTGAATCTGATCTCCACCGAACTCCGTTCCGGGGCTGTGTTTCTCAACGAAGACTTCACCGTCAGCAACCTCCAGCAGGCCCGTCGTCAGCAAACCTTCCCGATTGTCCACCTGGCGACCCATGGGGAGTTTCGCTCTGGACGACCGGAGAACTCTTACATCGAACTCTGGGGCGATCGGCTGCCCCTAACGGAGATCCGCGAGTTGAACTTGGATGATCCCTTGGTGGAGTTGCTGGTTTTGAGTGCCTGTCGCACCGCTCTGGGTGATCAAGACGCAGAACTCGGCTTTGCGGGGCTGGCTGTCGCCTCGGGTGCAAAGACCGCCCTGGGTAGTCTCTGGTATGTCAGTGACCAGGGAACGTTGGCCCTGATGACCAGCTTCTATGAGCAGCTTGCGGCAGCCCCCACTCGTGCCCAGGCGCTGCAGCAAGCTCAATTGAGTCTGTTGCGGGGACAGACTCATATTACCAGCGGGCAATTGCAAACTCCAGCGGCGGCATTTGCCCTCGATGCCAACTTGATTACCACCGAGGATGCGGATTTCTCACATCCTTACTACTGGAGCGCCTTCACAATGATCGGGAGTCCGTGGTAGAGCCAGTCCGCTAGCGTTGAGCGTTATCTCGTCCCAGCACGCTAACCAGGGGGTTTCATTAACGGTTTTCGGTGCGCTACACTGCCGTGAACACAAGCAACAAAAGCGGCGCTTGCATTGTCATGCCTAAGCTCATGCAGATGATTGATAGACTTCCTCTTGTTCACCCCCATTCTCCTGCTCAATTATGGAAACATTTGACTATGCAAAAATTAGAGCTGATTTACTCAAAGGTCCCCGCTTAAACTCTCTCTTGCCCCACTTTGAAAACATTGCCACAGGTCACTCTCAAGCTCCCCAGAAAGAAGTGGTTGCTGCACCGGATTTTTTAAGCAGCCAAAGTACTGCCTATCAAGACTATCATCACATCTTCCAGCGGAACATTGGCCAATTCTATAAGCATCTCTGTGCCAGCATTCCCTTCTTTGTCGAAGAGCAATGCCGCTTGGGTTTAGCGCTCCACAAACTCGCTCAGCATCAAGCCAAGAGTGAACAATCCCCCTTTACCTATTACGAAACAAGTTCCGCAGATGGTACAAATGCCAGGGCATTAGCTGAATATGCCGAGGGCCGGATCAGAACCCTCACCGACTCTCCGAATTTAGCCAATCGCGAAAATTTCTATCGACTGTGTCAGCATCATTATTCTGAGCTTTATTTGGGCTCTTTTGCTGATATCACCCCGGAGTATCTTGCCAGCAGAGCCGATCGCCCTTACTTTCAATCGGGGTTTGATGCAATCTTTGAGAATACGACGTTTCAAATGTATGGCCCACAACGCAAAAATCAAATTGCCCATGTTAAGCGAGTCCTTAAAGTGGATGGCATCATTATCTTTTGCGAGAAAATGATGCACCCGAGCCGCCAGGAGTATGAACGCAGGGAAGAGATCAAGAACAACCACTTTAAAGCCCATTACTTCACCCCGGACGAAATCACCCAAAAGCGATCGCAAATCTTAGAGGAAATGGAGCAATGTCAAGTCGTCTTAGAGGAGCTGACTGCAGCAATTCAATATCACTTCAAGTATGCGCATATGATCTGGAATAGTACCAATTTCTATGACATTGTTGCTTCCGATGATTATGACAATTTACAAACTTTCTTGTCTTTCCTGGGAGACAGTTATATACCCAAACCGTTCTTATGTGAAGAGAATCCCGTAAAACCCCTGTTTTGACCTGTAGGACTAGAGTATGAAATTGTAAGGTACACTGATGAGTCTTACTGTTGAACGGATGCCCCGTCTAGACTTGGCTCCCAAGCTAAAACGCCCACTCTCGTTGTGGAACCCTCTAGACTACGCTCGGCTGCTCTATTGGATCTTTTATTTTCCCCAAGCGTTTCGTTGGTATGTTGAGACCTTTGGAACTGAATATATTCCCCGAGGAAAGGGTGGTTTTCGTAAAGGCATTCGGCTACTGCGAACGGATGCTGTTCAACGCAACTTATGGCTCCAGGGATTGATTTTGTCATTGATTGTGTCCCTAGCAGTTCGTTCAGTCTTCGCCTATTTTGGCCTAGCACTTAACTGGAATATAATGGGTACAGTATTAGTGATTAGCTGTCTTCTGAATCTGTTTATTGGTTGTTTTGGCAGTATTAGCGAAGGGCTTATTCTCTGTGTGGGTTTGAGCCTTTTTTGGGGGATTCTCGCCTTCCTATTTCGAGAGGAAAACAATTTGCTCTTTCGCCTTTTTGGGGCAGTTGGTGCAGGCATTGTCTTCAGCGCGTTTGAAAGTGTAGCGGGAGGGATTCTTTTTAGTCTACAGACTCTCAGTTATTACATCTGCTTTCACTTTATGCTCCCTGTTCTGTTCCTCGGACCAGTTGCCTTAATTAGTCTCTGCATTGCGTTGATCCAGCTTATGACAGGTGATTTTGAATTGCTCAAATTCATTGATGACCTATATTGGTTAATCAATGCTGTATTTGACTCTGGCTGGGGCGTTGCGCTGCTCGCTCTATTCTGCGGCCTGCGACCGGATGTATGGTTGCTCGGCACGATCTGCCGACCCTACAAATCACTCTGGTTTCCCCACAGTACCTTTTTGCCCCTTCCCTCGCTGAAGATCCAACTCCATAACCGTTTGCGTTTAAATTGGAATGATGGATTGCGGCAATGCCAAGAAGTATTGGACTATAGCGGTCAGCTAATTCCGGTGATCAATGCAGTGAATCTGGCTCTCGCTGAGAGTGAAGCATCCCATTTGATATGGCGGGTATCTTGTCTAACACATCACGCTTCAGATTGGCGATGGGTAGGTTTGGCGTCTGTCTCACTCCAGGATCAAATTGTTGCCACAACCAAACAGTATTTAAGGGCAATGTTTCTATCTTGGTGGGTTAACAAAGAAACCATTAAAAGACTGATTGCTCAGCCTATTACAGAGCCGTTACGATTGGATACCCCGGCACGAGCCACAGCAGCAGGGTTTTGGTGTCTACATGAAAAAGATACAGTGCAGGCCGTTCAAGCGTTTAATGTCGTGCGCCATCTGCCCTATGGTGAAGAGATGTCTGCGATCGCCCGCTCCCTGCAAATCTGCCAAGAGGCTAAAACGTTCCCCCAAATTCAAACCGTTCAACTCTCCCCTTGTCCTGAGCCCGACCCCGACAAACGCCTCCGCCCTGCCGTTTGGGCGGCGATCGCCTCCCTCAACACGATTAGCCAAGAAGCACGACTCAACCAACCCGATGTGAGTGAGAATACCTGTGCCCAGGCGATCGCCCGGGCTCAACTGGAACTCAAACACCTACTAGAGCGAGCCGAGCAACTGCCTGAAGCCGAACGGGGCTTGATGGTTGCAATTGCGACAACCTGGCAAGGGTGCTTTGATACAGCCTCGCGTGAGCTAGCGGTCTTCATTTCCTATCAGTGAGCTTGAGGAAGCTGTAAATTTCCCAGATTCAGTCGCTTCTTTGACGGTCGGTTTCGGTGGGTTCGGCACGGTGTCATACTAACGAGTCATGACGGGTTATCACCCCCAACGATGAAAACCCCCTTACCAAGGGGGTCGGCGTAGCCGGGGGGATCTCGCTAGCTTCATTTACTTGGTGCAAGAGTATTAACATTGTCTATTTTCAAAGTAAATCCGGATTGT